>JAQBBE010000215.1:0-23433 GCA_032126435.1 Desulfobacterales bacterium | reverse complement strand
ATTCGTGGCGCTATTGTTTATCGAGAAGGAGCAACGATGCCTGTTAATATTCCAGAATCATTGGGAGAGTCGAAATAAATGCGCTGGATATCCCCGACGCCGGAATCAGAGAGCATGGCCGTCAGCTGTTTTTCAGAATAGGACTGACCACCGGACGTCCCCAGAAGCATGTTCAGGGAAAACAGGGCCGGGAAAAGCGGCCCGTCCATCGTGTTATTTAAGATAAATTCGTGTATCATGATCAACCCCCCAGGTTTAAGGGCGGAAACGGCCTTTCCGACAATTTTGCGGCAGTCTTCGGGCCCTTCTCCATGGAGAATTTGTGACAGCCATGCTGCATCGTAGATCCCTTCAATCTCATGTTCGAGATAATCTACCGACTTAAAATCGATCCGGTCCTGTAAATTAAATTTAGCGATGGTCTTTTCAGCAAAAGGTCGTGTGGAGGCCAGATCAATAATAGTAGCCTTAAGCTTTGGATTTTTTAAACAAAAATGAATCGAATACGTTCCGGGACCACCGCCCATGTCCAGTAGATGATGACGCTTTGACAGGTCTATTTTCGGTACCAGAACCGGAGCCAGATTCATGGCCAGGTTGAACATCCCCATGAGAAAACTTTCTCGGCGTTCTTCATCCGTATGAGCGGCGCTATCTCTCACCGGTTGGCCTGATTTAACCGCAAGATCCAACCTGCTCCAGGAATCCACCAGATGATGATGGTGTAGGATGATGTGGCCGATATACCGGGAAGCGTCTCTGACAAGAAAAGCCGAGCTTAAGGATGTGTTTGAATAGGTATTGTCCTTTTTCTCCAAGAGACCCATAGCGGCAAGAGCATTAAGAAGCATTTCAACGCCTTTCCGGTCGGCATGGAGTTTGTCGGCGACATTTTTTTGGGTGAGACGGGTGTTGCCGATCATCGAAAAAATATCGAGTTTGACTCCGGCGTGAAGGGTACAAGCTTCCCAGTAACTTCCGGATGTTTTCAGTATGTTTCCTGGATTCAATTCTTGAAGGGGCATGGTTTTTATCCATCCTCATTAAGCTGAAATTGATTTATGGTTGCGAAGGAATTTCCATTTGATATAAATGTTATCACATCTGTTATGATTTGTTCAATTTATAATATTTTTCTTGGGACTCGAGATCCTTAATTTCAGTGTTCCGAATATTTTTTGCGTGCAGCAAAAGAGTTAAAAAAAAATTGATAAAATACTTTACTTTTCCCAGTCATGACTTATTGTGAAAGCTAATGAATTATAAAGCGGGTTTTTACAAAACTATAAAAACTAAGTGTACATAGGAATTGTATTCAGGAGAGATTATGGTAAAGGGTTTGAATATTCCGGATGAATTTCAATATACTTTTAAACGTTTGATAAATTTGGTCCCTTATAAACAGAGAAATGACCGGAACGCCCAAAAAATCGTTCTGTTATACCTGAAATTAGGGGGAGAAAAACTGGCGAGGCAGTATGTTGAGGTCCTCAAATCGGATCTTCGTGAAAACAAAGACAGAACTGAAACTTCAGAAAAATCTAACCATGCCGGGAATCTCTTCTCCGATCCTAACTCTTCTGAAGATGAAGATTCTGAAGATGAAGATTCTGAAGACGAAAATTCTGAAGATGACGATTAAAAATCCCTCTGGTAAACAGATTGCCTCAAGGAAATAAAAAGGTCGCTTTTCCGACTTTCTGCGCGGCCCTCAAGACTCAAAGCTTTACGTCGAAATGGCCATCGGATTAAAGGAGGTTGCCCATGAAAGAGACACAAGGAATAAAATTCAACCTGCCGGAAGATCTAAAAAAATGCATCGAATTCCACGGACATCTTTGTCCGGGTCTTGTGTACGGTTACCTGGTTGCCAAAGAGGCCATGAGTCTTCTTAAACTTAAACGATCAAAGGATGAAGAGGTCGTTGCCATTAGTGAAAATGACTCATGCGCCGTTGACGCGTTGCAAATCCTTCTGGGGGCTTCAACCGGAAAGGGTAATCTCATTTTAAAGGATTACGGAAAAAACGCATATACCATCCTGAACCGATCAGACAAGCGGGCTTACCGGTTTTCCCGTAAAAAACATTATCGATATAAGGGTGAGGCCAAAGAAGAATTCGGTCGGCTCGACGCAGCCATTTCATCGGGCACGGCCAGTGAAAAAGAGAAACGACGCCATAAGATGCTGAAATCGGGAGACCTTCTATCAAAACCCTTCGCCGAGGTTTTCTATACAGAGGCTGTTCGGTTTATTATGCCGCCCTATGCCCCCCTGGCACGATCCGAAGCATGTGCAACGTGCGGTGAAATGACCATGTCAACAAAGATGGTTGAAACAGATGACGGTAAGTGCGTGTGTATTCCATGTTCAGCCTAAACCTGCGTCAAGGGTTAAAGCGTATAGAACTCGTAAAAAGTCTTTAGCGGGCGATATTTCATATCTTGTAACATTTTATAAGCCTTTCAAAAATGCATCCAACGCCCAATGGCTGAGTTCCATGCCGCCTTAAACTGCTCACATACGACAGGTATGCTGCGCTTTTTCGTTGGCCCGCGCCTTACCCTTTATCGCAAGCTACTATTATTGAATTAGCTTCAACCTAAATTGAGCGATTTTTAGCTCGATCTGTACCGATCTCTTGTGCATCAAGGATTCGCAAAAATCCTCGACATATCCATGGGTATGCCTGTGGTTTTCGCAAACCCTGCTGCATCAAGATCTCGGCACATCTCTTCCCTAAAAAACGCTCAACATAGGTTCTATTTTGACGAAAAAAAGGGCAACACCAATGAAGTGTTGCCCTTTAAATAAAATCGGTTATATGCTTAACCGCAGGTGCTTGTGGTTCCGCAGCCTGAACATCCTGCTCCGGAATCTATCCCGGAATCGAGTTTAAATCCCATTTCCGAAAAATCTACTTTAATCGGCGTTGCCTTTATCAGGAACTCTTTGTCAACAATATATTTAAAACCCTCGATGTCAAAGACATCGTCTGTCTCTTTTGGCTCGTCCAGAGCCATGGCAAGTGACGGGCCGCCTCATCCACCTGAATTTAAAAATATCCGGATCGGTGCGACCTCTTTACCTTTGAAATATTCAGCAATCTGTTTCGTCGCTGCTTCCGTAACTTCAACCATTATAATCTCCTTTTTAAAATAAATTGCCTGGCTGACCGGGCTTAAAATCATTAACAACATAGACCCGACAATAGGATTTGTCAATGGAAGGCGTCAAAAAAATATCTAATTTAATGCTGGATTAAATATTAAAAAAACGGTGACGAGCGGCTTTGAGCATTTTGGAATAAGTGATGGGTATATTATTAATATTACTGATTTTGCATAAAATTTTTCAGGTATTTTTTATAGACATCGAAGTCTTCAGCGGAAAAGAGGATAAAGACAACTTTTTTTATGATGCGGTTGTTCTTCAAAAAACCATACGTCGTATCGATTGCGATGCTGCACGCCTCTTTTAACGGGTACCCGTAAGCTCCGCAGCTTATGGCGGGAAAGGCGATAGACGTAATATGGTTTTTAACCGCCAGTTTCAAGCTGTTCAAGTAACAGCGTGAAAGAAGTCTCCTGTCTTCATCCGTTCCACAATAAACCGGACCTACCGTGTGGATGATGTATCTGACGGGAAGATTATGACCCTTTGTTATTTTGGCCATACCGGTAGGACAACCGCCGATTTTTCGGCATTCGCTTAAAAGTTCCGGTCCGGCTGCCCTATGGACGGCACCGTCCACCCCGCCGCCTCCCAGAAGCGAACAATTGGCCGCATTGACAATGGCATCGAGTTTAAGGGTGGTTATATCCCCTTGCATGACTTCGATGCGATCAAACGCCGCCTTTTTCATTTTTAAATTCTCTCTTCCTTGGTGTTGATGAGACTTTTGGTTTTAATGGGTTCCGCATCTATCCAGAGACCTTCAAGATCATAGAATTCACGTACGGGTTCGAAAAAAACATGTATGATCACATGACCATAATCAAGCACAACCCAATGTCCTTCTTTTTTCCCTTCAACACTCAACGGTGTTATCCCCTGTTTCTTTAGATCCAGCAGAATATGTTCCGCAATCGCAGAAACCTGACGGTTGGAACGGCCACTGCAGATGATAAAGACGTCGGCTAAAGAAGTTAACTTCCGGACGTCAAGAACCACCAGGGCGATCGTTTTTTTCCCCAAAGCGGCTTTAACAAAAAGATCAAGGTTCGGATCCATGGAAGGATCAGGCACATTTGTCATAAATAGAGTCCTTTGGTTTTAATAAAATCTTCGACAATTTCTGGGACCAGGGATTTAATGGTGCGCCCTTTTCTGATACGCTCACGAATTTCTGTCGATGAAATCTCCACGGGGGTTACCTCAAACAGAAAAACCGGTTGTTTCACGTCATGAATGTAGCATGATCGTGAAGCAGAATGTTTATATCTGCCTGAAATTTTGGATTTAATATAACTTCCAAGGTTTTTCCATTGCAAAACCGTGTCGCTTTGCCCTGTTGCAGTTCGAGACATGACGATGAACGGAATCAGCAGGAAAAGAACCTTATATGATTTCCAGGTATCTACTTCCAAAAATGCATCCAGTCCCACAATAAAGTAGAGTTCGGTATTCTCGGGGAGAATGGATTTAAAATGGCGAACCGTATCGATGGTATATGAAAACCCTGAACGTTTCAGCTCAACATCGGAGACCACAAAATCCGGATCGTTTGAAAATGCAAGTCGGATCATCTCAATACGATGCAATGCGTCTATTATCCCTGCCGTCTCCTTGTGCGGTGGCAGGGCCGAAGGGATTATAAAAATTTTGTCCAGATCAAATCCCTCTTTAACTTCGCGAATTACCTGGACATGTCCTATATGAATCGGGTTAAACGTACCGCCAAAGAGTCCAATGCGTTTCAAAAATTCCCCGCTTTTCAAGCAATAACACTTCAAATGGTCTCGAGATGAGATCGGAAAATAAAGCTGCGGATCCATGGGAACATTTTTATGGCAATCGTTCTATGTTCTGATCTGCCCATCTCCAAATACAGCAAATTTGGTCGTCGTCAGTTCCTCCAATCCCATGGGACCGAAGGCATGCAGTTTTGAAGTGCTGATTCCGATTTCAGCGCCCAATCCGAGCTCACCACCGTCATTAAAGCGCGTGGAAGCATTGACCAGAACCACCGAAGAATCGACTTCCCGCACAAAACGTCTGGCCCTTTCATAACTGCGTGTCACAATGGCTTCCGTATGGCTTGAGCCGTAATTTGCAATGTGCAAGATAGCCTGGTCCATATCCTCGACCACCTTCACGGCCAAAACAAGATCGAGATATTCTGCCGGCCAGTCGGCTTCCGTGGCCTTTTGTGCATCCGGTAAGATCTGACATGTTTCAGGGCAGCCTCTGATTTCTACCCCTGATCTTACATAACGATCGGCCATTTTTGGCAGAAAATTTGGTGCGATTGCCCGATGTACCAGCATCGTTTCCATGGCATTGCAAACCCCCGGACGCTGCACCTTGGCATTGAAACAGATTTCTTCGGCCATGGACATGTCGGCCCCTTCGTCCACATACACATGGCAGACACCCTTGTAATGTTTCAATACGGGTATTCTTGAATGTTCTACGACAAAACGGATCAAACCTTCTCCGCCCCGAGGGATAATTAGATCGATGTATTCTTCCTGATTTAAAAGAATGCTAACAGCTTTTCGATCCCTGATAGGTATAAGCTGTACGGCTTTTTCCGGGAGACCGGATTCATTGAGAACCTCCCCGATGATACCGGCCAGAGCCTGATTGGAATGAAGCGCTTCAGATCCGCCGCGAAGAATGACAGCATTGCCGGCTTTCAAGCAAAGGCCGGCAGCATCTATGGTAACATTGGGGCGCGACTCGTAAATAATCCCGATAACCCCCAGCGGTATGCGTATTCGAGAAACTTCCAGGCCGTTTGGACGCATCCAGGCCTTGGTTGTGGAGCCCACAGGGTCATTGAGCCGGGCAACTTCCCTTAAACCATTCGCCATGGACTTAATGGTTGCGTCGGACACTGTGAGCCGATCGATCATGGCATCGGAAAGGCCCATCTCCTTTGCACGGGAAAGGTCCTTTTGGTTCGCTTGCTTTATATTCGATGATTTTTCTTCAATTTTATCGGCAATGCCAAGAAGAACATCATTTTTTTTATTTGAAGAACATCTGGCAATTTCCGTGGAGGCAGTCCGGGCCGTTTTGGCCATATTTATAATTTCTTTTTCAACGGTCATGGTTTTTGCCTATAATATAAGGTTGTTATGAATTATGATATTCAGATGTAATGGCAAGGTTATCTCTATGGATAACATCATCATAAGGTTTATGTCCCAGAATTTTTTTAATCTGGCTCGATTTAAATCCCATGATTTTGCGAATATCAGCGGAACTGTAATTAACAAGACCGGTTCCCAGCGTTTCATTGTCGCCGTTTTTAAATTCCACCGGAGCGCCCACATTAAATTCACCTTCCACATGGACAATGCCGCTGGGTAAAAGACTTTTGCCCCTGTTCAGGATGGCCGCTGCGGCACCGTCATCAATTCTGATAGCGCCTTTGGGTTTTAAGGTAAACGCTATCCAGCATTTTCGGCTTTTAAGCTTTTTCTTTTTTGAAACAAAAAACGTTCCAATCTCTTTTCCGGAAAAGAGTTTTATTAAGATATCCGGCTTGCCGCCGTTTGCGATTACCATGGGAATTCCAGAAGCGGTAACCTTTCTTGCAGCGTTTATCTTGCTGAGCATTCCGCCGGTGCCAAGGGGACCGGGGATGTCGCCGGCAACTTTTACGATGTTCTCCCGGATGGTTGAGACCAACGGAATCAGTTCTGCATCAGGGTATTTTCGGGGATTTTTTGTATAAAGGCCGTCGATATCCGTCAGGTTGACAAGAATGTCCGCATCCATCAGGAGTGTAATCATGGCCGCAAGGTTGTCATTGTCTCCAAATTGAATTTCTTCGATCATTACCGTGTCGTTTTCATTGATAATCGGAACAACCTGCCACGATAACAACATGCAGAGCGTATTGCGAGCGTTCAAATATCTTATTCGGTTATTCAGGTCATCACCGGTCAGCAGAATCTGAGCGACTTTTTTGTGATACCGGGCAAACGCCTTTTCATATTCCATGATAAGTCCTGCCTGTCCAACGGCAGCAATCGCTTGGCGCTTGGGGATTTCATCCGGCCTTTTATCAAGACCGATTTTTTTCACCCCTGATGCCATTGCACCGGAGGAGATCAGGATCACCTCGAGTCCGCTGTCAATTAAACGGCAAATTTGCCTGCTGATAGATCGTATCGCTTTTAAATTCAGACCATGATCTTCTGTTAGGACATTACTGCCAACCTTCACCACCAATCGCTTGGCGTTGTTAAATATCGATTTTCTATTGTTCTTCATAAGTTTTGTTTAACACGTGAACGATTTGCCGCTTTAATTCCTCAACGCCTTTACCGGTCCGGGCGGAAATTAATTCGATTTTCTGATCCTTAACAGCAGATTGAAAAATTTCTGCTGCTTTCCGGATATCGGGCAGGTCAATTTTGTTGAGTACAATAATCTGAGGTTTTTGAGCCAGCTTTGAATTATACAGGGCAAGTTCTTGGTTTATGATATGATATGCCTGTAGCGGGTTGTCAAGATCGATGGTCGAAATGTCGATCAGATGAACCAGAATTCGGGTGCGCTCGATGTGCCGGAGAAATTTAATGCCAAGCCCGATTCCTTTATGGGCGCCTTCAATTAATCCAGGGATATCGGCCACTACAAACGGCTCTGTCCAGTCGGTTTGAACCACGCCGAGACTGGGCGTAATTGTAGTAAAGGGATAATCGCCGATCTTGGGACGCGCTGAAGAAATGGCGCGAATGAGCGTAGATTTGCCGGCATTGGGGAGTCCGATGATACCCGCATCGGCCAGAAGTTTAAGATCTAGCTTCAGTGTTCTGGTTTCCCCAGGTTCACCGGGCTGGGCGAAACGGGGTGCCCGGTTTGTTGAAGTTTTAAAACGTGTATTTCCCCGACCGCCTCTACCGCCGATCGCAATTACAAATGTTTCATCGGTTTTGACCAGGTCCTTTATAACGCATTCGGTGTCGGCATCGGTAACCAGGGTTCCGGGGGGAAGTTCAATGACGAGGTTTTGGCCGTTTTTGCCGGTCTTTTGTTTGCCCTGGCCATGGGCACCGTTTTCGGCTTTGAAGTGTTTTTTGTATCTAAACTGATAAAGGGTGCGTTTTCTTGATGTTGTCTTTAATATAAGATCTCCGCCTTTGCCTCCGTCGCCACCGTCCGGTCCTCCGCGTGGAACAAACTTTTCACGCCTAAAGCTCACACAACCTCTACCGCCGTTACCGGACTGAACGGTAATAACCGCTTCATCGATGAATTTCACTCTGCATAAACACTTACTTTTTTGCGAGAACGACCCAGTCTTCCAAAAGCAACAATACCATCAATCTTGGCAAACAGCGTATAATCTCTGCCCATGCCCACATTGTCACCGGGATGTATCTTTGTGCCCAGTTGGCGAATCAGGATATTACCCGCCTTTACTGTTTGACCGCCGTATCGTTTTACGCCCCGGCGTTGCCCTTGACTGTCGCGTCCGTTCTTGGAACTGCCGCCTGCTTTTTTTATGTGCCATTATTTAAACTCCTTGCCAAAAGAAATAACCTCTTTAAGACCTTTAAATAGCGTGCCCTTTTTTCCATATCCAATGCCAGAATCGAATTTCAATCCTCGAAATGCTCGATGTATTCGTGCCTGCCCCGTGGAATGCTAAAAATGTTCTTCTGGGGTGAAAAAAGTTATCGCCTTCTCCCGCTCAAAGTCCGCAATCTTCGCCTATCCTTGAGCACAATCAAATAGTTTTCAAAGGTCTCTTTTTTAAATTCCAATACTGTCTATTTTAATTGCCGTATACTGTTGTCGATGCCCCAGTTTTCGGCGATATCTTTTACGTTTTTTATACTTGAAAACGATAATTTTTTTACCCTTTCCCTGCTCGACAATGTGTCCTTTGACTGATAGATCATCGAGAATGGGCTGACCGATGCGGATGTTTTCACCATCTGAAAACATAAGGACACGGTCGAAAGAAACAGGGCTGCCGAGTTCACCAGGGATTTTTTCGACTCTTAAAATATCTCCCTGACGAATTTTATATTGTTTTCCGCCGGTATTAACGATAGCGTACATGTGTTTGACCCCTCCTGCAACGTTCTTTATTTTATCTATAATTTAATAAATTCGATATTGTTAGTCAACCTCTATAATTTGTCAAGATAATTTTTTTTAAATAATCAGAATCCAGAGGTTATGGTATTGACATTTGTTTCAAATTGACATATGAACATTTGATCATATATTAGGAGGCAGTCGATGGAACAGTGCCAGGAAAAAATATTACATATGGCCCAGGTAAAGCGTGCTGTGGATAACGTTCCCGATTCAAATACACTTCAGAACATGGCCGATATTTTCAAGGCACTGAGTGATCCAAGCAGGCTTAAAATTGTTACTGCACTCTCTGTCTGCGAACTTTGTGTTTGTGACCTGGCCGCTGTTTGCGGGTCCTCCGAATCCGCTGTTTCGCATCAACTTCGGATTCTCAGAAACTTAAAAATCGTACGCTATCGAAGAGAAGGCAAAATCGTGTTTTATCGTCTGGACGATGATCATGTAAAATCTCTAATCAGCCAGAGCCTGCAACATGTTAAGGAATAAAAATACTGTCAGAAAGGTTTTAATGAATGATAACCATGGCCATTGAAATCATACGTGCTTCATGGCAAGTTTTTTATGAATCAGCCGTTTACATGCTATTGGGCTTTTTCATCGCCGGCATTCTTTATGTTTTTATTAAACCCGAAACCATCGGCCGTTACCTCGGCGGCGGGAAAGTACGGTCCGTTTTCCTGGCCGCTCTCGCGGGGATTCCAATTCCGCTGTGTTCTTGCGGTGTTTTACCTGCGGCGGCAGGTCTGAAGCGGCAGGGGGCCAACAACGGAGCGACCTTGTCATTTCTTATTTCAACACCCGAATCGGGTATCGATTCAATACCGCTGACCTTTGCGCTTATGGATCCGATTATTGCGCTGATTCGTCCTGTGGCGGCATTTATTACCGCCGTTGTAACAGGTCTATTCGAAAACTTCTCCACCCGAAGGAACAATTCATCAGAAAATTTTTCTCAACTTTCCTGTTCCGATTCGAGCGATTGCGGATGCAACAGTACAGTGGTGAATCCGGGCAAACCGATGGAGAAACCATTTGCAGCCAAAATTGTTTCAGGCTTGAAATATGCCTTTGTCGATCTTCTGGGTGATATCGGCAAATGGTTTATTATCGGTATTCTGATGGCCGGTATGATAACCTACATGATTCCTGATGCGCTGTTCGAATCCTACCTGACCAACAACTTTATTGCCATTCTTGTTATGCTGATTGCAGGCATCCCCATGTATGTCTGTGCCACCGCCTCCACACCGATTGCAGCCGCTTTGGTACTCAAAGGGTTGAATCCAGGTGCGGCCCTTGTCTTTTTACTGGCCGGTCCTGCAACCAACGTTGCCTCTATAAGCGTAGTTTCCGGCCTGCTTGGGAAAAGGTCTCTTATGATATATCTCGGTTCAATCGCTATATGTTCTGTTATATTAGGGCTTTTTACGGACATGCTCTACTACAGTATGGGTATTTCCGCAACGGCAGTAGCCGGACAGGCTGCTGATATAATCCCTCATTTTATACAGATGGGTAGCGCCGTGATTCTGGGTGTCCTCCTGCTCTTTGGGCTTTATCAAAGATATTCCAGAGGCCGCACTTTCTTTCTCGGTATTCGGAGAAAATTAAACGCAATCTGACATTGATTTTAGCCCTGTGGACAGATATAAAAGACATTGAACTTAAATCAAAACTCAGGTATCCGGTATCTGCAATTAATTCAGGAGGTCTTTTTTGGAAACATGTATTAAGCATACGGTTGTATTCCGAGATAAAAAGATCGCCAGATCTTCGGAGCACATGCTCATTGGCGAAGAACCTCTGTCAATTCATGTAGAAGGAAAACCGTATTCTGTTGTGATGCGCACACCGGGTGATGAATTGGTCCATGCTGCCGGTTTTTGCCTGGCCGAAGGGATTGTGGATACACCGGATGATTTTAACACCATATCTTGTTGTGATGCCATCGATCCCAATGTTGTCACCGTTACCATCAACAGATCGAGGCTCAATAAGATAACCGGTCTTTTGGACAGGCGTGGTTTTATCAGCCAGACAAGTTGCGGTATTTGTGGCAAGGAGATTGTTAAAGATCTTTATCAGAAGATTCAACCCCTCAAAGACAATACTCGGATTGATGTTGGTTTGGCTGGGCAAATTCTTAAAAATCTTTCCCAACACCAGCCCTTGCGTGATAAAACCCGTGCGTCTCACGCCGCTGCTCTTTATGCGTCTGATTTTAAGCTGTTATCCTCGGCTGAAGATGTCGGCCGACACAACGCCCTTGATAAGGCCATCGGAAAGCTTTTCTTGGATCGCAAACTTGATGGGGCCGTGCTGCTGGTCCTTTCCTCCCGCATCAGTTATGAACTGGTGCAAAAGGCTGCACGGGCGCGGGTACCCGTTATACTGGCTTTTTCTCGCCCGACATCACTGGCCGTAGAACTGGCATCAGAATTAAATATGACCTTGGCGTGTTTGGCTGAAGATTCCGGGTTATATATTTATTGTGGAGAGAAGCGTTTGACCGTTTGAGTTCATTTAAAAAATGGAACGGAGCAGAGTCGATATGAAACAGGAACTTATTGAAATCATGTGTAGAAAATCTTTTAAATACACCGAAGCGCCGAGTTTTAAACTTGTTTCAGGTAGAATGAGTCGTTTTTACGTGAATTGCAAGCCGACGACATTAAGCCCGAGAGGTATGTTTCTGGTGGGCCACCTTGTATTCGATATCATAAAAGATTTAAAGCCGGACGGTATTGGCGGACTTACTTTCGGTGCCGATCCAATGGCCATGGCTACGGCATTTGTTTCAGAACTAAAAGGAAGTCCGATAAATGCCTTTTCCATACGCAAGACCCGAAAAGATCATGGGATTATCAAGTGGGTCGAAGGTGACATGCAACCGGGACAACGGGTTGTAATCATCGACGATGTTGCCACAACCGGTGGTTCCACAATCAAGGCTATAGAACGGGCCGGTTTCGAAGGACTGGATGTGGTTAAAGCGGTTATTCTGGTTGACCGGCAGGAGGGCGGACTTGAAAATATCCGTCAAAACGTCAGAGATGTGTCTGCAATCATTTCAAGAGATGAACTGATGAAACAGTATGAAAAAATGGGGTGATAGAGACAAATTATTAATTTACAATGTATGTCGCACAGGCGTTCTCCGACTCCCAGGAAGTTACCCGGGCAACCTTGACGTCAGAATTATTGATCATGGATTGAAGGGCGTCTGCAATATACCGGGCAATGTTTTCCGAAGAGGGCGGGTTGTCCTCATGAAAGTAATCGAGTTCGTTTAAAAACTTATGATCCAGCCTTTCCACGATTTCAGAAACATACTGCTTTAATTCTCCAAAGTCGATCAATACTCCCGCATTATTGAGGCGCTCTCCGGCGACACAGACTTCGATCTTCCAGTTATGTCCGTGCAAGTTTTCACATTTTTCAGCCACCATTTTAAGCTGATGGGCTGCTGCAAAATCTGTAATAACTTTCAATTCATACATTACCGTTAAATCTCCTTAAGTGGGTGAAAAAACCGGATGGCCCAAATTTCTTTTAAAAATTCCAGGTCAGTTGGATGCTCTGTCTCTGCCGCTTTTGAGAATGTTTTTTAATTTATTGGGTAGTTTGCTTGATTCAACTTTGGCGAATTCTTTGAGCAGCGCTTCCTGTTTTTTATTCAGATGGGTGGGTGTTTTAATTAAAATTTGAATGAATTGATCTCCTCGTTTGCCGTATCTCAGAGAAGGGATCCCCTCACCGCGAAGACGAAAGAGGTGGCCAGGTTGGGTGCCTTTTGGAATTTTTAGTGTCTTTTTGCCGTTTAAGGTAGGAACCGGTATGGTATCGCCAAGCGCAGCCTGTACAAAGGAAATCTCCATCTGGCAGATTACATTTGTATCGTCACGCTCGAAGGCGTCGTGTGGTTCAACATGTATAAAAACGTAGAGATCACCCGGAGGCCCTCCGTATATGCCGGATTCACCCTCTCCGGTCAGGCGGAGCCTGGATCCGGTATCTACGCCTGCCGGGATTTTTACAGCCACTTTTTTACGAACCTTAATCTGTCCGGATCCCTTGCAGGCGGTGCATGGATGCGGTATGGTTTGACCGTTACCATTACATTGGTAGCAGGTTGTTCTGACCGTAAAAAATCCCTGATTCCGGGAAACCTGCCCGGTGCCATTACACTGCCAGCAGGTTTCTGTATGGGTGTCCGGTTCGCACTTGGTTCCCCCACAGGACGCGCACGTTTCCATCTTCTGTAAATCTATTTCGGTTTCTGTACCAAAAGCGGCGTCCATGAAGCTGAGCGTCAAGTCGTAACGGAGATCAGCGCCCTTTTGAACCCGACTTCTTGACCGGCTTCCGCTGCTGAATCCAAAAAATTCCTCAAAAATTCCGCCAAAGCTCGAAAAAATATCTTCAAACCCGCTAAATCCGGAAAACCCTGACCCTTCGAGACCTTGATGGCCAAACTGGTCATAAATGTTCCGTTTTTGAGGATCTCGAAGAACCTCATAAGCTTCGGAAGCTTCCTTGAACTTTTCTTCAGACTCTTTGTCGCCTGGATTTCGATCCGGATGGTATTTAAAGGCCAGTTTTCGGTAGCTGGCCTTTAGCTCACTCTCACTGTCATTGCGGTTTACATTTAATACTTCGTAGTAATCTCGTTTGTTCCTCATTTAGTTTCCTGGTAATCGCTCGGGCATTCCATGCAGTGTAACCGCGAGCGGGATCCTTTCGTCTTTCTGCAAGGTTAACAAGGGAAAATTAAAATGCATAAGAATCCTTACCGCCGAAGATTCCCTGAAGCTTTTTCGGAGAAAAGTGGAGATCCTGTTTCAGCGAAGCCAAAGGGAATTTCAATTACACAATAAGGTAAGTATAAAATTTTCTACTAAAGTAATACAAAAACCAGTGTTGTCAATGAAGATGAAGTATAAAAACAGGATTGCGCGGACGCGCTGGCGGTAAATATTTCAAGGAATTGAATTTACATGAAAAGGAAAGGGTTGGGGGGTAAGAAGATGTTGCATGCGTCCTATCCCATAAATGATCGCCGAAGAATTGTGTCTTTTTGCCACCGCATGTCATCCCGATAGGGATATTCGATGTTGTGGTGGAGCCCTCGGCTTTCTTTCCTGTGTCCGGCACACTTGATAATAAGTTCTGCCACCATCGCTATGTTTCGAAGCTCAATAAGATCTGCAGAAACCCTAAAATCCCAATAATACTCCCGTATCTCTTTCTGTATTATTTCAATGCGTCGTTCAGCCCTTTCCAACCGTTTGTTTGATCGGACGATACCCACATAGTTCCACATGAATCGCCGGATTTCATCCCAATTCTGCGAAACCATAATACCTTCGTCGCTGTCTGTGGTGCCGACTTCGTCCCATGGTGGAGGATCAGGAGTAGAAGTGAAATCGAATGTATCGATATCCTTCACAGCCTGCTGGGCAGCCATATGGGAATATACCAGAGCTTCGATCAAAGAGTTGCTTGCAAGCCTGTTGGCGCCATGAAGTCCGGTACAGGCTGTTTCGCCGATGGCGTACAATCGGTGCAAATCCGTTCTTCCAAACATGTCGGTTGCGATACCTCCGCACATATAATGGGCGGCCGGAACAACCGGAAGCGACTCCTTGGTCATATCAAAACCGAAGGTTAAGCACTTTTCATATAAATTAGGGAAGCGTTCTTTTATGAAATCGGAATTTTTGTGGGATATATCAAGAAATACGGAATCAGCTCCGCTTTTCTTGAGTTCTGTATCTATGGCACGCGCAACCACGTCACGGCATGCAAGATCCTTTTGGGCGTCATATTTTTCCATGAAAGGGCTGCCGAAAGCATCAACCAGGACTGCGCCTTCACCCCTTAAGGCTTCTGAAATAAGGAAGTTTTTGGCATCAGGGTGGAACAGACACGTTGGATGAAACTGAACGAATTCCAGATTGGCTACTGTAGCCCCGGCACGGTACCCCATAGCAATGCCGTCACCCGTGGCAACATCCGGATTGCTGGTGTAAAGGTAAACTTTGCCTGCACCGCCGGTGGCCAGAAGTGTTATCTTTGCGCAGAAGGTTTTAACATGATTTGTTTCGCTGTCCAGGACATATGCTCCACAGCAATAGTCTTCATGGGTCGTCGTGATGATGCCCCTTTTCATACGGGTTGAAATGGTGATGAGATCTATGGCGATGTGGTTTTCAAACAGGGCAATTCGATCGTTATTTTTAACATGATCTACAAGGACCCTTTCGACTTCTCTCCCCGTCATGTCGTGGGCATGAACAATACGTTTTTGAGAATGACCGCCTTCACGCCCCAAATCTAATTCAGCATCGAAATCAGGGGATTCAGAATCTGATTGCTTCTTTTCTCTGAGGTTGAAATGTACACCAAGATCGATCAATTCACGGATCCTGCTGGGTCCGTTTTTAACCACCATTTCCACCACATCCCGGTTGCAGAGACCATCTCCGGAAGCAAGCGTATCCTGAATGTGAAGGTCAAATGAATCGAGTTCGCCAAAGACAGAGGCAATTCCGCCTTGGGCATGCGAGGTGTTGCTGTCCATGATCCCTTTTTTGGTGACTAAAGCCACATCACCAAATTTGGCTACTTTGAGGGCAAGCGTCAGACCGGCGACACCGCTGCCGATTATCAGAAAGTCTGTGTTAATTTGTGTCATGAAATTTAACGTCTCGGAATCTCTATTATTATATTAAGAATAAAGGTGTTTTTTAAGGGTTAATTGCAACCCCGAACCTGGGCCTGTGATTTAGAAAAAAGTTCATTGAATGTCAACGGGGTTAGATCGAACCCTGTTAATGCATTGTTATTAAAATCAGTTAGCAAGACGACAAGCCGGGACATTGACGCTGTCGCGAGTGTGTCAGTTATGACTTTTTAAATGCCGAAAAATATGATAACATTAAGTAAATTTATAAGCAACGAAGATTAAAGGTTCTTGTTGAAAGATCCAGGGCGATCTTTTTACCCTTGTAGAAATATAATTAGTGTCCATCCATAAATGGCCCTTTTTGCCCGGATCTGCGTTCTCCGCGGGTTTCCGGCTGCGGCATACAGGGAGTATGCCTCACCGAAAACCCTTGTGCGGCCTTGATCCGGACAAAAATTGCTCATTTATGAATTGGAAACACAACGTGCCCATTTAACAATTGTGGATGGACACTATTTAAGATAAATTGGGATAAAAAAGGAGACGTGTATTTATGTCACATGGCGCTGATTCTGTAAAAAGTATCATTTTTGCTTTATGCGCCAATCTGGCGATATTCCTTTCAAAGCTCATCGCCGCTGTGATTACAGGCTCCAGTGCGATGATGGCCGAATCTGTCCATTCATTGGCAGACAGCGGCAACCAGCTCCTTTTATTGCTGGGGATCAAGCACGCAAAACGTCCCCCTTCGCCGGATTATCCGCTGGGTTTTGGCAAGGCCGTCTATTTCTGGTCCTTTATTGTCGCTTTGATATTGTTCAGTATGGGAGGGGTGTATTCGATTTACGAAGGCATCCACAAACTGCATCACGCTGAACCGCTGAGTTATCCGTATGTGGCGATTGGTGTATTGCTGTTTTCCATAACTGCAGAGAGTTTTTCCATGTGGGGGTGTTTGCGGGAAGTGAACAAGGAACTGCGGGGAAGAAGTTTAAGACAGTGGTTTCGAGAAACCCGTCAAAGCGATCTGCTGGTTGTTTTTGGTGAGGATCTGGCCGCCCTGTTGGGCTTAGGCTTGGCATTGATTGCCGTTATCCTGACCATTATAACCGGCAATCCCGTTTATGATGCCGCCGGCAGTATATGTATCGGGGTTTTACTCGTGGTTATTGCCTTTGTAATCGGGATCGAAGTCCAGGCCCTACTGATCGGTCAGAGCGTCGAACCGGATCAGAGGGTTCAGATGCTCGAATTTTTACAACAACGTGATGAAATCGACACAGTTTTTAATTTGCTGACATTACAGCTGGGCAATGACGTGATGGTAGCGGTTAAAGCTAAAATGATCAAAATGGACTCTGCCGAGTCTCTGATTAAAGCTGTCAATCGTTGTGAAGTGGGGCTAAAGCAGGCATTCCCTCAGGTGCTGTGGTCGTTTTTCGAACCGGATTTGGAGGATTAGAATTGTTTCAAAACCTCCCATTCGTTCATAGCCCCTGTGTCCGCTCAAATTCCAATGAAGACTTCGGAATGTAAATATACGACAAGAATACCTGAATGATAAAGCCGATGAGGGTCATGACTGCCGCGGCCACGAAGGCCATTTGGTATGAAAATACTTCCGATGCACCGTAAACCATGAGTATATCTGTAATGGGCCCTGCGATGAAGGTTCCGGCAATTCCCCAGCTGAGAAAATATGTGGCATTGAATATACTGAAAAGTTTGGCCCGTCTTTCCGGAGGGATCAGCACGGATACAAATGCATACGAAGACGCAAGAACGATGACTTCGGAACATCCTCTCAAAAAGTTGCTGATGCAGATGAGCACCAAATTGCCGGTGACGGCGAGCAGAATCAGCGACCCTATCGCCATGGCTGTTCCGAACAGCAGGGAATTTCCATTTCCGATTTTCCTTCCGACCCAACCTGCAATAAGTCCGGTAAGAATCATCGCCGCCGATTGTGTATTGACGATATAGCTCAATACCTTGCTCGACACCGCAAAGCCGGAATCGAGAACCAGGTACTGTGACTGAATCACTGCAATGGAATTCCTGCCGAAATTGATAAAAACCATTGCAGCAATAAAAACCCAAAAAACCTTTCCAGAGGATTCAAAAACGCCGATTTCCGGTGTGGACGCCTTTTCCATTTCCTGTTTGATGCCCCCCTCGGGGACCCAAAGCATGGGAACAATGGAGATAAACATTGCGCCGGCGGCAACAAAAAACAGCGCACCTTCGTAAAAACCCCATCCCTCGTATTTAAGGCTTAATCCATCATACAGCAGACCGCCGATCCATACACCGGCGATACGGCCGATTCCACCGACACTTGCCAGGCGTCCTTGGATCGTATTTCGGTCCTCTTGAGGATAGATATCCGATATCAATGCGCTCCAGCCGACATTGGACATGGACCAGAAAATCTCCACTATCGATAGACCCATGATAATCACATATCCTGCCAGAATCAGATTTGCTGTCAGGGTGTGAGCATACCATACCAGGACCGTGCCGAATCCAGCCAGTATTTCACCGCATATGATCAGTGTTCGCCTCAATTGATGTTTATCCGAGAACGCTCCCCATACAAACATCTGAAAAACAATATTCATGACCATAGGTAACGTCGCGAACAACGTCGTCTCGGTGACGCTTAATCCCAGGAAATGTCTCAAATAGATGGAGAGATAGCTGTAAAACAATCCACGCCGGAACATGGCGAGCATTTGAAACGAGGATATTCCGAAAAAAACGCTGGATGATTGGATGCGGTTGGACATCATTGGAAATACTATTTGGCCATCAGGTGATTGACCGCTCCCTCCAGACCATCCAGAGTGAGTTCAAACATGGGAAAGATTTGGCCAATGGTGGTAATTGTCGGTGTCTGATTCCATGTTTGTGAAAATACAGGATTCATCCAAACACAGTGGGGAAACATTTGGGCTAAAAACTTTAACTGTTCGATGCTCGGTTTTCCACTTCTTTCCTCCACATGGATGGAGCCGTCTGCAGCCATCAGTTCATAGGGCGCCATGCTGCCGTCGCCCACCAAGATCAGGCGGGTCTGCGGATCAAAGGAGATAAAATCTTCAACCCTAAAAGGTTGTTTGATTCTGGCCGGATCTTCCCAGAGAAAATCATAGACCGTGTTGTGAAAAAAGAATGTTTTAAGATCCTTAAACTGATCACGGGCATAGTCAAAAAGGGTCTGAACAACCGGTATGTAGGTATCCATGGACCATCCGCCGTTATCGATGGCAAGGATGACCTTAAGGCGGTCTTTTAGGCGCCGTGAAAAGACGATTTCGATTTCGCCCCCGTTTCTCATGGTCTGATAAATGGTTTCATCGATGTTGACCCTATCCTTGGGACCCACCGGCACCATGTTGCGGAGCCTTTTGAGAGCTTCACCCATCATAGCCTGTGTCAGGAGACCGCGGTGGGAATAGCCTTTGTACCTTCTGTCCATAGCGACTTTGACGGCAGATTTGTTACGGGATACACCGCCTACACGCATTCCCTCCGGGTGGTACCCGGAATGACCCACCGGTGAAGTCCCGCCGGTTCCGATCCATGTTCTTCCCCCCTCGTGTCTCCCTTTTTGATCTTCAAGCCGTTTCTTGAAATATTCAATCAGCTCTTCCGGCGTCAGATCGATGATATCAGATTCATCCATCTCAAGGGCAGCGGCAAGAGATACGGGGTCTTCCAGCCATCCCTCCAGCAGGGCTCTGGTGACCTCATCAAGTTCAAGGTCTTCATATTCGGGCATTTCAGCATCCTTAAACCGGTGGGCAAATACCTGGTCATAGACATCAAAGTACCGTTCACTTTTAATCAGAATGGCCCGGGCAGAAGTATAGAAGGCATCGATGGAGTTGATTAGCCCCATATCCAGCGCTTTTTGAAGCGTTAGAAACGAGGTTGGACTGACCGGTATTCCGACAGTCTTTAACTGGTAGAAGAAGTCGATAAACATATCTTTTGTTAAAACAGACCGCGACGATTTGTAGAACCCATGGCTCTTTTATAGTCCTGACTTTTTTTAAACAACACGCCCAGAAAGGGAATGTCCCCATTGGCCAGCAGATCGGGGTTAAAGTCAGGATCGGTTTTAAGCGCCCGTATCCAGTTAATCAGCTCCCGGGTGGCCGGCTTTTTTTCAATGGCATCGATTTTACGCAGTTCGTAAAATGTGGATACGGCACTTCCCATGAGGTTCGAATTGATATCCGGAAAATGAACCTGAATGATTTTTTGCATCATCTCCGGATCCGGAAAGGCGATGTGATGGAAATTGCATCTGCCCAGAAACGGATCCGACAGATCCTTCTTGGCATTGGACGTGATAACGATGACCGGACGGAATCTGGCCGTGATGGTTTTGTCAATTTCAATGATGTCAAACTCCATCTGATCCAGAACATCGAGCATGTCGTCCTGGAAATCGGTATCAGCCTTGTCGATCTCATCGATCAAAAGCACGGTCCTTACTTTTGAAGTAAAGGCCTGGCCGATCTTGCCCATCTTGATGTAATCTTCGATGTTGCTGACGTCCCGTTTTGAATCGCCGAAACGGCTGTCATTCAAACGCGTGAGGGTATCATACTGGTAAAGGGCGTCCACCAGTTTCATGCTCGATTTCACATTGAGCACAATAAGGGGCATGTTCAGACTTTCCGTAATGGCATGGGCCAGCATGGTTTTACCGGTGCCGGGCTCTCCTTTGAGCAATAACGGCATCTCAAGGGCCATGGAGACATTCACGATACTTGCCAGTTCATCATCCAGAACATATCGGCTGGCGCCCGAAAAGGCATTGTTTTGATGTTTTGTCATTTATTAACCTCTTAAAACCTAGCCCGGACAAGCCGGAACCAAAAATATTTGCCACAAAGGCACACAATTTGCCAATAAGCGCTTCATCATTCATCATATCGCGATTAAAGGATTTTTTCAAGTTAGAGTTTTTTCGGTATTATGTTTTGTATTTGCAAAACATGACATCTGTGGTATAAAAAATATTCGGAAACGTTGGGGAAAGAATAAAATATGTCTATGAAATTCTGGAATCAACCGTAAACTGAAAAGGAGGTACGAAGAATGAAATCTTTTAAGACAGCTGTAGCAGTTGTATTGGCGCTGCTAATGGTTACAGCAGGGATGGCCGTAGCAGGTACGCTTCAGGATGTCCAGAAAAACGGATTTGTCACGGCCGGCGTAAACGGCGGTGTTTTCGGTTTCAGCATGCCGGATGAGAAAGGCGTGTGGACAGGCCTGGATGTGGATACGGCCAGGGCCGTTGCAGCCGCTGTGTTTGGTGATGCAAACAAAGTGAAATTTGTTCCGCTGACCGCCGTGCAGCGCCTGCCCGCCCTTCAGTCTAAAGAAATTGACGTCCTTTGCCGAAATACCACCCAGACCCTGACCCGTGAGACCACGAACGGTCTTAATTTTGTCCATGTCAATTATTATGACGGTCAGGGTTTTTTGGTCCCCAAAAAGCTGGGTCTAAAGAGCGCAAAGGAATTGGGTGGTGCTACGATATGTGTTTTGCCGGGAACCACCACGGAAATGAATGTCGCGGACTTTTTCCGGAAAAGTGGGTTAAAATGGAAACCGGTGGTCATCGAGCAGACCGCCGAACTTTCCAAAGCATTTTTTGCCGGTCGCTGTGATGTCTTGACCTCCGATGCCTCCCAATTGGCGGCTCACAGGTCTGTGGCTCCCAACCCCAAAGACTATGTCCTGCTCCCTGAAATTATTTCCAAAGAACCCTTGGCGCCGGTGGTTCGCCATGGCGACGACCAGTGGTTTGACATTGTCAACTGGACGGTTATGGCCCTGATACAGGCCGAGGAATTCGGCATTACATCCAAAAATGTCGATGAGATGCTCAAAACCAATGATCCCGAGATCCAGCGCTTCTTGGGTGTGACCCCGGGCATGGGTAAAGCACTGGGCCTGGATGAAAAATGGGCATACAACATCGTCAAACAGGTGGGGAATTACGGCGAAATCTTCGAACGCAACGTGGGTGTCAACACACCCCTGGCCCTTGAGCGGGGTTTGAATGCTCTGTGGACCGACGGCGGAATCATGTACGCCGCTCCTGTAAGGTAATCGGTTATAAAAAGGTGCTCCACCTGGTGGGGCACCTTTTTTATCTTGCGTGAATTTCCAGACCTGTTTTCCTGCCGATAAGGCCGGTTCTCTCGATTGGGGTTTCAGATAAAAGTGAATCGTTTCAACGCTTATAGAAAAAATTGTGAAGAATACGGTATCTGAAAAAGTTCCATTCTGGCTCGACCCTAAAAAGAGATCGATCTTTTTTCAGTTTTTAACGCTTTGCATGGTGGGATTGCTGGGATACTATCTCGTCTCCAACACGCTGCACAATCTTGAAAAACAATCCATTGCCACGGGATTCGGTTTTATCCACCAAGAATCTTCCTTTGAAATCGGTGAATCCCTGATCGATTATTCTGCGGCCAGTTCTTATGGCCGCGCCCTGATTGTCGGGGCTTTAAATACTTTGTATGTTTCTTTTTTCGGTATTGTCATTACCGTTATACTGGGCACATTTATCGGTGTGGCCCGGCTCTCCACAAACTGGCTGGTATCGAGACTGGCGGCGATTTTTATTGAAGTCATGCAGGACATTCCGGTGCTGTTGCAGCTTTTTTTCTGGTATGCCATTTTTTACGAAACCTTTCCATCTCCCGGACAGGCCCTCAACCCCATAACCGGCGTCTTTTTATGCAATCGCGGGGTTGCGTTTACCGTTCCCAAGACCCATCCGGCACATGCCTATATGGCCATCGCCTTTCTGGCCGGCTGTATTATCGTTTATCTGCTGCGGCGGTGGGCAAAAAAACGTCAGGAACGGACAGGTCAGCTTTTTCCGGTATTTCGAGTTTCCATGGGACTACTGTTAGGGCTTCCATTGTTAACCTGGTGGATGGCGGGCGCCCCGACCGAATTGAATATGCCGAAGCTTGTGGGTTTTAATTTTATCGGCGGTCTGACCCTCTCTCCGGAGTTCATCGCCCTCCTGCTGGGTCTGGTTCTCTATACATCCGCATTTGTCGCAGAAGTTGTCCGGGCAGGGATTCAGTCGGTGAGTAAAGGCCAGACAGAGGCTGCCATGTCGCTGGGTCTTAGACCCCCCATGGTGCTTAACCTTGTGATTTTACCCCAGGCCCTTCGGGTGATCATTCCGCCGCTCACCAGCCAGATGCTGAACCTGACCAAAAACAGCTCGCTGGCGGTGGCCATCGGGTTTCCTGATTTTGTATCCGTGGCCAACACAACCATCAACCAGACCGGCCAGGCCATTGAAGGCGTGGCGCTGATTATGCTGGTCTATCTTATTTTTAGTCTCCTGACATCTGCGTTTATGAACTGGTATAATAAAAAAGCCGCTTTGGTGGAACGATAGA
>JAQBBE010000214.1:0-18961 GCA_032126435.1 Desulfobacterales bacterium | reverse complement strand
GGAATTGTGTTATTACTGGTAGCGGGACTGATTGCCGGGGGTGTGTATCGCCTTAAAAGGCGTGAAAATATGCCGGAAGGCGTCATGAGGCTCTATGGGAACGTGGATATCCGCCAGAGCCGGCTGGCCTTCTACGACATCGGGCGTATTGAACGCCTGCTGGTTCATGAGGGAGATGTGGTTAAGCCGGGGCAGCTGCTGGCTGAAATGGATTCTGTCCGCTATGAGATGGCTGTAAAAGAGGCTGAAGGGAATGTGAATGCCCAGAAACAGGTGCTGGCCCGTATGCTTGCCGGCTCGAGGCCCCAGGATATCAAGACGGCCGGAGAGCGGGTCAAGGCTGCCGAAGCGGTTTTACAGGTTAACGAACTTACCTATGAGCGGATTAAAAAACTTGTGAGGGGGAAATATGTTCCCCAGCAGCAACTGGACGAAGCCACCGCAAAACTCAAGACGGCCAAGGCCGATCTCAAGGCTGTCGAAGAAGGGTTGATGCTTGCCGTAATCGGCCCCAGGAAAGAGGATATAGCGGCTGCCGAGGCCCGCTTGAAGGGGTATCAGGCGACCCTGGCGCTCGCCGGGCAAAAGCTTGCGGATACAAAGCTCTATGCCCCGTCAGCCGGGGTGATACAGGATCGCATTATGGAGCCCGGCGACATGGCGTCGCCCACGACCCCCGTATTTACCATGGCCCTTGACAGGCCCATGTGGGTCCGTGCCTATGTGCCCGAGCCGAGCCTGGGAAAGATCATCCCCGGAATGAAGGCGGAGATTACCACGGACAGCTTTCCCGGAAAGATTTATAAGGGATGGATCGGTTATATCTCGCCCACCGCCGAGTTTACCCCGAAAAACGTCGAGACGCCCGAGCTCCGCACCCGCTTGGTCTATCAGATCCGGGCCTATGTGTGCAATCCCAACAATGAGCTGCGCCTGGGAATGCCGGCGACGGTGACCCTCCGGTTCGATTCATCGGACTCGGACAAGAACCCGCCGGGTTCCTCTGTCTGTCGGGATGATTGATATGACCCGGGAACAAGAGCGCGGGGCGGAGAAATCGGGATATGTGCTGCGCATCGAGAGAATTAAAAAGAATTTTCTGGCCGGCAAGCAGCGGATCAGCGCCCTGAAAGGTATCAGCGCCAAGGTCAGGCGCGGCGTGGTTACCGGTCTTATCGGTCCGGACGGCGCGGGAAAGACCACCCTTATGCGGATGATTGCAGGGCTTCTGGTGCCTGACAGCGGCAAAATTTCCGTTCTGGGTATGGACGTTGCCCGGGATCCTCTCATGGTTCAGGCTTCCATCGGATACATGCCCCAGCGCTTTGGACTTTATGAAGACCTTACGGTCCAGGAAAACATGGATCTTTATGCCGATCTCCAGGGCGTTCCCAAGGACCATCGTTTCAAACGTTATGAAGAACTCATGAAGATGACCGGACTTGCCGCCTTTACCGGAAGGCTTGCCGGAAAACTCTCGGGCGGCATGAAACAGAAATTGGGCCTTGCCTGCACCCTTGTGAAACCTCCTGAACTCCTTCTCCTGGATGAAGCCACCGTGGGGGTCGATCCGGTATCCAGACGTGAACTCTGGGCCATCGTCTACCGACTGGTTCAGCAGGAAGGGATCAGCGTACTCCTGAGCACGGCCTATCTGGATGAGGCCGAGAGATGCCAGGAGGTCATCCTGATGCACGAAGGGTATATTCTGGGCCAGGATGCCCCGTCTCAATTCAGTGGACAGCTCAACAAGCAGACATTCATGCTGAGTTCTGAAGGTGAGAGCCGGCGCCGACTTCAGGAGCATATACGCGCAATGCCGGGTGTGATCGACGCCATTATCCTGGGAAACAAGGTCCGGCTGGTAACCGATCAACCCCTTGAGGCCGACCAAGTGGCAAAGCACTTTGGCGTCGGATCAGAATGGTCTGTTCAAGCGGTCCCTGCCCGGTTTGAAGATGTTTTTATCGCCCTGCTCAAACACCGAACGGCGGGTGATGAAAAAGTTGCGCATCTCGAGACGGAAAAAATCTCCCATGCCCCACACAAAGGCTCGGGCAAAGATATCATCGTGGTGGAGAAGGTTAAGCGTCGTTTCGGGGACTTCTATGCGGTGAAAGGGATAAGCTTTACGGTGAAGCAAGGTGAGATTTTCGGGCTTCTCGGTGCCAACGGCGCGGGTAAATCCACCACCTTCCGTATGCTTTGCGGCCTGCTTCCCGCATCCGGGGGTAAACTCAGCGTGGCCGGTAAAAACCTTCGGGTTGCGGCGGCCCAGGCCCGGGCCCGGATCGGCTATATGGCCCAGAAGTTTTCCCTGTATGTCGGCCTGACGGTGCGGCAGAACTTGCGGTTTATCAGCAGTGCGTATGGTCTGGGAGGCAGACGTCAGAAGGAGCGGATCGCGTGGGCGTTGGATTCCTTCGGACTCGCCAAGATGGCGGATACCCCAAGCAGAGATCTGCCGCTGGGCTACAAGCAGCGGCTTGCCCTTGCAGCGGCCCTTATGCACGAACCGGAGATTCTGTTTCTGGACGAACCCACCTCCGGAGTGGATCCCATTGCCCGTCGGGAGTTCTGGCGCCGCATCAACAGTCTGGCGGAGTCCAATGTCACCATCATGGTGACCACGCATTTCATGGAAGAGGCGGAGTACTGTGACCGGCTGGTCATCATGGCCCAGGGAGAGATACTGGGTCAGGGGACCCCTGAAGAGGTAAAAGCCCGGTTCCGAACGCCCCGGAATCCAGATCCCAGCATGGAGGACACCTTCATCGCCATGATCGAAGATTATGAGGAAAAGGAAGCGGTACGGACATGAAAGTCCAAAAAAAGCGCGGTGTTCGTAAAGGCATAAATACTATGCGGCTTATAGGGCTGATCCGCAAGGAAAGCTATCAGATCGTAAGGGACCCTTCCAGCATCGCCATCGCCTTTGTGCTTCCCATGATACTGCTTTTTCTCTTTGGATACGGCGTGTCCCTTGACGCTAAGAATGTTCCCATCGCAATAGTGGTAGAACATCAGAGCAATGAAACCGCGGATTTTTTGGCCGGATTCCGGCAGTCCAGATACTTTGTACCGGTCATCGTGACCGACATTCAGGCGGCGGAACAGGCCATGATCGAGCGGAGAGTGGACGGGATCGTCTGGCTCCGGGAAAATTTCGGGAAAAAAATACTCAGCACGGGCGAAGCGCCCATCGGGGTCTTCGTAAACGGCGTGGATGCCAACCGGGCCAGAATTCTTGAAGGTTATGTGACAGGGGTCTGGATCAAATGGCTCGAGCGGACATCCATTGAAAGCGGCAGGCCCCTCCATATCCCTGTCAAGGTGAAGGAGCAGATATGGTTCAATGCCCAGATGCGCAGCAGGAACTTTCTGATCCCCGGCCTTATCGCGGTGATAATGACCCTTATCGGCGCACTTCTAACGGCAATGGTGGTGGCCAGAGAGTGGGAGCGGGGCACCATGGAGGCCCTTATGGTCACTCCGGTTCAGGTGCGTGAGATCATATTGGGCAAGATCATTCCCTATTTCATCATGGGGATGGGGGGAATGACACTGTCTGTGATCATGGCCACATGGTTGTTCCTCGTGCCTTTGAGAGGTTCTTTATGGGTCCTTTTCGCAGGATCTTCGCTCTTTCTGGTGACGGCCCTTTCTATGGGTCTTCTGATATCGGTTGTGGCAAAAAGCCAGTTCGTGGCCGGACAGGTCGCCATCATCGTCACATTTTTGCCGGCTTTTATTCTATCGGGTTTCATCTTCGACATAAGCTCCATGCCGACAATAATCCAGACCATGACCCACGTCATTGCAGCGCGCTATTTCGTCAGTATGTTACAGACGGTCTTTCTGGCAGGGGATGTATGGCCGATAATTATCTATGACGGTCTGGCCCTTACGGCCATGGCCATCTTTTTTCTTATGATCGTAAAAAAGCGCATGAAAAAACGCCTAGAATAGGGAAAAATAGATGCTGCGTCGAATAATCGCTCTGATGATCAAGGAGTTTCTGGCCCTCCTTACCGATAAAAAGAGCAGAATGGTTGTCATCGTACCGCCGGTGGTTCAGCTCATCATTTTCGGCTACGCTGCCAGTTTCAATCTGGACCATGTTCCCTATGCCGCCTACAACGAGGACTCTGGGCGTGCCTCCAGGGAACTTTTGGCAAAGATTCAGGGTTCTCCCAATTTTTCCTTAAAGACCGTGATTCGGAGCGACAACGAGATCGCTCCTCTTATCGATGCCCAAAAAGTGCGCGTGGTGGTACATGTGGGACCAAAGTTTTCAGGAAATTTGCTCCACAACCGGCCGGCGGAGGTCCAGGTCATCGTGGACGGCCGCAATTCCAACACGGCAATGGTGGTGTTGAATTACATGAACAGCATTGTCACGGATTTCAACCAGCAATGGGCGGTCTTGCACGGGTATCCGTCCCCCCCCGCCAGACTGTACGTTAGAACCTGGTTCAATTCCGATCTGGATTCCCACTGGTTTATCATCCCGGGCATTGTCGCCCTTCTAACCCTTGTTGTGACCATGCTGGTGACGGCGTTGTCCGTAGCCAGAGAGCGCGAGGCCGGCACCTTTGACCAGCTGCTCGTGACCCCCATGACGCCCCTTGAAATTCTCATTGCAAAGGCCCTGCCGGGCTTTATCATCGGTACCATCGAAGCGACATTTATTATTCTGGTTGTGGTCTTCTGGTTTCACGTGCCCATGAGGGGAAGCGTCGCCGCCCTCTATCTGGGACTTTTTACGTTCCTTCTTTCCGCAGTGGGCACGGGACTCATGATATCCTCCCTTGCCGTTACCCAGCAGCAGGGGCTCCTCGGAGCTTTCCTGTTTCTGGTTCCGACCATCATCCTTTCAGGTTTTGCAACGCCCATCGCCAATATGCCGCCGGTGGTTCAGTATCTCACTTACATAAATCCCATGCGCTACTTTCTCATCATCGTTCGTTCGGTTTTTCTTGAAGGGGCCTCCTTCGATCTGCTGTGGAACCAGTACTGGCCCATGGCGGTCATGGGGATCGCAGCCCTCGCCACGGCAGGATGGCTGTTCCGTCGGCGGATGTATTAACGCGGTCGGTCTCCCCTTAAAAATGATTTGCCAATGAATTGTGGATCATCTCCAAAAGAGTTGATGCTTCTTAAAGGATTCAAGGGGCCAAGGGTTCAAGGATTCGAGTGAAATTCTTAAAAATGGTTCTTCTCCAATTTAGTCGGAGAAGGACCATAAAGAAAAATTAAAAGCTCTCAAGGATGATACAGAGGAAGTTGGAAGGATACTCAAAACTCTTATGGAATCGTTGGAGAATGAACACTTGACCCCTTGAATCCTCGAACCCTCTTCTCCAACTAATTGGAGAAGAACTTGAAGTGTTTACCCCGTAGAATGCTTGCCCTGTGAAATGCGCAGCCTATTTAACCGGGGCGAAGCCTATTCCTCTGGGGCAACCTAAACTTTCGCTCAATTAGGGTTTTACTTTTTTAATCTCATCCATATAGGCCTTAAGACTGTCAATTTGGGTGTCGGACAGTAAAAAAGGATAATCATTTTCCGAAGAGACGGCCGGATACGTTTTTTCATCCTTGTTTTTTTTGGCAAATATGGAAAGGGAATATTCCCTGGGTCCTTGCAGTGTAACGGCATAGACGGGATTTTTAAAATCGTCTTTTTTAAAATCGTCCATATAGGCTTCGCATTCCAGGCGATTCAGAAAACCGAGGAGACGTCCCACCTTGACGGCATCCACTTTTTCACCGTTGGTATCCACCCATGCGGTTTGAGGTTCCGGACTTTTATCGGTTTTGGCGGCTGCATCCTTTTTTTCCCCGTCGGCTTCAGCCACCTGTTTCAGGTCGAGGGCCACGGTCTTTGTATCCCGGGCAAATTTTATTTCCCGGAGATCTTTTTGCACAAATGACAGTACGGTTCTGTCACGCAGATCTTCGACGGTGCGCTCGAATTTTTGTCTGAAATCTCCCCGGGCATGATAGACATTGGGGTCTTTTGCCAGTTTAACAAATGTGTGTTGAAAGGTTGCCGCCGCTTTGCCGATATCGAACTCTCTGATCAGGGACTTGCCCTGCCAGGCTTTAACGTGGATTTTTTTATCCGGATTTAAATCGTACAGGACATAGTTTTTGGATTCCGATACCAGCGCCGTCACTTTCAAGTTCTCAATAACGTTAAGGATGTCTTCGATCTTTTCTGAATCGGCAGGATACTCTTTGGGCCCCATATGCCAGGTGTTGTCTTTTTTATTCAAAACAACGGTTCCGTCGGCTTTTGCGAACTCTATTTTTGAGATGTGTTTGCCGGGAATCGAAGAAATCTCCGGAAGGGTATAGTGGGTCCGGTTTGATCGGTGTAATGCAAGGTATAGGATCAAAGCGACCATGACGGCTGTGAGTATGAAATATTCTTTTTTAAATGTCATCTCAACCTCTCTTTACTTTTGAAACATCGACTGTATCCGCTTTTTTCTGGAATGGCGCTTCAGCCACACGATGAGGCCCAGAAAGACCACCAGCACCGGAAGGCCGGCAATGTTGAAGGTTTTGACAAAGGTTTTTGTCAGCGTTCCGGTATCCACCAGGGGATTGAAACTGATCACCTTGCTTCGCATCACGGCAATATTTTCCCGATGGTTCAGGGCATCGATGGTGTTCAGAACGAACATGTCGTTGGGACTGTTCCCTTCAGGATTCAGAACATTGTCTTTGAGCATGTCCGACGCGGCCATCAGGAAAATTTTGGCAGGCTTACCTTTGGATATAAAACCACCCTGGCCTTTGATTTTCGACAGGTCGGCCGTTGCCTTCTCAGCCACCGGTTCGGGGGTGCTTTCTTTATTGTCCTGAGTTTCTGTACCGGTATCTTCGGTTGTTTTTTCAGGCATCGGTTTTCCATCAAAATAACTGGGGAACGACCCTTCAAGAATATAGGCCAACGGAAAACTCTGTTGTTCATCATCCGAAGATGGCGGACTGAGGAACATGGGGTTGAGATTGATGGGTTGGCGCATTTCCCAGGATTTTTCTGAAGATGCAATCAGCGTTACCGCCGTGAGTGCATGTTCTGAAATTCGTGCTTTATCCAGCTCCAACGGCGATATTTTCAATGAAATCAAACCCTTGATGCCGCGCATATATTTAAGGTCATGGTTTATGAACCTGTTTTTGATAATGGGGGCAAAATAGATGGGCCGTTCACCCCCGCCCATGCTTTGGGGAAGCCGTTGTTTGTGGCAGTTTTCATCGAGGACATACGATTTTTTTATGCGGATGCCGTAATGTGCCAGCAATTTTTCAAGACCGGTATCCAGCGGTTCATAATTCGGTTCCCGATTCATTCCAAAAGGCTGCTGGGCATTGGGCCTGACTTCTTTGAAAGCATCCAGAAAGAGTGCCAGGTTGGTTCCTTTCATTAATGCCTGATCGATCTGGTAGAGTTCGAAATCTGAAAAATTTTCAGTGGGTCGTGCGATGACCAGGCAGTTGATGCTTGCGGGAATGTCGTCGTCTTTTAAATTTATGGGCTTGATGCTGTATGTCTGGGATACCAGGCTTGAAAAAGTGGATAACGCGTCCGGATTTCGCGGTCCCATGGGTGAAGCCCCCGAAATATTGAGGGTGCCGTGATCCGAAAGGTATCCGAGGTCCTGGTTGATATCCACCAGCGTCTCCAGATTGTCGTCGATGACCTGTTCCATGTCATCGAGGTCGGCCAGATTATACTGGGTCCCGATGATGGGTAACCTGAGAACACTTAACAGCGGTATCTCCCTGATTTTTTCCCCGTATTCCATTACCAGGCCGATGGTTCCTTCTCCAGCCTGAATGTTATCGTCGGACAGGGCCGGCCATTGGAGGTGCATCAGGTTATATTTCTTCCAGGACGGTTCTTGCGTCGGCTCCGATGAAGGGTCGATATAGGCATATTCCAGCTTCCCGTAGTTTTTGGCATTCAGGCCATCGACGATTGCTTTCAACGTGTCGGGGTATTCGGGAAGTTGGTCGAGGCCCATAAACGGTGCAACAGATTTCAACGAGGAAGAAAGGAACAGCTTGACCTTGATTGTGTCGGACAGATTCAACAGGGCGCTGATTTTGTCGTTCAGTTTCTGTATGGCCGTGGTCAGTTTGTACTCGATTCCGTTGATGGCGGTAATGGTGGGAATCCTCTCCACCATATCTCCGTGAATCAACACCAGGCCCATATAGGCCTTTTTGAATTTTACCTCATCTTCCTCAAAAACCTGGATTTGAACCGGATGGATGCCGTAATTGTTGGCCAGTTTCTGATTTTCCAGTGCCCGAGGGTCGATCCCTTCTGCCTCCGGGCTGACGTCATAAAACCGGTAATTGAAGTGCGAGGTGGCGTGGATGGCATATTCTTCAAGCAGATCGTGCAGATATCGCTCCGTATTATTGTACGGGGCCGGCAGGTTTTTGGTAAAAAACACATTGATGGTCAAAGGTTCGGAAAGTGTGGAAACCACCGTTTTGCTGGCTTCGGATATGGAATAGATCCTGTTTTCGGTAAGATCCATCCTGAAAAAGAGGGTCATGCCCGCAACATTGATGAGAACGATAATGACCAGATAGATGGACAGCTTTATATATTTTCCATAGGGGTTCTGCATGCTCATTGTGTGCTCCTCAACTTTTTTCCTGCATAACCAGATGTGTTCCGTAAAGGCCGATGAAAACAATACTTAGAAAATAGAGAATGTCCCGGGAATCGACAATCCCCTTGGCAATGTTTTGGAAATGAAAATCAGCCCCAAGATACCCGATAACCCCCAGAAGAGAACTGGGGAAGAAAAAGAGCATTTTGTCGATCAACGTCAGGGAAAAGCAGATGGCCATGCCCACAATAAACGCGATGATCTGGTTGCGTGTCAGGGATGAGGAAAACAGACCCACAGCGACAAAGGCCGCACCCAGCAAAAGGGCGCCCAGATAACCGCCTGCCACAGGTCCCCAGTCCAACTGCCCCATAAATGCGATGCAGATTGGATAGGCAAGGGTGGGCACCAGAGCCGCGGCGACGAATAACACGCCGGCCAGGAATTTGCCCAAAAGGATATCCTTAAATGTTACCGGCAGCGTGAGAAGCAGTTCATAGGATCCCACATTCATTTCCTCGGAAAACAATCGCATGGTGACTGCCGGGATCAGGAAGGAGAAGGTAATGGGGAGCAGACCCAAAAAGTTTCTCAAGTCTGCCTGGTTATAGTAGAAAAATGTCGTAAAAAAGAACCATCCCGTCACCAGCAGGAAAATAGATATGACGATATAGGCGATGGGGGATAAAAAATAGTCTTTTAATTCCTTGTTGCAGATGCGGATAACCTGCTGCATGTCAGTCCTCCTTGGTGAGTTCTCGGAATATGGTCTCAAGGGTTTTGGTCTCCTGATGAAACCCGATAAGAACCCAGGATGTCTGTTTTATGGTTTGGTAAATGGTTTCTCTCAGATCGGCGGCGGATTCGCAGGCAAGGCGGACCCTCAGGGAGTCGCCGGGAGTTTCATCGATCTGTTCTGTGTTTACAACGCCTTGAATGCCGTTGAGCCCAAGGCGTACATCTTGAAAATCTGCGTTGAGTAGTTCTAAATGGATAAAATGTTTTTGACCTGCGGTCTGCTTGAGGTTTTCCATACGGTCGTCCGCAACGATCTTGCCGTTGTTGATGATTACCACCCGGTCGCAGGTGGCTTCGACTTCGCTAAGAATGTGGGTGGAGAGAATGACGGTTTTCTCCTCACCGATCTGTCGGATGATCTTCCGGATTTCGACGATCTGATTGGGATCGAGGCCGGATGTGGGCTCATCCAGAATCAGGATTTCCGGGTCGGTCATCATGGCGTGGGCCAGCCCGACACGCTGATTCAGCCCTTTGGAGAGTTCATTGATGCTCCGGTGCATAATTTCGCCCAGTCCGCACAAATCCACAAGCTGTCGAATCCTAAAAGTCCTTTGATCTTTGTCCAGCCCCCGGATCTTGGCAACGTAGTCGAGATAATCAAAGACCAGCATATTGTGATACAGGGGGGCGGACTCAGGCAGATATCCCATGAGTTTTTTGATTTCCAGCAAATTTTCGTCGAGGAAATAGTCTTTGACGCGAATGGTTCCGGATGTGGGCATAAAATAGCCGGTGAGCATCCGCAAAGTGGTTGTTTTACCTGCGCCGTTGGGGCCCAGCAGGCCGAGGACTTCACCTTTATGGATGTCGACACTGATTTGATCTACAGCGCAGAACTGGTTGTAATATTTGGTCAAGTTTTCAACATGGATCATGGTTTTTCCTTTTTATCGCCGGTTGGTTTTTTTTCGGTATGTCTTTAAAAAATTTTTAAGCGTTCATCAAGGCTAAAATTTTTTGGGGTCATTGAAGAATTCTGTATTATCCGGACAGGCGGTCCTAAAACGCCTTGCCTTTATCCGGATCCATACCGCCGCCGGAACCTGAAATCTTATCCGGTGGCAGGGTGCCTCTGAGCCGTGCAATTCGATCTTCCAGGGGCGGGTGGGTAGAGAACAAGCGCATCATTTTCTGCCCGGAAAGGGGGTTTACGATAAACATGTGGGCTGTGGACGGGTTGGCATTCATGGGGCGTTTGGCTGAGTAAGCCCCAAGCTTTTCCAGTGCCCGGGCCAGACCTTCATTGTTTCCGGCAAAACGGGCACCCGAAGCATCCGCCATATATTCACGGGACCGGGATATGGCGGTCTGTATCAGTACGGCTGCAATCGGCGCAAGAATCGACATGACGATCAAACCAAAACCACCCACGCCTTCATCATCGTCGCCCATGCCGCCAAAAATAGCCGACCAGCGCGCCATACTCGCCAGGATCATGACGGCTCCGGCCATGGTGGCGGCAATGGAACCGATCAGGATATCGCGGTTCTTGACATGTGCCAGTTCATGGGCCAGAACGCCGGCGAGTTCTTCCCGGGTCATGATGTCGAGCAGCCCTTCGGTGACCGCCACAACCGCATGTTCCGGATTTCTGCCGGTTGCAAAGGCATTGGGAGATGCCTGGGGTATAATGTAAACTTTGGGTGTGGGAAGACCGGCGTTTCGGGCGAGGATCTGTACAATGGAATAGATTTCAGGGACCTGAGCGGGTGTTGCTTCACGGGCCTTGTACATGCGAAGTACGATTTTGTCGGAATACCAGTAGCTGAAAAAATTCATTCCCGCCGCAAAGACAAGGGCGATAATCAAACCCTGGCGACCTCCCAAAAGCTGGCCGATCCACAGGATAAAAATCGTCATAACGGTAAGCAAAATGGTTGTTTTAATTTGATTTCCCATATTAAAACCTCTTTATAAGTTTTTAAAATGACGGTTTCCGATAAGGTGAATTTATGTTTAACCTTAAGTTTAACTGCTGGATTATAACTATTTGGTAAAAAAATAAAAAACCATTTAAACATCGAAGCTTGCGCCGAAGAAATGATGCATTCGACGTTCGCTCAGTCACGGTTAAATATAAATCCGCTTTTAAAAAATTCAAGCAGACAATTTTACGCCCGAAGGAAAATCCGCTGTGGTTCGATATCCGCAGCAGAAGATACCGTATCCTGGCCGTGAACTTGGCAATTGCCGGAACCTCGGCAGGCCGGCTCAAAAAAGCAGGGACACAACAAAAAAAATACGATTTACAGGCGCACCTTTCAATGATATTAATGATACCATCGCCTCGCTTGTTCAAGTCCGACGAAATCTGCCATGTTTGCATTCAATTGGCGAATTTCCGAGACATCGGTTTAACCATTGCCTTTGGCGATAGTTTACTATAAAGGTTTTACGGGTGTCGTAATTCTTCTGATTCAGCGCTCTTTAGACATTTCAAGCTTAAGACACCTAAATCAAAGTTCTTCTTATGAGATCGAGTGTACTCAAATATTTTTCGGCGTTGACGATTCTTTTTTTGTTCTTTTTGGCGGCCTGCAATTATCACATCCAAAAAAAGATTCCCCCGAAAGCCATTAAAGGCGTTCTCGATCTCACCGATTGGGATTTTAGACGGGACGGGCCCGTCGACCTCTCCGGCGAATATGCATTCTACTGGAAGCAGCACTTAAATCCATCGAATTTTTCCAAACCGATTCTGCCTCAAAAAACCGGATTCATCAACGTGCCCGGGTATTGGAACGGTTATGAAATCAACGGGAAGACGCTTCACGGTGATGGATATGCCACCTACCGCTTGAAAATCCTTCTGAATGCACAAAAAGAACCCCTGGCCCTCAAATTTTTTAGTATGGGTACGGCGTATACCCTTTTTTTAAACGATCAAAAAATAAGTTCGGTGGGGATCGCAGGAAATGATCGGGAAACCACCGTCCCTCGATATCTCCCACAGGTGGTTGAATTTAAACCTGAAACAAATCATATGGATGTCATTTTCCAGGTATCCAATTTTCATCACAGGCGGGGCGGACCCTGGGAAATTATTCATTTGGGGGAAGAAAAAGAAATTCAAAAAATCAGGGAGGAGCGGCTTTGCTTTGATCTGATTCTATTCGGCAGTATTTTCATTATGGCGTTGTATCATCTTTGCCTCTTTGCCCTGAGAAAAACGGATCGATCGTTCCTGTATTTTGGTGTTTTCTGTTTTTTGATCATGTTGAGGCTGTTCACCACCGGTGAGAGATATCTCGTTTATTTTTTTCCGAATATCCCCTGGGAAATCGTGATAAAGACTGAATATCTTTCTTTTTATCTGTCAGTTCCTTTATTTGTACTGTTTGCACAATCCCTGTTTCCCCAGGAAATTTCAAAACGGATTCTGAACCTGATCGTACCGATCGGGATTGCTTTTTCGTGCAGCGTAATTTTTACCCCCGCAAGGATTTTTTCATATACGCTTCAGACATACCAGATCATCACCATCATCACCATTATGTATGGGCTCTATGTGCTCATCGTTGCTTCCATCCGAAAGAGAACGGGTGCGTTTGTCTTTCTCCTCGGATTTATCGTTTTGGCGTTATCCGCCATAAACGACATGATGTACGTTGAAAAGATCATACAGACCGGATATTTAGTACCATTTGGCGTGTTTATCTTTATTTTTTCCCAGGCGCTTCTTCTTTCCTTTCGATTGACCAAGGCCTTTGAAATTGCAGAGACACAGTACAAGGAACTGAAGGATACGTATCAGGCATACAGAGGAGAAATCATCGATCGTGTGCAGGCCGAAGCAGATTTGCGGGCAAGCGAGCAAAAGTATAGAGCGATTCTTCATGGCATGGCCGACATATATTATGAGGTCGACCTGGAAGGAAACCTTACGTTTTTCAATGAACCTTTGTGCAAAATGCTCGGGTATTCCAAAGATGAAATGATGGGGATGAACAACCGGCAGTTCATGACCGAGGAGACCGCCAAGAGGGTCTATGAAACCTTTAGCAAGGTTTACCAAACAGAAGAACCCTCCAAGACTTACGATTGGGAGGCCATCACGAAAGACGGCAGTAAACGATATGTGGAGCTTTCCGTATCTCTGATAAAAGACGCAGACGGCCGGCCCACCGGGTTCCGGGGAATTACACACGACATTACCTACCGGAAGCTGGCTGAAGAGGAGGTCAGGTTACATCAGGAACAGCTTTTCCAGGCCAGTAAAATGGTTGCCTTGGGAACACTTGTTTCGGGCGTGGCCCACGAAGTTAACAATCCCAACAATTTCATCCGGCTCAATACGCCCACACTGTTGGAGTCCTGGGAAAGTGCCATGCCGATCCTTGATGAATACTACCAGGAGAATGGCGATTTTATCCTCGGGGGGATGAATTACAGCGAGATGCGTGAAAAGATTCCGGTGTTGTTCTCCGGAATTCTGGATGGGTCTGAACGAATCACACAGATCGTCGAAGACTTGAAGAATTTTGTACGGAAAGATATTTCCGAGATGACACAGTCGGTGAACATCAATGATGTTTTACGGTCTGCCATCTCCCTTATTTCCAATATGATAAAGAAGTCCACATATCATTTTTCAGTAGAATACGGCAGGGATTTACCTGTGCTGGCAGGCCATTTTCAAAGGCTCGAGCAGGTCTTTATCAATTTGATTCAAAACGCTTGCCAGGCGCTTCCGGATTCTGAAAAAGGTATTTTTGTCTCGACGTCTTGGGATAAAGCGAACAATGGTGTTCGGATCAAAATACAAGATCAAGGGGTGGGGATTTCCCCCGAGAGTTTGCCGCAAATTACCGATCCCTTTTTTTCCACCAAGCATGATTCGGGCGGAGTTGGATTGGGCTTGTCGATCTCTTCAAGGATTGTGGAAACCCACGGCGGAAGATTGACGTTCATCTCGGAAGTCGGGGAGGGAACCACGGCCGAAGTTTTCTTGCCCGCTAAAGAAAAATGACAACTTTGCGGGTTGAAAATAGTTGCCCTTAGGAACTTCAATTTTCACTGAAACAAACGTGTTCCAACATTATGAAATACTACGAAAAAAACACGGTGAAAGGGACAGAAGAATGACGGCATCCATGTATCCTGGTTTTCCGGTTATGTTGGTAGATGATGAAGCGCAGGCTTTAGACAGTTTTGAAATTGCCCTCCGTTCAGCAAGTATGAACCATTTCATCCGTTGTCAGGACAGCCGCGATGTAATGCCGATGCTTTCCCATCAGGAGATTGAAGTCATGCTCCTCGATTTGAGAATGCCCCATGTGTCCGGTGAAGCGCTGCTTCCGCTGATAATCGCCGACTTTCCTGAAATTCCGGTGATTGTTATTACAGGAGCTAACGATGTGGACACCGCCGTCACGTGCATGAAACACGGTGCATTCGACTATATGGTGAAGCCTGTTGAAAAGAGTCGCCTTATCGGCGTTGTGAGACGGGCTGTGGAACTTCGTGAATTGCAAAGGGAGAACCGGTTGTTGAAGGCCCACGTCCTGTCCGACAAGCTGGAGCATCCCCAGGCTTTTTCGAAGATTGTTACAAACAGTGCAAGCATGCGGTCTATTTTTCAATACGTCGAGGCGATTTCCATCAGCCCGCGGCCGGTTCTGGTTACGGGAGAAACCGGTGTCGGCAAAGAATTAGTTGCCAAGGCAGTGCATTCGCTGAGCAATCGCACAGGCAATTTTGTTCCGGTAAATGTGGCGGGTTTGGACGACAACGTTTTTGCAGACACCCTTTTTGGACATAAAAAAGGTGCCTTTACCGGTGCGGATCAGGCCCGCAACGGCCTGATCGAACAGGCGTCCGGAGGAACGCTTTTTCTGGATGAAATCGGTGATCTGAGTCATCCGTCACAGGTAAAACTTTTACGGCTTTTACAGGATGGCGATTTTTTTCCCCTTGGATCCGATGTCGCAAAAGGTTCCAATGCCCGAATCATCGTTGCCACGAATCAGGACCTTGACGGGCTCAAGTCGTCGGGTAAATTTCGCAAGGACCTTTACTACAGACTTTGTGACCACCATATCCATATTCCAGCCCTTCGTGAGCGTTTGGAGGATGTTCCCATTCTTGTGGAGCACTTTTTGGAAAAAACGTCTGAAACGCTGGGGAAGAAAAAGCCGACGCCGCCCGATGAACTGTCGATCCTGCTGTCCACCTATCATTTTCCCGGAAACATCAGAGAACTGGAATCCATGGTTTTCAATGCTGTGAGCAGTCATAAATTCGGCAAGCTTTCCATGGAGCGCTTCAAGTCGCATATCTATCAGAAGCATCCCGGGTTTGAAACACCGTCAAAAAAATTGCTGCAGGAGAAGAAGGCCTTAATATCTTTTTCCAAGCAGTTGCCGACCCTCAAACAGGCTGAACAGCGCCTCATTGATGAAGCCATGAAACGGGCAAACGGCAACCAGTCCATTGCGGCTCTGAGCTTGGGAATCACGCGTCAGGCATTGAACCGGCGTCTGAAACTCATCAGACAGTAAAACCCCACGGGTTTGTGTTCGAGGAAGCCAAGCCGTTTCAAAATCTCTTGTTCGTTGGAACGGTGCAAATGTTTTTGCTTCGTAAACATATCTTGCTATCCTCCAACGTGCTGATTTAACAGCATTCTGTCAGAAAATCAAAAATCGTGTCAAAATTTGTTGCACCATTCCGGCAACTCCGTTTCTCGCCCATATCAGCCCTTTTGAAAAATAGTTTAAAATTTATCGACGTCGGAGCCTCTTCTCCCATGACCGCAATATCGTATTGATAACACGACAGGATATTCAACGCATGCCGCCGATCTTTCATTCATAAAAAACGTCGACGATGCCGGTATTTGAAGGGCAGCATCACATTTGGAACGCGGTTTGCTTTGTAAAGTAAGAAAACAGCGAAGCGCCCCTTCATAAGGGGCCGAACAAAATCGTCCGGATAAAGATATTTCGGCAAAAGACTCAATCTCTCCACCGAAGACTTTGAAACGGCGTCCAGACAATATGGATATCGCCCGAAATGGCGAAAACCAAAATTGCAAACATCTTTCATCAGAAATTGTGAGGAGAAAAAGCGATGAACCCGAAGACCGATCATTCCAGTTCTCAAAAACCCATGACAGCCGGCAGGATTGTTCCGAAAAACAGGGGGTCCAGAAAGATCAACGTGCTGGGTCTCTGCCTTGGGGCATCCACCATATCCCTGGTACATCTGGATTGCGAACCGCTCGAGGATACGGGGAACCCCACAACGGTTATGGGTCTGCCCCGGGTCGTAAAGTATTCACGCCACCCCCACGAAGGCGATCCCAAGCGGACCCTGCTGTCCGCCCTCAACGGTTTCGACCTGAGGGCATTCGACCGGATTGTGGCTACCGGCAGACGATTCCGTTCATTTGTCAATCTCACCTCCATTCCCGAACCCGAAGCGGTGGAATATGCCTATCGATTTGTGAAGCCTCCGGGGGTCTCGTGCCCGGCGGTTGTTTCGGCCGGAGGTGAAACCTTTATGGTGTATGTGCTCAACCGATTGGGGCAGATCTCCAATGTATTGACCGGCAACAAGTGCGCTTCGGGAACCGGTGAATTCTTCCTTCAACAGCTGCGGAGAATGGACGTGTCTTTGGAAGAGGCCGCCGAATGGGCCGCGACCACAGCGCCGCATCATGTCTCCGGGCGCTGCTCGGTGTTTTGCAAATCCGACTGTACCCACGCCACCAATAAAGGGATTCCCAAAGCAAAGGTTACGGCCGGGCTCTGCAAGATGATGGCCGGCAAGATCCTGGAGCTTTTAAAAAAGGTCGAAAGAAAGAACATAATGCTCACCGGCGGAGTGGCCCGGAATCGCATGATGGTGGAATATTTACGCAAAGAGATTCCCGGGCTGATCGTTCCGCCGGAGGCGCCCTATTTTGAAGCATTGGGTGCCGCGCTCTGGGGTTTGGAGAACGATACCGCCGAATTTTCCGGAATGTCCGATTTGCTGAAGCGCAAAACGGCTTCGTTTGACCGGCTCCCGCCGCTGCAGGATTTCAAATCCATGGTGACGTTCAAGACCATGGAAAAGGGGGAGATTCGTTCCGGCGACACCTGTATTCTGGGTCTCGACGTGGGTTCAACCACCACCAAGGCGGTGCTGGTGCGAACAGGGGACAACGCAATGCTGGCGAGCGTTTATCTGCTCACCAGCGGGGATCCGGTGGGTGCTTCCCGGCAGTGTTACCGTGCCATTCTTGACCAGGTTAAGCAAACGGTCCCCCCTTCTGAAATATCCATAGAAGGGTTGGGCGTTTGCGGATCCGGCCGGCAGATCGCCGGTCTGCATGCCCTCACGGACGGCATTATCAACGAGATCATCGCCCATGCGGCGGCAGCCGTGTTTTTCGATCCCCAGGTGGACACCATCTTTGAGATCGGCGGACAGGACGCCAAATACACCTATATCACCAACAAGGTGGCATCGGACTATGCCATGAACGAAGCCTGTTCGGCGGGCACCGGGTCGTTTTTGGAGGAATCGGCCCATGAAACCCTGGGCCTTGCCATGACGGATATCGCGGATGTGGCTTTCAAGGGGAAACATCCCCCCAACTTCAATGACCAGTGTGCCGCATTCATCACTTCTGACATCAAGAACGCCATTCACGAAGGGATTGAACACGAGGATATCGTTGCCGGCCTGGTCTATTCCATCTGTATGAACTATTCGAACCGGGTCAAAGGCAACCGGCCGGTGGGGGAGAAGATTTTTATGCAGGGCGGGGTCTGCTACAATCGGGCGATTCCCTTTGCCATGGCATCTCTGGTGGGCAAGCCGATCATCGTTCCTCCGGAGCCGGGACTCACGGGCGCCTATGGCGTGGGTTTGGAAGTCAAACAAAGAATCGAAAAAGGATTGCTGAAACAAAAGCGCTTTGACCTGGAGGCGCTGGCCCGTCGGGAGGTAAGCTACGGGAAGCCGTTTGTCTGCAAAGGGGGCGCAGAAAAGTGCGACCGCCGATGTGAAATCGCCATGATAGAGCTGGAGGGGACCCGGTACCCGTTCGGGGGTGCCTGCAACCGGTACTACAACTTGCGGCAGAAGATACGATACGACGTTCAGAAGCTGGATTTGGTCCGGGTGCGGCAGCAGCTGATCTTCGAAACGTACGGTGCCGGGCCTGTGTCCCCGTCGGACGGAAGCAAAAAGCGCTCTAGAAAGCGGATCGGCATCAACCGGAGCTTTCTGGTGAACACCTACTATCCGCTGTATTCAACGTTCTTTAGGGAACTGGGATTGGATCCGGTGGTGCCCGACGCCTGTACCCGGGAAGGGATCGACCAGAAAAACGCCGCGTTTTGCTATCCAGGGGAACTGGCCCACGGTTATTTTCATTCTCTTCTTGAAATGAAAAACCCTCCGGAGTACATTTTTTTGCCCCATTTCAAGGCGGTGCCGGTTTTGGACGGGAACTCCAATTCCCAGGTGTGTCCGTTTGTCCAGGGAGAGACGTTCTATCTTAAGGCCACATTTCGCGAAAA
>JAQBBE010000213.1:0-15979 GCA_032126435.1 Desulfobacterales bacterium | reverse complement strand
TGCCATGACATGAAATAAGTCAAATTGATAGATATCGGATAAGGCCGGCTGGAGTTTTTGGAATGGCATCTATCAATATTGTGTTGCGGAACTTGAACAATAAATGCCGCGTTAACACCGGACGCCGAATACCGTGTGGTTCCTTTTGATCTTTTTGATGGTCACCTGAACCAGGGTGTTGAAAAGATTGTTTTCGCCGGCGACATGCATCGGAATATAGTTGGACCTAAAAACTGCACACAAATTTTAAAAGGCTTAGATAAATATAATTATATTAAACTGTTAGCATATAGAGAGCATGTTTTGTGGTACATCATATTGCTGAATATGAAAATAAAAGAAATGTTTAAAATTTGTGCACTTCGAGATTGCCTCTTTGACCGCATCTTCTGTGTTGCAGGGCATTTGCAGTAGCTTACTACGGCAGCACACCCTGCGTCTTGAAGCTTCGGCCAAATAGACAATTGCAGATTTTAGGTTGGATGTGATTCCTTTTAACAACTCTGTGGCGGTGTATCTTTTACCTTTAGTCAGAACCCGGACGGTTTTCCCCGTAAATCTCTTATAAAAGGCTTTTTTTGTCATTTCAAGACGGCGCATCCTTTCACACCACGCTTTAATGGTTTTTACCGGCACTTTTTGCGGATATTTCTCGGCTAAAAACCACTTTTTCCGCCTATACGTGGTAGTTTGGCAACGGAAATTCAAGATCCGAATATCGAAATCCGAAACAATATCAAATGATCTGAATTCAAGTAACCAAAACAATTACAAATAGAAGCGCATAATTTCAGTATAAACACGTTTTGAACATTGAAACATTCGCATTTCGGATTTATATCGAATTTTGTGATTTGAACTTTGTATTTCAAGTTTGTCCGGGTTAGGTTATGGGCATATATTTTTCTATTTCGTACTGGCTGACATGGGTTCGATACATATCCCACTCGATCTTCTTGTTTTCCACAAACTTTTTGAAAACATGCTCACCCAGGGCATCTTTCACCAGTTCTGATTTTTCAACTTCAAGGATCGCCTCATAAAGATTCCCCGGAAGGGTTATAATGCCCTTTTTGTTTTTCTCTTTTTCGGACATTTCATAGATATCCTCTTCGATGGGGTCAGGAAGTTCATATTGATTCTCAACCCCCTTTAACCCGGCTGCCAGCATTACCGCAAAAGCCAGATAGGGATTACAGGCCGGATCCGGCGCCCGGAACTCGATGCGGGTGGCGACTTCCTTTCCGGGCTTGTACATGGGAACCCGAATCATGGCCGAACGGTTGCGTCGGGCCCAGGAAATGTAAACAGGGGCCTCGTAACCTGGCACCAGCCGTTTATAGGAGTTGACCCACTGATTGGTGACGGCGATGATCTCCCGGGCATGCTTCATAATGCCGGCAATATACCCCTTGGCCATTTTGGACAAATGGTATGGATCGTTTCCATCAAAAAAGAGATTTTTGTCTCCGGCAAACAAAGATTGATGCACATGCATGCCGCTGCCGTTTTCGCCAAAGATGGGTTTTGGCATGAATGTGGCATAACAACCGTGCTGGCGGGCGATTTCTTTGACCACGATTCGATACGTCATGGTTTTGTCAGCCATGCTCAAGGCATTGTCATAGCGAAGATCGATCTCATGCTGGCTCGGTGCCACTTCATGATGGCTGTATTCCACTTCTATCCCCATGTCCTGGAGCGCAAAAATAGTATTCCGTCTTAAATCAGATGCCATATCCAGAGGCCGGCTGTCAAAATATCCTCCAGTATCAAGCCCTTCGGGCTCCTTGTTGCTTTTGAAATAGAAATATTCCAGTTCAGGTCCCACATAAAATGTATATCCTTTGTCTTCTATTTTCTTCAAAAGCCGTTTAAGCACATACCGTGGGTCTCCCTCATACGGCGTATGGTCCGGGTTCACGATGTCGCAGAACATCCGCGCCACCGGCCTTTCGCCCGAACGCCATGGGAGCATTTGAAACGTGGTAGGATCCGGCATGGCAACCATATCGCTCTCATGGATGCGCGCAAAACCCTCGATGGAAGATCCGTCAAATCCCATACCCTCACTCATGCCGGTTTCCAGCTCGGATTGAGTGACTGCAAAGGTCTTGAGCACCCCAAGGACATCTGTGAACCAAAACTGAATAAAGCTGACATTCTTTTCTTTGACAAGTTTTAAAACATCTTCTTGGGTCATGCACCTTTCACAACTCATTAAAGCACCTCCTTTTTTTGCAGTGCTCTATCAAATGTTTCTGCGGTAAATTGAGTCTCGGATTTTCTATCCCGCTGTAAGCGGGAAAATCATGAATCTTTGAATCGTAACAGATTTGTGCCGCCAAATCAATTCCGCAAAAAAGATTAATTGATTGCAAATTCCGTCACGAATTGTGACGGGAATTTTTATTTTGGTTTTTATACCCCGTCCGGTTGCCCAAGTAGTGTGAAGATCCTGTTTGCGGGGTGACGGGGTGCTTTATTGATCGGTGCGGTGTATAGGTTTCTGCCGGATCACAGCAGATTTCTCAATCGCCCCGGCCCTGTTTTTTCTACCTCTGCCAGAATCCGTTGAAAAATCATCGCCGTTGCCAGGGCATCTCCCAGGGCCGTGTGCCGCTCGTGAATTTCGATGCCCAAGTGCTTGGCCACCGCATCCAAGTTTTGATTGCCTTTGGATCTGAGGGCATAGGACCGGGAATGCGTTGGAAAGCCGACTTTTTGGCACATAGCGTGGGCGTCGAGAACCAGATTCTGGAGGGGAAAACCATAACTCTGCTGCATATTAGCGTTCAGAAAATGTAGGTCAAACCACACGTTGTAACCCACCACAATATCGGTTCCCAAGTAACGGAGAAATTGATCAAATACGTCTGCAAACCCTGGCGCGCAGGCCACCATAGACGGCACAATGCCGTGGATTTTAATGGAGGACAAGGAGATGGACCGGTCCGGATCCACCAGGGAGTTGAAAACGTCCCCAAGAAGTATCCGGCCTTCAACGACCCGGAATGCAGCCACACTGACCACCCGGTCACGGGCCAGGCTCAGACCGGTGGTTTCCAGGTCCAGGACCACATAGCGCGGACTTCTGGCACTTTGATTGAGGCGTAAGTGATCCAGGGCGGTCAGGTTCGTAAGCGCCAGGGGATGAACCTCTTTTTTCCGGAAACGCGCCCGAATCCAGCGATTTCGCATACGGGCTAACAATAGACTGGGCATCAAATCTCCACCACTTGGGTCTGGAAGCGAAATTCAATGGTTCTCTGCAGGCGGTTGACCACTGCAAAGCTTTCCTTCAACATCTTTCGTTGCAGGCTGTTCAAGCTTGCTGGATTTATAAAATTATTCGGCGCTTCTCCCTTGGCCAGGGCGTCCAGGTGCCGGCTGATCTGAAGATATACGATAAAATCGTAGGCTTCGCGCAGATCGGCGTGAAATTCACTGCCGATGACGCCTCTTTGGTTAATTTCCGCTAAACGGTCAAGGGTATTCTGAGTTTTTATCCCCAGATCCAAACTGAGTACGCGGGCGGCGTCCACCACCGGCGTCAGCCCCCTCATTTTCAGATCGAACTTGTTCCGGTGCTCGCCGGATTTTTCCACCACAAACCGTTTGAGCAGGCTCAGCGGCGGCCGGTTGGAGAGGGCAACTTTGGCCATAAATCGGATAAAAAGCCGGTGTTTTCGGATGGCCTTGAGCAGCAGATCCTGCAGAATGTATGGAAACTCGGTGCCGGTATAAATCGGACGAAAATCGAAGAAAATAGATGCCATCAGCAGGGTTTCCGGATTGGGCTCCGTGATCCACTCTAAAAATGTGTTCCGCCAGCGGTCTTCCGGCTGGCACCACTTGGGATTAGAGGCCATGATGCCGCCCGGGCACGGTGGAATGCCTGAACGCACCAGGGCGTCTACAACCCGTTCTGAAAACCTCAAAAACCACGTTTTGCATTCGGCTTCGTCTCTGTCCGAAGCGTTTGAAAAAAACAGGGCATTGTCCTGGTCGGTGTACAAGGTCTGTTCCATCCGGCCCTCGCTGCCGAAGGCCAGCCAACCGTAAGGGGCCGGCGGCTTTCCAAACCCTTTGTTTTCCATCTCCTTCTCGACCACTTTAAGCATTCGAAGCGTCAGTCGGTCGTTGAGTTCGGTAACCAATGCAACCAGTTGCTTGACCGGGCCTCCCTGGCGCAGCATCATTTCAAGAACGCTGTCGATTTTGGGCCCCATGCTGATCAGGGTGTCCAGCGAGTCGGTGCGTTGGATTTCACCGACAATCTGGACCGGAGAGTAACCGGTTTCCATCTGCAAATCGTGCTCGCTGATAATGCCGATCATACGGTCGTTCTCGATTACCACTAGAAGCCTGACACCGTGCTGGCTCATAGACAAGAGAACATCAAAGGCATAGGCGTCGGGGGCGACGGTGTGCACCGGCTGGCTCATGATTTCGGCTACCGCCACGTCTGGGCTGATATCAGCAGCCAGCACCTTGGTACGCAAATCGTTGTCCGTCAGAATGCCCAGCGGGTTTGAACCGTTTCCGGTGATCACTATGGAGCTGACGCGGCGTTGAGCCATCAGCCGCGCGGCCGTTCGTACGGAGACATTCGGTGCGCAGGAAAGCACGTTTTTACTCATCAGATCGGTCACGCGTTTGCCGGTCATAAACAGATTCAGATGGATGGCATTCTTCCCGATGGGCTGGGGCCGCTGGAATTCGGCCGACTGGCGCACCGCCTGGATGGTTCTGGCCAACGAAGAATCGAAGTAGCGATGGAACACCGGATACTTGGACACAAGCTGCTTCAGTTCTTCCGCCGGAAGCACCAGGGCGATGAGGTCTTGGTGAGCGGAGATGTCGAACATGGCCGGTTTGTTCTGGAGAAGGCTGCTGGCCCCAAAGTAGTCGCCCTCGCCGCGGACATCTATCAGCAGTTCTTCGTCGTGATCGTCGAGCAAAGAGATGCTGGCTGCGCCCTGCTGGATAATGTACAGGTACCGAAAGGCAGGATCCCCCTTGTTTACGATGCGTTGTCCACCCGGGAAAAAGGCAATCTCCATTCGTGAAACCAGATGCGTCAGTTCGTCGATATCCAGGGTGTCGAATGGGGTCACGGAGCGCAAAAATTCCAGCATGCGTGGAAATGGAACCATAGACCCGGACCCGTTATGTTTCTGAGATTCCATGTTCGTTCCTATCCTCGATCTTGAGCCCGAGGCAAAAAATAACCGGTGCACAGAACTTTTTCAAAAGATACAAAAGAATTGCGGGACATCCTAATATCTACCCATGACATTATCAGAACAGCAGAGACTGAATCGGTAAAGCTTCAAGATTTTATCTATGAATGGTTGTTCCAGTGGTGAAATCTCCTGTGATAATATTTTCAAGTGTGTTCGGCCCCTGCCACTGGATAATATGAACCCGAGGGACGTTGTTGTCGAGTGCCTCAAATGCAGATTCCATTTTGGCGACCATTCCGCCTTTGATCGTGCTGTCCGCGATCAGTGCTTTGGCTTTTTGAACCGTAAGGGAACGACAAATTCGTTCTTCCACTAAAACACCCGGTACATCTGTTATAAAGACGAGATCGGTACACTGTGCGCCGGCGGCTAAAGCGGCGGCCGCACTGTCGGCATTGACGTTGTAACTTTCTCCCCTTTCATCAGCAGAAATAGGCGAAACCACAGGCACGCGTCCGGTTTTGAGCGCATCCAGGACAACATCGGGGTTTACCTGTCTGATTTTACCCACAAACCCAAAGTCATGGCCGTGGCGTCTTAGCGGCTCGACGATAAATAGCCGCTCGGTTTTTCCTGACATGCTGCAGCAGGGTACACCGTTTTCACTGAGCCACCCGGAAATGCGTCGATTGACGGTTTCGGACAGTACATTTTCGACAATTTTTATATCTTCGGCTTGGGTGATGCGAATGCCGTCGATAAAAACAGATTCACGATTGGCATCTTTGAGCGCCTGAGAAATTTCAGCCCCTCCCCCATGCACGATTATAATTTCAACATGTTGTATAGATCTAATGGACTGGGCAAGGTCCTTAAATCCGTCTTCACCTTTGAAGGATAGACCGCCAATTTTTATTAGAATCCTGGGTGTCATAAATACGGCTCCTTTATATCGGAAAATAAGACAGCTCTCAATTTCGGCAACAAACGGGTGGGAGATTAAACGTAACCTACATATTCTCCAATACCTCTATTCCCAACAAATTCAACCCCTTTTTTAACACAATGGCCGTTGCTTTGATGAGTGCCAGTCTGGCCGTTGCCAGCTTTTCATTTTCCGCACGAAGCACATGATGTTTATTGTAGAATTGATTGAACGCTTTGGCCGTATTAAATATGTGAACGGCAATCTTTGACGGATTGAATCCCTGAACAGCGTTATTGACTTCTTCCGGAAACTGAATCAATTTCTGAAGCAATAGAAGCTCTTCCGGATTTCCGAGAAAAGAAAAGTCGCAACGTTGAAGATCGGCAGCATTGTTTTGAACTTTGGCCAATATCCCGGAGATTCGCGCATATGCATATTGGCAATAGGGACCGGTAAACCCGTCGAATGAAATGGATTCGGCCGGATCGAAATTGATGGTTTGGGTCGGTCGAACTCGCAACAGATAAAATTTTATGGCACCGATGCCGATTATTTCCGCACGAAGGTTTATTTCCTCATCGGAAAGTCGACCTTCAGGATCGCGCTGGCGAATTTCCTCGGCGGCCAGTTTTTTTATTTCAGCGATGAGAACGTCGGCATCAACGATTTTCCCTTCTCTGGATTTCATTTTCCCTTCCGGCAAATACACCATGCCATAGGAAAGATGATGGCAATTTTTGGCCCATTCATAGCCAAGGGCGTCGAGGATCTGAAAAAGGGATTTAAAGTGGTATTCCTGTTCGCTGCCCACCACGTAAATGGAAAAATTTAACTGGTGCTCCTCTATTTTTAAAATGGATGTGGCAATATCCTGAGTGATGTAAAGGCTGGTGTCATCCGGTCGTAACAGCGTTATTTTTTTTGCATCACCGCCTTTTTCCTGGCCGAATTCCGCTACCGGCAAATGGAATACCGTGTTACCATGATTATCTTTCGAGAAAACATTCTCTTCCAGACCTTTTTGGATGACATCCTTGCCCATTTTATAAGTGTCGGATTCATAAAAGAAGACGTCGAACTCAAGCTTGAAATTTTTATATGTTTCGGCAAATCCGTCGTATACCCAATTGTTCATGGTCTCCCAGAGTTTTATGGTTTCCGGATCACCCGCTTCCCATTGCTGAAGCAATGTTTGCACGTTGTCTTCCAGTGTTTGGTCTTCAAGAGCTTCTTTGGAAAACCGCACATACCAGCTGCCCACAAAATGATCTCCTTTCAAACCTTCGGATTCCGGAGTTGAACCGATTCCCCATCGTTTCCAGGCCAGCATGCTTTTGCAAATATGAACGCCCCGGTCATTGATTAGGTTTGCTTTGACCACCCGATGATCGGTTGCTTCGAGAATTCTTGAAATAGATATTCCCAAGGCACCATTGCGCAAGTGCCCTAAATGCAGCGGTTTATTTGTATTCGGAGACAAGTATTCCACCATTCCCCGTATGCCCTTGCCAACGGAGGATTCTCCATATTTCGTGTTCTTAGAAATTATTTCGGAACAGAATTCTCCGAAAAGCACCCCTGGAAATATACTTATATTAAGGTAGGGGCCCGAAGCATTTACTTTATGGATAACGTCATCCGGCGTAATTTTCTCGGAAATTTTTTTGGCGATTTCTGCTGGAGATTTCCGAAATTGTTTTGCCATCGGAAAGCACCCCACAGCAAAATGGCCGAATTCGGTGTCTGGGGGAAAAACGAGTTCAAGGGGTTCCGGAATTTGCCCCAGGGCTTTCTCTGCAGCGCTGTCAATTTTGTTTAAAATGGTCTCTTTGAGTTTCTGAACAGACATAACCACGTCCTTTGTTAACCCGAACGTTGCATAAACAACAGGGCTGATATTAATAAAAAAAATAACCCCTTGATTTTGACGATCATTTCTTTGGGGTTGATCTCATTTTTTTCAAGACCTATAAGTATGGCAAAAAACCGATAAGGTATCAAGTTATAAAATCCTTCGGCGAAAGGCAGATGCCAGGTTTTCAAGAAAAAATTAAAAAAGTTGAAGTTTTCATTTCAATCATGTAATTGCATTTGGTCAAAAGGAATTTCCCATTACGGTCGATGATTGAACCCTTCTTTTGTGACGAGAATAAGGCGAATTCAAACAAGATACTGTGTAATCCCAAAAAAACTGAACAAGTTAGTTCGCTTCGCTCACAATTGGAATGATGGAATAATGGAGTAATGGAAAGATGGGTTTGAAGGAGTTTTTTTACAATTAAAATGGTTTATTTCCGCCCTTATCCCCAACATTCCATCATTCCATGGAAGTGGCATAAATAGGTTGCCATTAATAAGCCTTTATTTTCAAGAAGTTGTAGAATTTCCGAGAATTTAATCATGAAAGCAAGTTTAATTTTATCTGACGGAGCGCTGTATGAAGGGCTCTCCCTGGGCGCCGAAGGGACCACCACGGGAGAGGTGGTGTTCAATACTGCCATGACCGGATACCAGGAAATTCTGACGGACCCCTCGTATCATTTCCAGTTAATCGCCATGACATATCCGCAAATCGGAAATTATGGCGTCAACCGGAACGATTTCGAATCAAAGCGTATTTACGCGGCAGGGTTTATTATACGCGAATACAGCCCCATCGTCAGTCACTGGCAGGCGGACCAATCCCTTGATGCGTACTTGAAACATTACGGCATTGTGGGGATCAGTGACATTGATACCCGTGCCCTGACTCGTCATTTGCGTGATCACGGGGCTCAAATGGGGATGATCACCACCACCGATGAACCCTTCGACACCTTGTTAGCGCGTCTGAGAGCCGGTGAAAAACTTGTGGGAAGAGATATCGTTAAAGACGTCACAACGGACAAGTATTATGATTGGCCGTTATCCGGTGAAAGCGATGGCAATGGAAAAAGTTTATTCAGAGTCGCTGTCTACGACTACGGCGTGAAATTTTCGATTTTAAGAACACTGCACGATTACGGGTGTCGACTCCGTGTATTTCCCGGCCATGCTCCCCCTGAAGAGGTGCTCGAATGGAATCCCGATGGCATCGTTCTCTCCAACGGTCCCGGCGATCCGGAGCCTGTTGAATACGCCGTCAAATCGGTTCGGCACCTGTTGGGCAAAAAACCGATTTTCGGAATTTGTCTGGGCCATCAGATTTTGGGCCTGGCGCTGGGTGGCCGAACAACCAAGTTGAAATTCGGCCACCACGGTGCAAACCACCCGGTAATGCATCGTCTCACCGGCGCTGTTGAGATTACTTCTCAGAACCATGGTTTTATCATCGATATTGACAGCTTGGCGAAAAGCGAGGTTGAGATCACCCATATAAATCTGAATGATGGAACGCTGGAAGGAATCAGACACCAACCCCTGCGGGCTTTCTCGGTTCAATATCATCCGGAGGCATCTCCGGGGCCCCATGACAGCCGGTATCTGTTTGAGCAATTTATAAAGGATATGAAGCAGTTCGATGCCTAAAAGAAAAGATATAAAACGAATACTTGTGATTGGGTCGGGTCCCATCGTCATCGGTCAGGCCTGCGAGTTTGATTATTCCGGAAGCCAGGCCTGTAAAGCGCTGCGTGAAGAAGGGTTTATTGTTATATTAATCAACAGCAATCCGGCCACGATTATGACAGACCCTGAATTTTCGGATAGAACCTATATAGAACCGCTTCGAGCAGATGTGATTGCAAAAATCATAGAAGCTGAGCGTCCCGATGCGCTGCTGCCCACCCTTGGCGGCCAGACAAGTCTTAATCTTGCGGTTGAACTTGCCGAAAGTGGTATTTTAGAAGAATACGGCGTGGAGTTAATCGGCGCCAAGCTCGAGACCATCCGTCTGGCCGAAAACAGAAATCTCTTCCGCAATGCTATGGGGGAAATTGGCTTGAAGGTTCCTGCGGGCGGGTGTGTCAATTCTCTCGAAGCGGCGGAGGCACTGCGTGATGGAATCGGCTTTCCGCTCATCATTCGCCCTTCATTTACCCTTGGCGGTATTGGCGGGAGTGTCGTTTATAACAAAGAGGAGTTCAGCCGGGCGGTCCAGTGGGGATTGAGCGCCAGCCCGGTCACCGAGATATTAATCGAGGCGTCCGTGCTCGGGTGGAAGGAATACGAGCTGGAAGTGATGCGGGATGCGGCGGACAATTTCGTGGTGGTGTGTTCCATCGAAAACTTCGACCCCATGGGGATCCACACGGGCGACAGTATTACTGTAGCGCCCGCCCAAACCTTAACGGACGTCGAATTTCAGGCCATGCGGGATGCGGCCAAGAAAATTATGGCCAAGATCGGCGTCGAAACCGGAGGGGCCAACATCCAGTTTGCCTTGAATCCGGAAAACGGCGAGATGGTGGTCATTGAAATGAATCCCAGGGTCTCACGCAGTTCGGCGCTGGCATCCAAAGCCACCGGTTTTCCCATTGCCAAGATTGCCGCCAAACTTGCTGTGGGCTATTATCTTCACGAAATCCCCAACGATATTACCCGAAAAACTCCGGCATGCTTTGAGCCGGCTATTGATTATGTTGTCGTCAAGGTCCCCCGATGGGATTTTGAAAAATTTCCCGGGAACGACGTTCGATTGAGCTCTCAGATGAAATCGATTGGCGAAGCCATGGGAATCGGCAGAACCTTCAAGGAAGCGCTGAACAAAACCCTGCGGTCTCTTGAAAACGGCTGGTCCGGTTTCCATGCCAATGGCAACGATTCCGTCAGCCGAATGTCTGGTGAAGTCTTGCTGGATGATCTCAGATGGGGAACGCCGGATCGCATCCTGAAAATTTGGCAGGCCCTCACCAGCGGTATCTCTCCCGAAGAAATATCCCAGATTACCCATATTGACGTTTGGTTTCTGAAAAATCTCCAGCAACTTGTGGAGTTCGAGACTCACATTGCCGAGGAATTCAAACAACGGCGCACGCTCACACCGGAAACCCTCCGAAGCGCAAAACGTCTTGGATTCTCCGACAAGCACATCGCCGGGTTGACCGGCAAACCGGAAAAGGAAATCCGGAGCCTGCGCAAAGAAAATGGAATATTGCCGTCTTTTAAAATTGTGGACACCTGTGCCGCCGAGTTTGAGTCCTTTACCAACTATTTTTATTCCACCTACGACCCGGAAAACGAATCCATCCCTTCAAACCGGAAGAAAGTGATTATTTTAGGCGGCGGTCCCAACCGAATCGGCCAGGGCATTGAATTCGATTACTGCTGTGTGCACGGCATTCTTGCCTTAAAAGATCTGGGAATCGAAGCCATCATGATCAACTGCAATCCGGAAACGGTGAGCACGGATTATGACGTGGCCGACAAGCTGTATTTCGAGCCGCTGACCTATGAAGATGTATTGAATGTGATTGAGCTGGAAAAACCGGATGGTGTCATTATTCAATTTGGCGGCCAGACACCGCTGAAGTTGGCCATCGACCTGGAACAGGCAGGCGTGCCCATATGGGGAACCTCACCAGATTCCATCGATCTGGCCGAAGATCGCGACCGGTTCGGCGCCCTGCTGGACTCCCTGGATATTCCCCACCCCCAATACGGAACAGCCACCTCCGTAGAGGATGCCATTGAAATCGGTCAGAGAATCGGATTTCCGTTGATGGTAAGACCTTCCTACGTCCTGGGCGGACGGGCGATGGAGATTGTTTATGATCTTAAATCGTTGGAACATTATATGCAGTATGCCGTCACTGCCTCTGAGGAACATCCGGTGCTTCTGGATCGCTTTTTGGAAGACGCTTTTGAGTTTGACGTGGATGCCATCTCCGACGGTGAGCGAACAGAGATTTGTGGTGTCATGCAGCATATCGAAGAGGCCGGTGTACACTCAGGGGACAGCATGGCCGTTTTACCGCCTTTTTTGCTGAGCCGGGATCAGCATGAAGACATCAAAGAATATACCCGTCTGCTTGCCGAAGCACTCCATGTCCAAGGCCTGATCAACATTCAGTTTGCGATTATGTATGATACACTGAATGTGATCGAAGTGAATCCCCGGGCATCGCGAACGGTGCCTTTCGTGAGTAAAGCATCCGGAATTCCCATCGCCAAAATCGCTGCAGAAGTGATGTCCGGCAAACGATTGGACCAGATCGGGTACACCTTTAAAGATCGATTGCCGTACGTTGCCGTTAAGGAATCGGTATTCCCATTCGACCGCTTTGAAAAAGCCGATATTTATCTGCGGCCGGAAATGCGTTCCACCGGAGAGGTCATGGGGATTGCTACGACTTTTGGAGAGGCGGTGTTTAAAGCCTTTCAAGCCACCGGCATTACCATTCCAACGTCAGGTACTATATTTGTCAGCGTGAATGACAACGATAAAGCCCGTATGTTTCCCATTGCCGAAAGCTTGTATAAATTGGGCTATAAATTGGTTGCCACCCGAGGGACGGCGGAGTATATCGCCGGCCGGGACATTCCGGTGGAGACGGTATTGAAAGTCAGCGAGGGACGTCCCAATGTTGTTGATTACATCAAAAACCACAACATCGATCTAATTATTAAAACCCCTTTAGGGCAGCGATCCCGCAAGGATGAATCTCCTATTGGCTGGACGGCGATTAAGTACCGCGTTCCGTTCATTACCACCCTTTCCGCCGCCGAAGCGATTGTACGGGGTCTAAAAGCCCAAAGAAAAAAACCATTTAAATATCAGTGCCTTCAGGAATACTATAAAACCCACTGATACGGGAAAAGGCGAATTGTTGAACGCGCTTCATGCCTTCTCCTGTGTTCATCGGTCCATCAAACTCAATTGTGGCTGGAAGCCACATCCCGGTGGAAATCCGCCTGGGGGAGGCGGTCCGGTCCTCCTCACAGGGGCTAGAGGTCCAGAACCATTCCGATTTCATCACAATGGAAATATTTCGGGCAGCGGCTGCATTCGCCCCATACCTTGGGTGGAAGTTCCGATCTGTCTTGCCGTCTGAATCCAAACCTTTTGAAGAAATCTTCGGTCAATGTGAACGTGTACAAACGGTGTATGCCCAGTTGTTTGGCCTCATCTTTCATGGTTTCGATTAATTTGCTTCCCAGCCCCAAGTGCTGGTAGTCCGGATGAATCGCGAGCGCCCTGATCTCGGCAATATCTTCCCAAAGCACATGCAGGCTTCCGCAGGCCACAAGAAGATGCAATACTTCTCTGGTTTCCGTTATGCTGTAAACCGGAACGTTGTCGTCACAGGCGATTACAAAATCCCTGATATTTTCATACAGGTATTGGGGACCTCGAGGAAGCATTAAATTCATTGCCGCAAAGGCGTTAATCAATTCGAGGATTTCTTCTACGTCCCTAATTTGAGCTTTCTTGATGACAATTTGGCGCTCGTCTTTGTCGTTTAGGCGAGCTTTCAGGAACTTTTCCTTGTGTTTTGTCTCCTCGGGTTTTGGAGCCGGCGGCGGTTCGATATAATCCATTGCCAATTACCTATAGACTATTAAAGGGTTCTGTTAATCTGCAATCTTGCATCCTAAACTTTCGCTCAATTAGGGTTGTATTCCCTGGATTCAGAATAATAACGTTAATCCCAATCGCTTTCAAAATCAGGAGGTTACTTTTTCCGTATAAAAATATAGCCAGCGACTGTCTATGCGTCAATGCTTAAAATGAATTGCGATTCCATCCTTTGTTATGGACAAGCTTAAAATGAATTGAAAGCAGGTGTCAATGGGTTTCCATCCGTTTCAACCTAAAATAATTTCTTAATTTCATTGATAGAATCGACAATATAGTCCGGTTGAACATCACCGGCTAAATCGCTTTCTTTATATTCACCTGTTTTTACCAAAACTGATGATATTCCGGCATTTTTTGCGCCCCGTATATCACTGGAAACCCGATCGCCCACCATTAATACTGCATTCCTTTGGACATCCATTGTCTTGAGGGTCATTTCAAAAATGAGTTTGTTGGGTTTCCCGATATATGTTGCTTTTACATTTGCGGCTTCCGCCAGCATTTTTCCATAGGCACCCACGGTAAGTTCCACCTCTCCCATACTGTTATCAACGATTTGCGATATCATTACGATAAATTTTGAACCCCTTTGCAGGAGTTTTAGCGCCGTGTTCATGTTATGGAAGTTGAAGCCATCGCGATAATCTCCCAGGACAATATACTCCGGATCCTCCACATCATGACAAAAGTGTCTGAATTCTTCCAATCCGGTTCTTTGTAGCATTATCCAACATGATCGGGGATTTAAGGTCTCAAGGTATTTAGCCGTCGCATATGCGGCGGTAATCACCTCGGTTTCACGAACATGAAAGCCCATCTGATTCAGTTGTTCGGCACAATATTTTCTGCTTTTCAAGGTGCTGTTGGTCAATACCCTGATGATGATCCCTTTTTGCCGCAAAAAATTAATGAGCTCGACGGCGCCCGGATAAACCCGGCCCTGAAATTCAAGAACGCCATTAATGTCAAATATTATGCCTTTGTAGTTTTGTTTCATATGTTTGAACTCCTGTTACGGCTGCGGCCGTTTACAATTTTCTTCCCTATCGGCTAAATTTTTCATCAAAAAGTCTAACGGCAAGGAATCTTGATAAACGGCAACGAACTTTGATTGACATGCTTCGGCTTACTTTTTAATATGAAAAAATCACTCGAACCTTTCTTCATTGATTTATTTTGACCCAAACATCGTGGCAGACAGAAATGCCAGATGCGCGGGGAGGGGTCAAGAAAGATTTTAATTGTAGGAAAAGCCATCAATGGGTTGAGAGAAATTTCTTTTTGGCTCAACTGGCGTTTAGTATATAATTCTGGGAAAAAATGCATGAAAAATCGAATCATCGGTCTTCTCAGAGAGCTGGTTAAGATAAATTCCGTCAATGCAACGCTTTCAGGCGGACCCGGAGAAAAAGAAATCTCCGGATTCGTTGCGCGGTATCTCACAAAACTCGGATCAGATCCGGAAATCCAACCGACAGATTCCCATACGAGCAATGTTGTTGCCATCATACCGGGAATCAATCCCAATGATACACTTTTGTTGAACGGTCATCTCGACACCGTCGGCGTGGAAGGTATGGATGCGCCTTTCAGCTTAAGGCAGGAGGGTGACAAGCTTTACGGCCGCGGCACTTACGATATGAAGGGGAGTATTGCCATTATGTTGTTGCTTGCAGAGTATTTCACCCGTCACCCGCCGCCCATATCCGTTCTGTTCACTTTTGTGGCCGACGAGGAAGATAGAAGTGCCGGAATGGAGTATTTGGTTAAACGATGGCTTCCGGAGTTTTTTCCCCTCCCTTTCGGCGGCATATTTCTGGAACCCACTGAACTGGACATTGGCGTGAGTCATAAAGGCGTATCCTGGTATGAAATAGAAGTGTTCGGCAAGGCGGCTCACGGAAGTCGACCTTCCGAAGGTGTTGATGCTATTCTGCCGTTACGATCCGCGCTGGCGGAACTGAACGATATTCAATCTGAGCTGCTCAACAGCGAGGCAGATCCTTTACTGGGGCATGCAACGCTTCACGCAAGTATCATTGATGGCGGGACTGCTTTGAGTGTGATTCCCAGCAGATCACGACTTCAATGGGAGAGACGGACCCTTCCGGGAGAATCTCAAACCCGGGTCGATTTGGAACTGGAGCGCGTTATCCAGTCGGTGAAAAGTTTTCCGGGAGATCATCATGTGAAGGGACGAGAAATTTTTGTAAGACCGCCGCATAAAGTTATAAAGGCGGCAAAAATATTAACGTGTCTGCAGGACGCTTCGCCGCAATCGAAACTTGTGGGACTCCCCTTCTGGTCAGACTCGGCACTTTGCGGGAAGGCGGGGATTCCTTCGGTTTTGTTCGGCCCCATAGG
>JAQBBE010000212.1:0-3458 GCA_032126435.1 Desulfobacterales bacterium | reverse complement strand
GGCCAGACGGTCAAGCCGAAGGTCTACATGGCCCTGGGTATCAGCGGAGCGTTTCAGCACGTGGGCGGCATCAAGGGCGCCCCGTTTATCATTGCGATAAACAAGAATTCCAAGGCGCCGATTTTCCAGGTTGCCGATGTCGGTATCGTGGACGACATCCTCGAATTTATTCCCGAGCTTACCGACAGGATCAATGAAATGAAAGGATAGGACCGGCCTGTCAATAAAATCCGCCATCGCCGTCTGCCGTTCGTTTCTGCGGCAGACGGCGATTTTATTTTTGTTCGGAAACTATTCATCGTTGTTGATACTTGCAATAATTCCATAAATATCATGGGTAAGAAATTACTGTAATATCATTTTTTCAATAAGGGCAAATCTTTTTTCAGGGGTTTGTCCTTTTGCTTTTTTAGGAATTTTAAGATATATCTAATCAGCATGAATTGATTGCGGGATGTTGTTTTGGAAGCGAGCAATTTTTTAACTATTCATAATAATCTTAATTGCCATGATAGATCATTGGATTTTTTAAAATATCATAAACAAATTTCTTTAAAGTGTTTAGTTGGTTTATCAGTTGCTATTTTGTTTGGAATCCTGATTTTTGGGTTAAGGCCTAAGGATTTTAACTTTTCCAACGGCGTCAACTGGATCACAGATCAACCCGGCATTCGTTTTAGCAAAGATGGCATAGCTTATACGAATCCCTTTTTTGAGTTGATTGGAGATAATATCTCTAAACCAAATTGTTTTTCTATAGAAATTGCATTGAGACCGGCAGGTTATCAAAAAAAAAAAGCCAGTTTTATTTTGTCATTCCATGACGGAAGGGATCGTAATCAATTATTATTGTGGCAATATCATTCATGGATAATCCTTATGAACGGAGATGATTATGATCACAAGAGAAGAACCAAGAGAATAGCGGTGAACACGGCTTCACCGTCCCCAACAACACGATTCGTAACCGTAACTACAGGAGAAGAGGGTACTGAAGTCTATTTGGATGGCCAATTTGTCATTAGGAAGAAGGATTTAACACTTAAAATACCAAATGGCAGCAAAACCAGACTTCTTTTAGGCAACTCTGTATATGGAAAGCAACCCTGGCAGGGTGATATTTACGGTTTGGCATTTTATGGATATACTCTTACTGATCAGGATGTTGCATTCCACTTCAATAGGTGGGTTCAAGACCGAAACTTCTCGTTTGCCAAGAAAGACAAACCGTCCGTGCTATATTTCTTTGATGAAAAGGAAGGGTTAAGGGCGCTTGATCATGCAGGTGGAAACCATGATCTCGAAATACCATTGAAGATGCAGATTTTAAAGAGAGAAATTCTCTCTCCGACATGGTCTAAGTTTAAGTTCAACAGAAGCTTTATTATAGATATTGTTTTAAACTTAGTGGGCTTCATTCCTTTTGGTTTTGTCCTCTCCGCAACTTTGATTAAACTTGGTGGTACTTTTGAGAAAAATGATGTCTTAATCACAGTCGGTTTATGTTTTACCTTAAGCTTATTCATTGAAATCGTTCAAGCTTGGATTCCATCACGAAGTTCTCATATGCTGGATCTAATTTTAAATACACTGGGTGCTTTAATAGGGGCGATAATATATAGATTTTTTATCGTGCAGATCTATAGCAAAAGAGGTTTGAAACCCGTTTCACACCTGCTTATTTTTTCTCTTTAGGAATCTTAAACCTCATTTATTGTTCATTACCTTATCCTTTCACACCATTTTCTTTCGTAAAGCTATTTTTTCAATTCAAGGACTTTTTTTTAGGATAGAAAAAAAATGCTAAATTTCCAGTAAAGGCACTTAAACAGGCATTGTAAAAAAACAGTTCGATTTTACCGAGGTTCTTTATTTTAAGCCATACAATATATGGCAATTTAATTCAATATGCTACAATATATGCTAATTCAATAAAATTATATACTAATTATATATAATTTTATTTGACACTAACAAATTGCAACTTTATAATATAATTAAAAATTATCCGACATAGAATTTTCCTGTAAAGTTCACTCAAATGAGCCAAAACGCCTTAAAGAAAATTAGAGAATCTCTTATGATAAGCAGGTCTGAACTTGCCAGAAAAGCCAACATATCCCCCTATACCATTGCACGGATTGAAAATGGCATGCCTTGCAGGATGGAAACAAGACGTAAGATTATTTTGGCTTTAGGATTTAAAACTTCAGAAAAGAACAAGGTGTTTGGTGATTAAACATGTAATATGTGGTGCAAGAAGATCGATCCAAAGGGCGCTGTTGCTTATTATAATTGAGGATTAAATAAAATGGACAACCCATTTAAGTTGCTTATAATTGATGATGACGAGCATGTTCTGGCCACGCTTGACGATTTTCTTAGAGATAAAGAGTACGATGTTATCTCTGCTTCTGATGGCTTGGACGGACTGAAATTCCTTGAAAGTGATAAACAAGGATTTGACCTGGTCATAACAGATCTCGTTATGCCCCAAATAAGTGGAATGAGCCTTATTTCAATAATTAAGGAAAAATCCCCTGAAACACCCGTTATTGCCATAACTGGATGGGGGGAGTATCCTGGAGCGTTTGCTATAGAATCCCAAGCGGACAAGGTATTATCAAAACCATTTGAACTTTCCGAACTCGACAAAGCAATTAAGGAACTAATTTCTTCCAAAAAACACAAAATTCAGGATTAAAAAATCGTGGCGACGCCATTAATCGGAACAAGCGAAAACATCGAGAGAATCCGGGAACTGATCTACCACGTTGCAGACACAGGCTTACACGTCATCATCACTGGGGAAAGTGGTGTGGGCAAAGAAGTTGTTGCGCAAAATCTTTATGATAAATCTCCAAGAAAAGGCAATCCGTTCATCAAGGTTAACTGCGCGGCTTTACCAGATGGTTTGCTTGAAAGTGAACTCTTTGGATTCGAACGGGGCGCATTTACCGGAGCTGATCGAAAAAAGCGCGGAAAATTCGAGCTCGCCCATGAAGGGGTTATCTTTTTAGATGAAATCGGGGATATGTCTCTTTTGCTGCAATCCAAGCTTCTTCATGTTCTTCAAGGCGGAGAGTTTGCGCCGCTGGGTTCCGAAAAAGAGGTGATAACAGATGCCTGGGTTATCGCAGCCACGAATCAAGAACTTGAACAGAAAGTAAAAAAAGGGCTTTTCAGAGAGGATCTCTACTATCGCCTCAATACTATTAAAATATATATTGCCCCTCTTCGAAACAGACCTGAAGACATACCGCTACTAATTGACTATTACATAGAAAAATATTTCTATCAGTTTGATAAAAAACGGATTCCAAAACCCGACCCTGACGCCATGGAAAAATTGATGGCATACAGCTGGCCCGGAAATGTCAGAGAACTGGGTCTTCCGCAGAGAGTATTACTTTCTCTACCTGGGGATCTGCCATTACTTCTGGAACTGTGCTTATCTT
>JAQBBE010000211.1:0-3640 GCA_032126435.1 Desulfobacterales bacterium | reverse complement strand
CAAACCCGGTTATTTATGCAACCACAGAGCAAACATACTGTTTGCAGGGTTTCCGCTCGTTTAGCGTTGCAGATATGTCACACACAACATTTAACCCAAAGAGGAGAACATGAGCGACAGCGTTTACAAGATCTTCGAGCTGGTTGGAACAAGTGGTGTTTCCTGGGAGAAAGCTGCTGAAAATGCGGTGCTAAAAGCAAGCGGGTCCCTGCGAGATTTGAGAATCGCAGAAATATCAAAACTCGACATGACCATTAAAGATGGAAAAGTCGAATCCTATCGTGCCAGAGTGACGCTTTCTTTCAAATATAAAGATTCCTGATTTGCCGGAACACACGTTCTCTGAAAATTGTGTGATTCCAACAGCGACGGCATTCTCCGGAGTCAAACGTATGATGCCTTTTGGAGGGTTATAGAGAAGCGGGACGTTCGGCAAGTTGTTGCGGATGGTCCCAATAAGATTCAGCCGGCAGCTGACTGAAAAAGGGTGCCGATTCTTGCACCCTTTTTTTATGAACCCGGGATCCCGCTTCTGCAGGCGGCGTTGCGCCCCGAGTGCTCCGGCAAATTTTGGGCAGCACACAACAATGTTTGAATATCAAGGTAAGATTATGATACAAAACCATTGAACTGTAGCAGAGAGCGCCTTCCCGGCGGCGACGGGACGGGTTGCCAAGGCGCTCAAAACATGGCAAACTTCGCTCATTTAGGGTTAAAGACCACCGGAGATTCTTTTATGGCCAAAAAGCCGACCTATAAGGAATTGGTACAAAAGGTAAAAAAGTTGGAACAAGAAGCGATCTCCCGGGAGCAGGCTGAAGAAGCGTTCCGGAAGAGCGAAGAAAAATACAGATTACTGGTAAAGAACCTTCCAAGTATCGTTTACCAAGGACACGTTGACTGGTCGGTTGAATTCTTTGATTCAAAAATTGAACTACTGACGGGATATTCGGTCGATGAATTTAATCTCGGAAGACTTAAGTGGAAAGATATTATTTTAAATGAAGATGTTGTAAATGCCAAAGAGATTTTTATCCGGGCACTCAAATCAGACAGGTCCTATGTCAGGGAATACCGAATCGAATCCAAGGCCGAGGATATACGTTGGATACAAGAAAGAGGACAAATAATTTGTGACAACACCGGAAGAATTGAATATGTCAGCGGCGTCTTTTTTGACATTACCGATTACAAACAAGCCGAGGAGGAGTTGCGAAAAAGCGAAGAGATGGCACGGGCCCTTTTGAATGCCACAACCGATGCCGTCGTTTTACTGGATTCTCGAGGAACGATTCTGGATATCAACGACACCTATGCACAGCGGTTTCAAAAGCATAAAGACCACATGCTCGGCTTGTGTATTTGGAATCTGTCTCCCCCGGAGGTCACCGGTCTTAAAATGGCGAATGTCCAAAAAGTATTTGAATCGGGCAGACCGGTGCGAATTGTGGATGAACAGAAGGGGATTTGGAATGATTCCAACATTTATCCGGTGTGCAATGCCAAGGGGAAAGTGATCCAAGTGGCTGTTTTTTCTCGAGACATCACTGAACGAAAAATAGCTGAAGAACATGTTCACACCCTCACGCAGCAGCTGATGAAAGTCCAGGAAATTGAGCGTCAGCAGATTGCTTACGACCTGCACGACAACCTCGCACAAGACCTTTCACTGCTGAGAATCGGTCTTGAAACCCTTTTTGACAGCCATCCATCCGTACCTTTGGAGGTCAAACAAAAGGCTTCGGAATTATCAAAAACACTCCGGAGATCCATATCGGCTGTCCGGGATATGTCGTACGATTTACACCCTCCGGGACTCGATCAACTTGGAATTGCCCATACCGCCTATCAATACTGTGAAGAATTTTCTCAAAAAAACGGCATTAAAATTGACTTTTTCGCTGCCGGCCTGGATGATTTAACGATCCCCAACAACACGGAGATCAACCTGTACCGCCTGATTCAGGAGGCCCTTTGGAACATTAAAAAGCATGCAGATGCAACCAATGTAACCATCAAGCTGGTGGCATCTTTCCCTTACATTATCCTCCGCATAGAGGACGATGGCAAAGGATTTAATGTCAAAGACCGGCTGGCCGTAGCTTCCAAGGAGAAACGGATGGGACTTCGGAGCATGGAGCAGAGGGTCAGCCTTCTGGACGGAAAAATGAAGATTCAATCACGCCCAAAAGAGGGCACCAAAGTGTATATCGAAATCCCCTACAAGGAGAAAAAACGTGGTTGAAACGAAAAGTATATTGATCATCGACGATCACCCGCTTTTCAGGGAAGGACTCAAGACGATTATCGGGCGCGATCCCCGCTTTAAGGTGATCGGTGAAGCCGGAACCGGCCGCGAAGGGCTGCAAATGCTCAAAAAACTTAAACCTGATTTGACACTGGTGGATATATCCCTGCCGGATCAAAGCGGCATTCAACTCACCCGTGAGATACGACGTCTCTTTCCTGAAACCAGAGTTATGATTGTCAGCATGCACTCTAAAATCGATTATATTGCCGAGGCGTTCCAGGCCGGAGCAACCGGATATGTGGTCAAGGAATCTGCGGCCAAAAGACTCCTGCAGGGACTCGAATCGGTTGCAAACGGCAATTATTTTCTGGACAGTTCGGTCTCTCATGCCGTTGTTGAAAACCTGATGAAGTTCCCTTTAAAAGAAGCAAAAATCACGGATGCAGACTACGCCACCTTAACGCCCCGGGAGCAAGAAGTCATGCGCCTGCTGGCAGAGGGGCTCTCCAGCAAAGAGGTTGCTGAAAAACTCTTCATCAGTCCCAAGACGGTTGAAAACCACCGCGCCAACATCATGAACAAGTTGGACCTCCACAGCACCATTGAATTGATCCGCTATGCCGCAAAGCTCGGTCTCATCGATGTCGATCTCTGGAAGGAATAATTCTCGAATCCTGTATCCCAAAATTCAGAGCGCCGCCGACGTCTCCCCACGATATCCGGGACAAATTCCCGGTAAATGGGGGTTTTCCCTACCAAATTGAGCCCTCCCCTCTATGGACAAAAGGAATCATAACTTGTTAATACACATATAAAAATCACCTTTTAAATGTCCTTTGAACACCTTTAGATATAGGGGGGGCTATGATTTCTTCTCCATGTAAAAATTGTTCCCGGAAAAACCAGCCGAAGGACACGTGTGCTAAAAATTGTAAATTATTGAAAACCTTACAGGATATCGAGGTAACGTCTGAGAAATGGACCGATGGCAGTGGAATCGACTATACCGAAGAGTATAATTGTTCCATATCCCTTTCGTTTTGAAGCAACGCTGTCTTTTTATGAACAACCCGCTGAGATGCTGTTTCTAAAATTCAGGACATACGCCGGTTCCAACCTTACCGGCGCAGCAGCTTCACTCAGCTTAAAAACCCATTTTTTTCGCCGCGGCGAGAAATTTCGAGGCACAACATTACCTGATATATGCCGGCAAGAAAAAATCATAATAATTCGAATGGCGCTGGAAGACATAAGGCGGACATTAAGATATCATCGGCAGCATCCGACAAGATAGGACAGGATGCTAAAAAAAAGAATTACCTTGATATGGCGGCCTTGATTAGAAGTATTCAGCGCGCCGAAGGAAACACGGCCTGTTTCCAAAAGGGC
>JAQBBE010000210.1:0-6889 GCA_032126435.1 Desulfobacterales bacterium | reverse complement strand
TAAGAAGCAACTACACAATTCGTCGTAAACCGGCCCTGGGTACGGGCCCATCAGTTTTCTATATTGTATGAGGTGGTTATGCTTGAAAAGGCGTTGACAGGAACAAAGAAATACTATGGATGGATGGCGGCACTTTTGGTTGTTATCGGTGTTGGTTTTGCCTGCTACCTGTGGCAGTTCAGTTTCGGCCTCGGAATTACCGGCATGAGCAGGGACGTATCGTGGGGATTCTATATTGCCCAGTTCACATTCCTGGTCGGTGTGGCTGCATCTGCGGTCATGGTCGTTCTCCCTTATTACCTGCATAATTATAAAGCGTTTGGGAGAATTACCATTCTGGGAGAATTTCTGGCGGTGGCTTCTGTTACCATGTGCATTCTGTTTATCTTTGTGGACCTCGGCCAGCCTACACGGGTTGTTAATGTTCTTTTGCACCCCACACCCAACTCGGTCCTTTTTTGGGATATGATTGTGCTGAACGGATATCTTTTACTGAACATCGTCATCGGCTGGAAAGTACTTGAAGCAGAAAGAAACGACGTTGCCCCGGCAAGCTGGTTAAAACCGTTGATATATCTTTCGATTCCATGGGCAGTCAGTATTCATACGGTAACAGCCTATCTTTACTGCGGCCTTCCCGGACGGGGCTTCTGGTTGACGGCCATATTGGCACCGCGGTTTCTTTCTTCAGCATTTGCTGCGGGTCCTGCATTTTTAATCCTGCTGTGCATGATTGTCAGAAAGCTTACTAAATTTGATCCCGGCAAGGAACAGATCCAGTCACTGGCCAAGGTCGTGGCATATGCAATCACGGTTAATGTATTCTTTTTTCTCTGTGAGGTTTTTGTTGTATTTTACAGCGGGATACCGGAACATATGGACCATATAAAATACCTGTTTGTGGGACTGCAAGGACATGGTGCCCTTGTGCCCTGGATGTGGGCATCCATGATACTGATGGTGGTATCGATTATTCTGCTGGTGAATCCGGTCACCCGCAAAAATGAGACCGTTCTGGTTGTTGCTTGTATCACCGTTTTTATCGGCACATGGATTGACAAGGGGCTTGGAATGATTTCAGGCGGGTTTGTACCGAACCCGCTGCATCACGTGAATGAATATGTCCCGACATTACCTGAAATTGCTATTGCCATCGGCATATGGGCCATCGGCTTTCTGGTATTGACCGCCCTGTTTAAGATCGCGGTAACGATAAAAGAAGAGGTTGCCGGATTGGCATAATTGACATAAACTGTCGCTGACAGTTTTTCAAAAAGGGGTCATTTGTAGGGATGATCCCTTTTTTTATGCAGAAGTTACCATATGGGTGAACGTCCATGAAGCACTATCCTGTCACTGCCGCCGTACGTGCATTGCGGGCCGGCAAAATCGATTTCATACCGCATCTTTATCCCTATGAGGAACATGGTGGGACGCATCAAGCTGCCTTTGCTCTCAATGTAACGGAATATGAAGTGATAAAAACACTGGTAATGGAAATCGATTCCCGCCGGCCATTGCTGGTTCTCATGCACGGTGATCGTGAGGTTTCAACCCAACGCCTGGCCCGGGAACTCGATGTAAAACGTGTAAATCCCTGCGATTCAACATCGGCTCAAAAATATACCGGTTACAAGGTTGGAGGGATCAGCCCTTTTGGAACGCGAAATCCGCTGCCGGTGTATGTGGAATCATCGATTTTCATACTCGATAGAATGTTCATCAACGGCGGCAAACGCGGTTTTATGGTCGAAATCGATCCTCACGATCTTCAAAAAGTCCTGCCGATCAAAGAAGTGAACATTGCGGTTTAATCAGCAGGTTACTTATGGTCGTGCACATATGCTCCGTGGGGATGTGCATGGACATGCTGGTGGACATGGACCTCTTTGTCGAAAAGGATCTTGCCGTTGTCCATGGAATAAATAGAATTTGCGATTTCGTCCAAAAAGTCGATCTCATGGGATATGATAATATAGGATAGATCGAGACCGGCCAGCACGTCTTTAAGGGTCGCCTTTGTCCGATCATCAAGACCGCTGGTCGGTTCATCAAAAAGAAGTACCTCGGGTTCCATGGCAAGGACTGTGGCAAGGGAAACCAGCTTTTTTTCTCCCCCGGACAGTTTGTAGGTGATCCTGTCTTCAAAACCGGTAAGTCCTAAAAAGTTTAAGGTGTTGCGGGCAATATCCATGGCTTCATCCCGGGACTTGCCCATATTCAAAGGGCCGAAGGCGACATCTTCCAAGACCGTCGGTGAAAATAACTGATCATCCGCATCCTGAAAAAGCAAGCCGATCTTCTCACGGACCCGGATAAAATCTTTTTCCGTTTTTACGGGGCGATTGAAAATCTCGATGGATCCGGAAGACGGTTTTAACAGACCCATGATAATGTGAAAGAGGGTGGTTTTCCCGCTGCCGTTGGGCCCCATCAACCCGATCCGGTTCCCTCTGTAAAATTTTAAATCGAGCCTGTCGAGGACCTGCGGGCTGCCCCGATAGTTAAAACAGATATCTTGAAGATGAATAATCAAATCGTTTTTTACCATTCCAGAACTCCCAAAAAAATGATCAGCGTCAGCATAAAAACCACGGAAACGATATCGCCCTTTTTAAAGGAGAACTTGCTTAAACTGTAAAGATTCCCCTTGAAACCGCGACACAGCATGGCATTATGGACCCTCTGTCCCCTGTCGAAACTTCTGACCAGAAGCATCCCCACCATATAGGCAAAAGTCTTGTAAGTATGCAGATTGGTTTTGGGTGTAAAGCCTCGGATCTTCATTGAATTTTTCAGCCGGAAATATTCTCTGTATATGACATGAATATAGCGGTAGGTAAAGAAAAACAGATGAACGATTTTTTTGGGGATTCCCAATGTATGCATGGCATGGCCCATGGAAGAGATGGGTGTGGATGCCACCAGCGCGATGAGCATGAGCATCATGGCATTCGATTTAAGGGTGATCCGGGTCGCATAGAGGAGTCCTTCCCGGGTAACGGCCAGGGGCCCTATAAACAAAAGCGGATCTCCTCCAAAAGTAAACGGGAGAAAAAGCCAAAGGAAAAGAATCAGCATATTGACGGGAATCAGTCTTCTGACGAGTTCCTTTGCCGGAACTTTGGCCGCCAGCACGATCCACAAACCGAGCACCAACGCGCACAAAAGGACCTGAAGCCGGTTGGCTGCGGCAACGACCATTGAAAACAGGAACACGACAACGATCTTGCCGCGAGGATCGAGTCGCCGGATAAAAGAATCTCCGTTTGCAAGTTCTTCAATCATCAGTTTTTCTTTTACGATTTGCAAAATAAAGGGCGACGCCCACCAGTCCAAAAATATAACCGATTCCACCCATAATTTCTGTAAACCCGGGACCGCGATGTATAGAATCTGCCAGAATTTCAGTTATGGGCGCCAGCTTTTTATCCAGGGAAGCATTAATGATTTCCTCGATTTCCCGTTTTCCCAGGGATATCTTTGTAGATTCGAAAACATCAACATTCTTCTGAATACCGGCCGAACCCGAATCGGTTACAAGTGGAGCCTTCATGCCGGTCGGTTCGGCAGCGGTTTTTGATTCAGCCTCGTCAAGTTCTTCGGCCCGTAATTTCCACACAGCCAAGTGGCCCATGGACGCTTTCAATACGATCTTTAGTGCTGTCTTTTTGGGTATTTTAAAGGAAAACATCCCGGTTTCGTCGGTTTTACCCTCAAGAAGCAAGACATCTTTGAAATCATAGACGAGTATCGGTGCATTTTTTACCCGTTTGCCTCCGCTGAATTTGCTCTGGGTATGAATGGTATCCCCATCCACCCATGCAAAAACAGTGACATTGTGAGCAGATACCAAAGCGGGTAAAAACAAAAGCCACAACATTGTGAAAATAAGACCTGAAATTTTAGTCTTTAACCGGATATTATTTGTTTTATGTAGATTGTTTTGGCACATTGGCTTCCTCCAGAAGTTCGGGTCTAACCTTTCTTAAAAACAGGACGCAGGCAGCCGTCAAAATACCCTCGATAAACATTACCGGCAGATGCGCGGCAACTATTAGTTTTGCCGCGGGCAAAAACGCCTCGCCGGTGAAATACAAGGAAAATCCTACCATAATGCCGGACATCAACACCGAGCAGAAGCCGGCCCCAAAGGCCGAAAAGATGATAACAGACCGCCCGGTGCCGGGTTTCAGGCCATTCCCGAATATATAGTAGCAGACAACGGCGGGAAGCGCCATGTTCAGGGTATTTACACCAAGGGTTGTCATCCCTCCAAATTGAAAGAGAAGTGCCTGGAGTAAAAGACCGACAAGAATGGCGGGGAAGGCTTTCCACCCAAGGATCAACCCCACCAGGCCGTTTAAGATAAGATGCACTGAAACCGGACCTGCGGGCACATGAATTAATGAGGCCACAAAAAAGGCCGCCGACAGAATTCCTATGGTGGAGATTTCCTTTTGTTCCAGGTTTTTCATGCCCACGGCAACACCTGCCGCCGCGAGGGCCGCTCCCCCTATGAGAACGGCCGGTGATAATACGCCTTCGGATATATGCATAATTTACGTCTCGGTATCTCTACAACATAATGAAAATATAGGACATTTTTTTGAGGCTTGGACGCTTTCCTCGAATATGGAATTATGGAATAGTGGAATACTGGAAGCTTGGTTTTTAAAAAGGATATTATTCATTTTTAGTTTTTCATCAACACAAATTTTACCATCAACTCAACATTGCATTATTCCAGAACTCATTATTCCATTATTCCACCATTCCAATTGGGGTGAAGCCCCTAACTTTCTGTTCTAAAGTTCTATCTCATATCATGAAACTGTACCCAGATGATGGCACCCAGCTCCACGTCTTTGTCTTCACCGTCATGTTTTAATTTAAAATCTCCTTGGCTTAAAGCGGCGAAGCCCCACCATCCGGATTTGGGTGCGGCGTAGGAAAATACGCCGTTATTGTCTGCTTTGACGGTCTGGGCGACCATGTAAGCCGTGGGTGCTGTGTACTTTTTGTTTTTATTATAAAATTCCACTTCAACTTCGGCATAGGGGACCGGTTTCCCGTTTAGTTTGACAATGCCCTGGAAAAGATTTCCGGCATAGAGGCCATAAGGTTTTGTTAAGGGGACAATCTCGGTTTTTAATCCCACTTCTTTGTCCCAGCCTTCATCGTCACCAAATGCCGTAACCACCGTCTTTGTGTAATGTATGATAAAACAGTCTTCCGCTGGTTCCCAGTAAGGTTTTGGCTCCATGTAAAACATAAATACGCCGGGTCTGTTGAAGTTATAATCCGACTTCCAAGCTGTATGCCCCATGATTTGTATTTTTTTCAGATCACTCAAAAGATTTTGTTTTTTCCCGTTGGCCATAACACCAAAAACATGGGGTTTCGTCAGTTCCATTCCTACACCTTCAAAAGGATGTGAAAAGGATACCATAAAGGTAACGGTTCGATTGTCTTCCTGCATGACCATGGAATCCGATGGAATCACCATGCCAAAATGCGCAATAGTCTGCCTTGGAATTATTAAACTCATGATGATGATCGATAGAAATAGGGTCCCTTTTTTCATGAAAAACCTCCTTTACCGCAAAAAAAAAAACCACAAAGCTATGAAATCTTCTTGATATCCATACCTTCGTGGTTTTGATTGTTTTTTTGATAAATTGAATTTTTACTGCAGCCTTCTGACCGCGATTTTTTAAAAAATGTTTAAATCATTAAATGGGTTATGTCAATACAAAATTACGAATCGTAAATGATTCGCTTGTTTTCCCGGTGGTCTACCATATAGAGCAGGGTCCCTTTCTCCTTAATATCCGCTAAAAGAGACGGGAGTTTTTGCCTGTCGATCTGGTAAATTCTGAAGTAGAAATTTAAATGATCGGGCGGCGCATTGTCCGATGAACTCAGTATACTGGCGGTGCGTGCGCCATATTCGTGGATGAGTTCCCTGACCTCTTTGATGGTGCCCGGCATGTCTTTGATGCGAATGGCAAACTGGATGCCCTTTTTCCCAAGTCCGCTCAGGGATATGATCACTCTGAAAAGGTCGCTGCGGGTAATAATCCCGATCAGGCGATTGTTTTCATCGACCACCGGAAGACCTGAAATCTTTTTTTCCAGAAGGAGGGCGGCAGCTTCTTCCACGGTATAGTCCGGCGGAACCGTATAAACAGGTTTTTTCATTAAATCCCTGACTTTTATTTTGGATATCAAAAATAAAAGCTCGTGCATATCGAGGGTCGTTGCATCGGAAGGGGATGCTTTTTTCAGGTCCCTGTCGGTGATGATGCCTACAAGATTTCCATCATCCATGACCGGCAGCATTTTGATATTTTGTTCCTGCAGAATATAAATGGCATTCTGCATGGAATCATCAGCATCCACAGTTACGACGTCTTTGCTCATCCAATTTTTAACCAGCATCTTTGTTCCTCCTGCATTAATTTAACGTCTCGGAAATTCTACAACTTAACGAAATCACAGATCTTTTAATAGCAACCTGTTTATGCCATCGGAATGGAAGAATGGGATACTGGAATGCTGGAATATTGGGCGTAAGAGCGGAAATAAACTATTTAAGTTGTAAAAAAACTCCTTCAAACCAATCATTCCATTAATCCATCATTCCATTATTCCAATTGGGGCGAAGCCCCTAAGTTCGACCACCGATTATTTCTGAATAGGTCCTGATCCCCAGCTACAATTTCATGCTTTCAATTATTACAACCCGATTATCTCATAAAAGCGAAAAAGCTTCAAGTACGGTGAGACAAATTTGCCTTCAAAGTGTCTTGACTTGGAAATGAAAAGTCTTTATGAATTGAAACCTTTGTGAAAATGAACCATCATGAAAACAAAAAAATGGGAC
>JAQBBE010000209.1:0-7771 GCA_032126435.1 Desulfobacterales bacterium | reverse complement strand
GCATCCACATTCAACCGCCTCGTAACTTTGAAGCCACCCGTTTTTCGGTCATCCTCGATTTCAGCGAACCGGCGGTATTGCAAGACCGGATGTCAAAACTGTATCTTGCCATTAAAAATGGTGGTCTCCAAAAGATTTTTCCGGGTTAGTACGATGGACTTGACACGGTTCTTATCATTGTGGCATATTCCCTTTTTACAAAAAATTGGGGGAGAATAATGCAACACATACCGTTTGGTAATAAAATGGCCACAATGTTCTGATGGAAACAGTTTCCGAAAGACAAAAAGGAGCTCTAATGGAAGCGGAAAAAGCAGGCAAGAATGGATCCGTAATGGTAGTGGGGGCCGGAATAGCCGGCATGCAGTCTGCACTGGACCTGGCAGATTCAGGATACTATGTTTATCTTGTCGAAAAATCTCCAGCCATTGGCGGTGTGATGGCCCAGCTCGACAAGACTTTTCCAACCAATGATTGTGCCATGTGAATCATTTCTCCGAAACTGGTCGAGGTCGGCCGGCACATCAACATCGAATTAATCACCCTCTCGGAAGTGGAAGATATTTCCGGCGAGGAGGGAAATATGACGGTGAGAGTCAGAAAGCGAGCGCGCAGTATCAATATGGACCGTTGTACCGGGTGCGGCAGCTGCGTGGAAAACTGTCCGGTCATCTACTGCCCGATGTCTGCTGATCAGGCATAACCATTGTGATAAGGATTGTTGCGAATGAATAAAGTAAGTCCATCAACAACAGAACCGTGTGCCGAAGTAGAAATCGATTACCTGGAACTCGATAAGATCATCGAACAAGAGTTTGACAATGACAAAGAAAACTTGATTATGATCCTCCAAGCGATTCAAAAGCGTTACAACCACCTTCCCCAGCCCACCTTAAAATATCTTTCAGAAAAAATAAACGTTCCTTACAGCCAGATCTACGGTGTCGGCACATTTTACGCCACTTTTAGTCTTGAACCCAAAGGCCGAAACATCATTTCCATCTGCTTGGGCACCGCCTGTCACGTCAGAGGCGGTGAAAGGGTACGTGAAAGAATTAAGGATACATTAAACCTCGACGGCAAGCATACCACGGATGATATGCGGTTTACCCTCGAAGGTGTGCGTTGCATCGGTTGCTGCAGCTTAGGGCCGGTCATGAAGGTTAACGAAGATATTCACGGTCGAATCGGTGCAGATAAAGTTGAAAAAATCTTGGAAAATTACGAATAAAACTTGAGATACGAGATAAGCGTATGAAAATCCAATCTACGGAAGAGTTAGAAAAGATTCGTCAGGAATACAGCACCAGACTTTATTATCCCGATACTACCAAAGTTCTCGTCGGAATGGCATCCTGCGGTATTGCAGCCGGTGGTAAGGCTGCGTTTGAAAAGGCCATACAGGACTTTCCCGATGGAAATGGCGTCCAAATCAGACAGACGGGTTGCATCGGTTTTTGTGAAGTTGAACCTTTGGTCGAAATTGCTGAGACCGGCAAACCCAGGGTTATTTATCAAAAAATCACCCAAGATAAGATTGTCGATGTTATTCGCAGTTATCTTGAAAACGATTTCAAAAAAACCAAATGGATCTTAGGGCAGGTTCGTGATCCCCGAAGTGTAATGGAAGATCACCTTGAGAATCCTCTCAAGGATGTGGCGCCCATAGAGAAGATTCCGTTTTTAGAAGACACGCCATTTTATAGTAACCAGGTAAAAATTGCATTGCGTAACTGCGGTTATATCGATCCTGATAGCATTGAGGAGTATATCGCCCGCGGGGGTTATTTTGCTTTTTTCCGGGCGCTCTTGGATCATAAGCCTGAAGAGATTATTCAGATAATTAAAGATTCGGGTTTAAGAGGCCGCGGCGGGGGCGGATTTTCCACCGGCGTTAAATGGGCGACGTGTGCCAGACATCACGGCGAAAGATATATTATTTGTAATGCAGATGAAGGCGATCCCGGAGCCTATATGGACCGGAGCATTCTGGAAGGAGACCCCCACAGTGTCTTGGAAGGGATGTTAATCGCAGCCGTGGCCATCGGTTCCAATCATGGTTTTATGTATGTCCGCAATGAATACCCGCTGGCCGTAAAACGTCTGGTAACCGCCATAAAACAGGCTGAAAAATATGGCCTTTTGGGCGAGAATATCGGTGGTACCGATTTTAGTTTTAACATTAAAATTTCAACCGGCGCCGGTGCTTTTGTCTGCGGTGAGTCAACCGCACTGATGGCCTCTTTGGAAGGCCAAGTGGGCCGGCCCAGGGCCAAATATGTGCATACGGTGGAAAAAGGTTTGAGACAAAATCCTTCAAATCTTAATAATGTGGAAACCTTTGCCAATGTTCCGGCCATCATCTCTAAGGGGGCCGATTGGTATGCCGGCATGGGGACGGAAAGCAGTAAAGGTACCAAGGTTTTCAGCCTTGTCGGTAAGATAAAAAATACCGGTCTGGTGGAAGTCGCCATGGGAACGACATTACGGAATATTATTTATGATATCGGCGGCGGTGTTCTAAAAAAGAAACAATTCAAAGCCGTTCAAACCGGAGGTCCTTCAGGCGGATGTATTCCTGAAAAGTACTTGGATTTGGGCGTCGATTTTGATGAACTGACAAAAATTGGCTCCATCATGGGCTCCGGCGGTATGATCGTCATGGATCAGGACACCTGTATGGTGGATGTGGCCCGATACTTTTTGGATTTTCTGAAAGAGGAGTCCTGCGGTCAATGCAATCCCTGCCGGGAGGGAATCAAACGAATGCTGCAAATTTTGACCCGAATTTGTGAAGGACACGGAGCAGAGGGCGACGTCGAACTCCTTGAAGAACTGGGCGATATGGTCGCCAAAGCATCCCTGTGCGGATTAGGGACTTCGGCCCCCAATCCGGTGTTGACGACCATTAATTATTTCCGTAACGAGTACGACGCCCACATCAAAGATAAAAAATGTTCGGCCGGTGTCTGTAAAAACCTATTTTATTACGAGATTGATCCGGAAGCCTGTACCGGTTGCCGATTGTGCGCCCTCAAGTGCCCTCAAGAGGCGATCACCGGCGAGAAAAAAGAACCTCATGTGCTGGATCAGGAGAAATGCATCAAATGCAGCATCTGCTATGAAGCTTGTAAATTTAATGCCGTCGTCATTAAATAGCCACATTTGGAAAATATAAACAGGACACAAGAAGGTTAACCCAATGATCAGTTTTAAACTCAACGGTAAAGAAGTCCGGGGAAAGAAAGACCAATATCTCCTTCAGGTTGCTGAAGAAAATGGAATTGAAATCCCGACCCTTTGCCATCACAAAGCTCTGGAACCGGCCGGCATGTGCCGTCTCTGTATAGTGGAAATGCATTCCGGTGGACGTGTTCGATACGTTACCGCCTGCAACTACCCGATCTGGGAAGGTATGGAGATAAAAACCGACACCGAGGCGATTCACCAGATTCGCAAACTTATTGTTGAGTTACTGTATGCCCGATGTCCGGACGTGAAAATTCTTAAAGAACTGGCTGAGAAATACGACATCAAAGAGCCTCGTTTCAGCAAAGAAGACGACACCTGTATCCTCTGTGGACTGTGCACCCGAATCTGCGAGAGAATGGGAAACAGCGCCATCAGTCTGACCGGAAGGGGTGTGGACATGAAAGTGGACACGCCGTTCCATATCCAGACGGAGGCATGCTTATCCTGCGGTGCCTGTGTTTCGGTTTGTCCCACCGGGCATATCACCTTTGAAAAAATTCAAGCCCACATTTCCAAAGATGATGTAAGAATGATCCCATCCGAATACGAAATGGGTCTTAAAGGCCGTAAGCCGGTCTATGTGTCGTACGCACAGGCAGTCCCCAATACGCCGGTTATCGATCGTACCCAATGCGTGCATTTTAAAACCGGCGGCTGTAAGATATGTGCGGAGTTCTGCGGCGTTGATGCCATCGACCATACTCAAGAAGATGAGATCGTCGAGATTAAGGTCGGATCCGTCATTTTTGCACCCGGTTCCGAACCGTATGATCCTGCAGAGCACGACACCTTTAATTATACCCAGCAGCCCAATGTGGTGACTTCCCTGGAATTCGAAAGAATACTATCCGCTTCGGGGCCCTTTGGGGGTCATCTAATACGCCCTTCGGATCATAAAGAGCCGAACAAGATCGCCTGGCTGCAGTGCATCGGCTCCAGGGACGTCCATCTGGGTGCAAAAGGATACTGCTCCGGGGTATGCTGCACCTATGCCATCAAGGAGGCCATGCTGGCCAAAGAGCACAGCGAAAAAGGTCTGGACGCCGCCATTTTCTATATTGATATTCGCACCTATGGGAAAGACTTTGAAAGATACTACAACCGCGCCAAGGATGAACATGGTGTTCGGTTCATCAAGTCAAAGGTTACCAATATTGTCCATGATGAAGCGTCGGGGATGCAGGTTATCCGATATGTGGACGAGACCGGCAAGCGTGTGGAAGAAGAATTTGACATGGTGGTCCTGTCGATCGGTCTGACGGCGTCCCTGAAAACAGCTGAGCAGGCCAAAAAGTGGGGCATCGATCTGGATCATTACAACTTTGCCCGTACCAGCAGTTTTGATCCGGTTGAGACCTCCAGGTCCGGGGTATATGTTTGTGGTGCTTTTCAGGCACCCAAGGACATTCCGTCTTCGGTGATCGATTCCAGTGCTGCTGCGGGTGTGGCAGGCAGCCGTTTGGCCGAGGTTCGATGGACCCTCACAAAGACAAAAGAGGTTCCGGAAGAGACGGATGTGCGGGGCGAGGCGCCCCGAATCGGTGTTTTTGTGTGTCGGTGCGGAACCAATATTGCGGGGACCGTCGATGTTCCCGAAGTGGTGGAATTTGCAAAGACCCTGCCCGGTGTCGCCTATGTGGAGGAAAATATGTTCAGCTGCTCCCAGGACACTCAGGAGAAAATGACGGAGGTCATCAGAGAGCATCGGCTGAATCGAGTGGTGGTGGCCGCCTGCACACCCAAGACCCATGAGCCCCTTTTTCAGGAGACTTTAATCAATGCGGGGGTCAACAAGTACCTGTTCGAAATGGCCAACATCCGCAACCAGTGCTCCTGGGTCCATAAAAACGATCCTGAAGAAGCCACGAAAAAATCCAAAGATATGGTCAGAATGGGCGTGGCCAAAGCGGCTCTGCTCCAGCCCCTGGCAGAATCGACCATGGCGGTCAACCAGGCGGTTCTGGTGATCGGGGGCGGTGTCGCCGGGATGGCTGCGGCCAAAAACATGTCGGATCAAGGGTATCAGACATTTTTGCTTGAAAAATCGGATGTTCTCGGCGGCCAGGCGCGGAATCTTCATGAAACCTGGCGCGGCGAGGATATTCAGGAATATTTAAAAGGCTTGACCGATGCGGTGGAGTCCGATCCGGCCATTGATATTTTTCTGAATTCTCGCATTACGCAGGTTGACGGGTTTGTGGGGAATTTTAAGACAACCGTCACCAGCAACGGCAATAGCAGGGTTCTTGAGCACGGCGTAACCCTCATCGCTTCAGGGGCTTCGGAGTTTAAACCCGACCAATATTTATACGGTCAAGATTCCCGGGTCGTTACCGGTTTGGAGTTGCAGCAGCGGTTTATTGACAACGATCCATCGATCGCTCAAGTCAACACGGCGGTATTTATCCAGTGTGTCGGTTCCCGCATACCGGATCGGCCCTACTGTTCAAAAGTATGCTGCACCCAATCCATCAAAAGTGCTTTGAACCTGAAAGAGATCAACCCCGGTATGGACGTTTTTATCCTTTACAGGGATTTGCGTTCGTATGGTCTGCGCGAGGATCTCTATCGCCAGGCGCGCACTGCCGGTATTGTATTTATCCGTTATGATTCCGACAAAGACATGACCGCAGTCTCTGAGGATGATGTACTTAAGGTATCCTTCACCGACCGGGTCCTTGGAAGAACCATGGACATAAATCCCGATCTTTTGGTTCTGGCTTCCGCCATTGTTCCGGAATCTGAGAACCGGCTGGCACAGCTGTATAAAGTTCCTCAGAATGCCGACGGTTTTTTTGCCGAAGCTCATGTCAAACTCCGGCCGGTGGATTTCGCTACGGACGGTGTTTTTGTGTGCGGGCTGGCCCACGCCCCCAAGACCATCGATGAATCCATAACACAGGCTCAGGCCGCAGCCGCAAGAGCTGTTACGGTTCTGGCGATGAAATACGTCAAACTGGGCGGTATCATCACGCATATCCGACCCGAGTTATGTTCCGGCTGTTTGGGGTGCATCAATGTCTGTCCTTTTGGCGCCATTACCTTTAACAGTGAAGCGTTTGTGGCTGAAGTGAATCCGGCCCTGTGCAAAGGGTGCGGCGCCTGCTCGGCGGTGTGTCCGTCCGAAGCGCCGGCTTTGATGGGGTTTGACAACAATCAACTGTATGCCCAGATCAAAAGTGCACTGTTCATGTAATCAGGTAGAGATCACAGAAAGTGACTAAAGTTTGAAATGATCTAAAGTGCCTAAAGTGAAGTTGTTGCTTCGCTCCATCTATTCATATAAAATTGAAAGAATACCTTAACCTTAGGCACTTTAAACTTATAAATAAAGTGAATTATCGATATTCAATTTTTTTTCTGATACCTGGTCCCTGAACCCCGTGTCCTGTTAACCTTAAATTATGATCATCGATTTTCATACGCACATTTTCCCGAAAGCCATCCGTGAAAACAGGGAAAAGTATTTTCCTTCCGAACCTGCCTTTAAACTTTTATACGATTCACCGAAATCAAAACTTGTCGGGGCAAAAGAAATCGTTGCCGCAATGGATGCGCAAGGTGTTGACAGATCTGTGGTCTTTGGTTTTCCGTGGAAAGATTCGGCATTGTTTAAAATGCAGAATGACTATGTCATGGAGGTTGTAGCCCGACATCCTGACCGCCTTACGGGGTTGTGTTGTTTCGATCCGTTTAACAGGGAAGCTGTTTTCGAGGCGCGACGGTGTCTGGAAGGCGGTCTTTCAGGGATCGGAGAAATCGCTTTTTACCAATCCGGCATAGATGATACTGCGCTGGATATGCTGACGCCCCTTATGGAAATCTGTCTCGACAAAGACCTTTTGTTTTTGATCCATACCAATGAACCCGTGGGGCATCTGTATCCCGGAAAGACACCCAATACCCTGAAACAGATTTATACATTGGTCACCAGATTTTCGGAAAATAAAATCGTTCTGGCTCATTGGGGCGGGGGGATTTTCTTTTTTAATCTTTTAAAAAAAGAAGTCAAAGAACGTCTTAAAAACATTTATTTTGATACTGCCGCGTCTCCTTTTTTGTATGATCCCGAAATATACAGATATGCAGTTGAAATTGCCGGTGTGGATAAAATCCTCTTTGGCAGCGATTTTCCGCTATTAAAGCCTGCACGGTATTTTAAAGAGTTTGAAAACGCCGGGCTGACCCGGGCGCAAATCGATGCCGTTTCCGGTTTGAATGCCGCAAAACTCCTCAAGCTGTTACCCTAGCGCACGCTTCATTTATCCGCCTTTGGCATGTAACAGTCATGATCCTTTTAACATTCTGGTTGTGTTCACGCATTGCGTCACAGCTTTGCTACGCATTTGCTCGAAAATGGACAGGATATCCGGACGATTCAGGATTTACTGGGTCATTCGAGTCTCCAAACGACGATGATTTACACGCATGTTGTTAGCAAAAACAGGCTTGGGATAATCAGTCCGTTGGACTAAAGGTGTCTCAGATTTTTCGATTTTTAAATTATGCCGAATCGGCA
>JAQBBE010000208.1:0-27013 GCA_032126435.1 Desulfobacterales bacterium | reverse complement strand
AAAAAAATGGGGGGACATTGTCGAGAAAATATACCTTGATGAAAAGAAAAAAAATGTTCATAAGGTCGAAATGTTTGACGCAGCCGGCACCCTTGCATATCGGGTTGAATTTGATAGAATGCGGGCGACAAACGGGTATCGAGTTCCATCTCGATTGCTGGTTTCAAACAGCGATGGCTCGGGTTTTCAGCTCGACGTGGACCGATACTGGGCCGACGCGTCTGTCTCCCAGTCCGTGTTTGTTTTGACACCGCCGGAATAGCGCTTTGGCCCGGATTTTTCACGAAGAATTTATCCGGCCTTTATAATATTCGAAAATATAACCCTAATTGATCGTAAACGAAGATGGACAGCACAAATGAGATGCGTTTTGCTGTAGAGAATACACTGGGGAAGTTGGCAAAATGGCTGCGCATTTTGGGCTTTGACACATTTTATAAACCCGATCTTTCAGCTGAAAAATTGATGGATATCGGAACCGGGCGCATCTTGCTCACTCGCACCGCGCGAATTCGGGACAGGAATACACCTCCAAAGCTTATCTTTATAACGTCGGACAACCCCTTTGAACAACTCCGGGAGGTCATCGGAACACTGGGCATCGCACCGAAGGATGCACGGCCGTTTTCACGATGCGTCCGATGCAATACGATGATCCAGAAGGTGGATAAAGATTCCATACGCAAGAGGGTGCCCGACTATATATGGGAAACGCATGACGCATTCCGTTCTTGCAGTCAATGTGGAAGAATATACTGGCCGGGGAGTCATATCCAACGAAGCCGCGATATCATAAAAAGACTGTTTAAATGACCCGGAGAAATTCTAAAAAAGTCATCGCTCTGGAGGCCCGCCTTAAAGCGTGTAACAATGTTATTACGCTGGGAGTACGACCGAATTTCAGTGATTACAGCCCTGAAGCGGCGGAAATGATCCGCAAGGCCCAAAAAATATACTATCCGACCACCTTTTATGCAGAACTTTTTGATGCCATGGGAAAAAAAACGTTTCCCAGTTATCACACCTACAAATGTGTTCAGGACAAGATCAAGCAGACGGCACTGTTTGATCTTCTTGAAATACCCCATCCCAAAACAAGGGTGTTTTATGGGAAACGGCAAAAAGGCATGATCGGCAATCATTTCCAGTTCCCTTTTATTGCCAAGATTCCCAGAGGATCGGCCATGGGAAGGGGGGTGTATCTTATCGAAAATCCGGACGATCTTCATCGTTATTGCAGCTTGCCCACCCCGGCATATATTCAGGCGTTTATACCGTCCGGCCGCGATGTTCGGGTGGTCGTAATCGGAGACGAAATTGCACATGCCTACTGGCGAATAGCGCCAGCGGGTGAATTTAGAAGCAATCTTGCTGTGGGTGGAACCGTTAGCCTGGACCCCATACCCCAATCCGTTCTCGATCTTGCCCTGTATACCGCCCGAAGATGTCAGTGGGACGATGTTGGTATCGATATCATCGAAAATGAGGGCCGACTCTATGTTCTTGAAGCCAATATGAAGTATGGCAAAGCAGGATTCAGAAGGGCGGGGATAGATTACCTGAGACTTATGGAGAGAATGATCGAAGATGGAAAAATTTAAAAACAAAAATCTTAACATGATCAGCAGGGCTATGACACAACGAGAAAGTGAAATATTGTCTCCCCTGGCCACCTTGAGTTCAACAGGGGTCCGGCGATCCCATGATGAGCGTCTTGCGGAAGGATACCGCCAGACATTCTCGGTGGATGCCGATCGGATACTGCATTCCCGGGCGTACACGAGATATATCGACAAAACCCAGGTCTTTTATCTGATTCGCCATGATCATATTACCCATCGTGTCCTCCACGTCCAGCTGGTGTCGAAAATTTCAAGGAGCATCGGCAGGTATCTGGGGTTCAACGAAGATCTCATCGAAGCCATTGCGCTGGGACATGATATCGGCCATACACCATTCGGCCATGACGGCGAAAGATTTTTATCCGAACTTTGCAAATCCAACGGTATCGGTTATTTTGAGCACAATGTCCAGAGCGTACAGTTTTTAGACCGGGTGGAGCGCAAGGGCCGGGGATGGAATCTGTGCCTTCAGACACTCGACGGAATACTGTGCCATGACGGTGAAATTCATAATCAAGCGCTCAAGCCGGATCGGGAAAAAACATTTGAGACACTCGAAAGAGAAATGTCTGTTAAAAAATCCGATCCATCGACCAAACTCATCCCAATGACCATGGAGGGATGTGTGGTCCGTATGGCAGATACCATCGCCTACATCGGGCGTGACATAGAGGATGCCATCCGGCTCGATATGATCAAACGGTCCGATCTCCCCAAGGAGAGTGTGGATATCCTCGGAAATACAAACGGAACCATCGTGTATAATCTTGTGACCGATATTATCAACAACAGCTTTCAAAACGGGTTTATCGCGTTCAGCAGGGAAGTGTCCGATGCCTTAAAGCGATTGAAGGGATTCAACCTTGAGCATATTTATATGAATCCAAAAATAAAAAAACATTCAGGAACCATAAAAAAACTGTTTAAGATGCTGTTTGAAACGTATCTTGAAGATATTGAAACCGAAAATCGGTCGTCGGTGATATTTACCGGATTTTTGGAGAATATGTCAGAAGACTACCTGGATAATTATCAAAAAGAGGAAATCGTAAGGGATTTTATTGCCGGAATGACGGATCAGTATTTTTTAAGACAGTGTCCGGAAGATATGCGGCCTGAAATCAGGTTTCACTAACCTGAATATTTCATGAAAAATATTTGGAATTAAAAACACCCATGAAAAAACCCACTGTGCGAAATCCGGAACACGCAACGCGTGAATACCAAAAAAGATATTACCGGAATCTGCTGTCCAGTAAAGACCGGGTCGCTTTCAGGGTGGCCGTTCAAGAAACAGACCTGTATGTTCAGGCGTTAAAACCGCTTGAGGATATCACCCGGGAACTGATTCTAACGCATCGGGGATACATCGAGAAGTATATAAAAAAACATCCTGAATTCCTTGACACCCTGAAGCCGTGGCGTGTTCATGGCCCGGCGCCGATCATCATTCAGGACATGGTGTCTGCAGGTCAAAAGGCCGGCGTCGGCCCCATGGCGGCGGTGGCCGGCGCAATTGCCGAACATGTGGGTGTCGATCTGTTGAAATATACGGATGAGGTGGTGGTGGAAAACGGGGGGGATATCTTTTTAAAGACCGACGATCCAGTGACCATGGGCATTTTTGCAGGCACATCTCCCTTGAGCATGCGCATGGGCCTCTGTATCAAATCCAAAGAAAAACCTGTAGCCGTATGCACGTCATCGGGTACGGTCGGTCATTCGCTAAGTTTGGGAAAGGCGGATGCGATCTGCGTGGTATCCGATTCCTGCCCCCTTGCGGATGCCGCGGCAACGTCCATCGGTAATCGCTTAAAATCCAAGGATTATATAGCGTCTGCCATTGATTTCGGCAAGAAGATAGACGGCGTTAATGGAATCGTTGTGATCATCGGTGAAGCGGTCGGGATGTGGGGTGATCTGGAAGTCGTTTCCCTGAATCTGCCCTAATATTGCATCGTCGAAGATGCCGCAGAATTTTACAAAAACCGCTAAGACCACCTGAAGCCCTTAATACAAAGTTTTAATTCATCCAAGGGCTGTTTTTTATGCAATGTCGGGGGGTAGAAAAGGGTTGAGTTTTAGAATTAAAAAGGGTAGATGAAATGAATGTCGGGAATGCCTGTCAAAAATTGCCGATTGAAAAATAAATCCCACTTTTTACGAATACATTATAAAATATCCGGGCTGATCAAGGAGCATATGAAATGAAAACCATGTGGGCTCCGTGGCGTATTGAATATATTCTGGCCGAGAAGGACGAAGGCTGTATTCTTTGCAAGGCGCTTTCCAATGAGGATAATCTGACCCTCTACAAGGGGAAGGAAACCATGGTGGTCATGAATAAATTTCCTTACATCAACGGTCATCTTCTGGTATCTCCAATTCGACATATATCCACCCTGGACCAGCTGAGTAAAGGGGAAATGGGCACGTTGCTGGAAACCGTTGAAAAATCGGTAGGGGTTCTGAAAAATGCAATGAATCCAGACGGTTTTAATGTGGGACTTAACTTGGGAAAAGTCGCCGGTGCCGGTGTTGAGGAACATCTTCATTTTCATGTGGTTCCCAGGTGGTTCGGCGACACCAATGCACTCACGGTTTTTTCCGATGTCCGGGTAATTCCGGAACATTTATTGGCCACTTACAAAAAATTAAAGCCATACTTTGATAAAATAGATATATAAGGCCGAAATTAAAGGAGAAAAAAATGAAAAAATTTAAGATTGTCCTTGGAGTCATTATTGTCGGTTTTTTCGCAATTATTTTTTTTTCGAATAAAGATTATTTCATGGCCAAACAAGGCTTTAAAATCGATCTCCTGGTGGGCGAACCCTATCATCTAAAGGAACTGCCGAATGTATTCTTTTTTCTTATTTTCTTTCTTGTCGGGTTCCTGATCGCCTATTTTACCAGCCTTTTTGACCGGTTTAAATCAAAGAAAAAGATCAAAACGTTAAATACAGCAGCCACCGATCAGCTGAAAGAAATATCGGAACTTAAAAAAGAGATGGAATCCTTAAAGGGCACGGCTTACGGTTATCCTAAACCGCCCGAGGAACAGGATGCGGTGAGCACCGCATAGAAAACTCGTCAGTCATTCAAAACCCAAATAAACCATTCGGCCTCCGGCGATGAGTGCCGACAGCTCTGAGAGAATCAAAAATAATTGCCCCAAAGTCACCCAGACACAAAGAATATATGGATTATTTTTTCTTCCGGGTGACAAAAACCGTTTGACCCGGAAATCACTGAATAACATCCATGGCAGCTTCCCAATTTTCATGATCGTTTGAGTCGTATGAGTCTTTCGAAAACAACCCCCATGATAAAACAGTATCTGTCCATCAAGGAAAGATATGCCGATGCGATACTTTTTTACAGGATGGGAGATTTTTATGAAATGTTCTTTGAAGATGCCGAAGTTGCCTCCCGGATCCTAGAAATCACTTTAACCTCCAGAAACAAGAAAGATAAATTCCCAATTCCCATGTGCGGTGTGCCGTATCGCGCCGTACAGGGATATATCGCCCGCCTGATCAACCAAGGTTACAAAGTCGCAATATGCGACCAAATCGAAGACCCTGCCCTTGCAAAAGGTCTGGTAAAAAGGGATGTTGTTCGTGTCATCACTCCGGGAATGATCCTTGACAATGAATTGTTGGATGAAAAATCAGACAATTATGTCCTCGCCGTCGCCTGTGAAAAAAATACTGTGGGGCTCAGCTATCTGGATATTTCAACCGGATCCTTTCGTGTGTCTGAATCTTCAGATTTGGATGCAGTGGTGGATGAGGCCCTTCGGATCTCACCCAGTGAAGTTCTTCTTCCGGAGTCATCAAAAAGCGACCGGTTTTTTTCAGCGATTATTAGCGCGTTGTCGGACAGACCCATTACTTTTATACCCGACAGAGCATTTGAATACAGCGGGGGACGTGAACGGCTGATGGATCAATTCAAAACCCTTTCCCTTGAAGGGTTCGGCTGTGAACATTTAAAAGCCGGTATTCGCGCCGCAGGCGCGCTCGTTTTTTACATAAGGGAGACCCAGAAACAAAAGATCGAACATTTATCAAAAATCGAAACATATTCCCTGGGCAATTCCCTTGTTATCGACGAAATTAGTTTCCGCAACCTTGAAATTATAAAAAATATCCGTACAGGTTCCAGACAGGGGACCCTCATCGGCGTCATGGATCGGACGGTTACGGCGATGGGGGGGAGGCTTCTGAAGCGGTGGATCAGATATCCGTTGATGGATATATCCGAGATACGGCTTCGGCAGGATGCAGTAGAAGAAACAAAGGACGATATACAGGTCCGGCGGGACATCAGAGATCACTTGAAATCGGTTTATGATCTTGAACGTCTCGGAAGTAAGATCGCCATGGGGCATTCAAATGCCAGAGACCTTGTTGCACTGAAGCGTTCCTTGAACAGCCTTCCGGATATATGGACCTTGCTTTCGAAATTTAAAGCCGCCCTTTTCAACTCCCGTCAAAATATCGACGGCCTCAGCGAGTTGGCTGCCCTGATTGAAAAAGCCATCCGCGAAGATGCACCCCCGACCATCAATGAAGGCGGTATTATCAAAACCGGCTTCAACGCTCAACTGGATGAGCTGATTTTAATCAGTCGGGACGGGAAAAAATGGTTGGCCGAGCTCGAGGCCAGGGAAAAAGAAGCCACCGGGATAAACACCCTTAAAGTAAGGTACAATAAGGTTTTCGGTTATTTTATCGAAGTGCCGAAAACGCGTTCGAAAGCGGTTCCTGTGCATTATGTGGGTAAACAGACGCTGGTCAATGCAGAGCGTTACATCACGGACGAACTGAAAAATTTTGAAGTAAAGGTCCTGGGCGCGGAAGATCAAAGGGCTGCCCTTGAATACCAAGTATTCAACGAGATTAAAGATGCGGTTGTCAACCACAACACGGCCATTCAAGAGGTGGCGTATTTTTTGGCCAGACTCGACTGCCTGTTGAATCTGGCTGAGATCGCCGATCAAAACGATTACCGCAGGCCGGAATTTAATACCGAGGGCTTCATTCAGATAGAAGACGGCCGACACCCGGTGGTGGAGAAAATGATTACCGGTGAGCGTTTCGTGCCGAATACGATCCGGATGGACAATACAGAAAATCAGATACTCATCATTACCGGACCCAATATGGCGGGCAAATCGACGGTGCTGCGCCAGGTGGCCCTCATGGTCCTTATGGCCCAGATGGGCTCTTTTATTCCTGCCGCCAGAGCTTCCATCGGTACTACCGACAGAATATTTACACGTGTCGGGGCTCTGGACAACCTCTCCCAAGGCCAGAGCACATTTATGGTGGAAATGCAAGAAACCGCAAATATTTTAAACAGCGCAACGTCCCAGAGCCTCGTTATTATGGATGAGATCGGGCGAGGAACCAGTACCTTCGACGGCCTCAGTATTGCGTGGGCGGTTGTGGAATACCTCCATGATTTAAAGGCCAGCGGCGTTAAAACCCTTTTTGCGACGCATTATCATGAATTAACGGAACTGGCACGTTTGAAGGATCGGATCAAAAATTACAACATTGCGGTCAAGGAATGGAATGATGAAATCATTTTCTTGCGAAAACTGGTGGAAGGGAGCACCAATAGAAGTTATGGGATACAAGTCGCTCGGCTAGCGGGTGTTCCAAATACCGTGATCCAGCGGGCGAAAAAGATCCTGTACGATATCGAAAATGATGAACATGGCTTGAAAGCGCTGCCTGGCCTTTGTGATGGCGCAGATCTTTCGAAAAAAGGACATGTGCAGCTCAATCTTTTTTCAAAAATGGATCATTTTATCATTGAGAAACTTCAAAAACTGGACATTTCGAAAATGACACCTCTGGATGCTTTAAATTATCTGAACGAACTTCAAGAAAAGGCCAAAACCATTGTTAGTTGAAAGAATAAAATTAATTTTACCCTATATCCTGATCGGCTGTATACTTTCCATAACCGGACAGCAGGTTTCCTTTGCCGCCACTTCAAAAGACGAATACCACCAGGCTGAAGCCTGCTATAAAAAACTTCGCCACAGCCCCAAAAAGCAGAAATACCGGGAGAACTGGCTGCTCTGCATCGACAGCTTCAAAGCGGTTTACCGGCATAACCCTTCAGGTTCGTGGGCCCCTGTAGGACTTTATATGGCCGGAGTTTTGTATGAAGAACTTTATCGGCGATCATTCAAAACGTCTGATAGAGAAAACGCTTTTGAGGTGTATGATCTTATTATAACCCGATATCCAAAAAGCAAATACAGACAAAAAGCTGAAAATGCCATACGCCGGCACGCCTTGAAAAAGACCTCGAAAACGACACCCACAAAAGCTATCTCTGAAAAAAACAATGCCCGGTCTCCGGCGGACAGCATTGAAAAGGAAATAAAAAAATTATCTTCAACTCAAGACCCGGATACAAAGAAATCAAACCAGGCCGAAGCCGGGAACGCAGAAATTGTCGGGCTGCGGTACTGGTCCAATCCGAACTACACCCGTGTCGTCATCGATGCAGACAATGAAGTGTCCTACGCCCACAGACTTCTTGAAAAAGACACCTCCACCAATAAACCCAAACGTCTTTATGTCGATTTAAACAACAGCAGACTGGGAAAAGACATCAAAAAACACATTCTTATCGATGACAATCTGCTCATGGACACACGTGCAGGACAGTTCTCCTCGAATCAGGTTCGGGTGGTTGTCGATATCAAATCTTTTAAAACGTATAAAATTTTTTCCCTCAAGAACCCCTTCAGGATTGTCATCGATGTATGGGGAGAGGCTGAAAAACCCACCCCATCGGTGGTAATAACGGATAAAAAAGGGGATAAGATTCCCGCCGGCGCTTTGGCCAAACAGCTTGCCCTGGGCGTAAGGCGGATCGTGATCGATCCGGGTCATGGGGGTCGGGATTATGGTGCGCCAGGCTATATGAAAGGGGTTTATGAAAAAAATGTTTCCCTGAAAGTTGCCAGGCGCCTTGCAAATAAGATTCGCAATCAGCTGGACTGTGAGGTGATCATGACCCGAAACAGCGATCGCAACCTTTCGTTGGAGGAGCGGACAGCCATCGCAAATACAAAAAATGCGGATCTTTTTATTTCGATACACACCAATGCTTCCAGGGACCGGCGGGCCTACGGCATCGAAACATTTTTTCTGAATCTGGCCACAGACAATGATGCCATCTTGGTGGCCGCCAGAGAAAATGCCACGTCAACCAAAAATATCAGCGACCTGCAGTCCATTTTAAGCGATCTCATGCAGAACGCAAAAATCAATGAATCGAGCCGCCTGGCGGTACATGTTCAGGGATCGTTGAACAATCATTTGAGAAAGCATTACAGCAGGATAAAGAGTAAGGGGGTCAAACAGGCGCCGTTTTATGTTCTTTTGGGCGCCCAGATGCCGGCCATACTCATAGAGACTGCTTTTATCAGCAATTCTAGAGAATGCAACAGACTCGTCAATGAAAAATATCAGGATCGAATGTGCGATGCCATCGTCAAAGGAATTCAGGCGTATGTCAGGGAAACAAATCCCACTGCATTCATGAAAGTAAACCCAAAAAAGGATTCGGAAAAATACGGAGGATAAACTATGGCGTATAAAAACATTATTTTTAAGGTTGAAAAAGGGATTGCAACGATTACGTTCAACAGGCCTGAAGTATTGAATGCATTGAACGAAGCATCGCTTCAAGAGTTTTCAAATGCCCTTGACGCGGTTGCTTCAGACGAAGATATCCGGGTCCTTGTCCTTACCGGCGCCGGAGAAAAATCTTTTGTCGCCGGTGCGGATATCACGGAATTTCTTAGATTCAACGTCCTTAAAGCTAAAATCTTTGCCGAAACGGGACATGGGCTGATCAATAGACTCCAAGAATTGCCGATACCCGTTATCGCGGCGGTCAACGGCTTTGCTCTGGGGGGCGGATGTGAAATCGTCATTGGATGTGATTTTATCTATGCCGCTGAAAACGCAATGTTCGGTCTGCCGGAAATTAATCTTGGCATTATTCCCGGATTTGGCGGTACACAGCGGTTGCCCAGATTAATCGGTAAGAACATGGCCAAAGAAATGATATTCACCGGGAAGATGATTTCTGCAGCCGAAGCCCATGCCGTCGGATGGGTCAATAACGTGTGCCCTCAGGATGAGCTCATGGCCGAAGTCATAAAGACCGCAACGATCATCGCGTCAAAGGGAAAGGCTTCACTGCGTGCAGCAAAACAGGCCATCAACAGCGGTATGGATGTAGATCTCAAGACAGGCTGCAGGATAGAAATCGATGCCTTCGCCATCTGCCTGTCGAGCCCCGACGCAAAGGAAGGAACATTGGCTTTTCTGGAAAAACGGAAAGCAAACTTCAAGGGAACTTTACAAGAATAAATTTTTTCCCTTGACATATTTTTATGATTCCATTATAGCACCCTTCAAGTAAATATGGCTTTATAATATAAATCTTAAGGGTTTAATAAATGCGGTTTCGATTTTTCTACTTTGGTTTTTTTAGTTTTTTGGGTGGCTTCTTTTTTAGGAAGTCTATCCATGGGCTGGCAGGGTAGAAAACGACCGACTTCTTTAAAAACCATGGGTAGACAGGAAAAAAATGAAACCCATGGTTTTCTTTTTAAAGGCTGTGGGTTTAAAACCTGCGGCCTTTTTTGTTTTTAATTGTCCTTCTGTTTGTTAGCATTTAAGGTATTATACCCGAATTGATCGTAAAAATAAAAACTTTTCTGAAAGGAGTTTTGGAATGATTCTCGACATCGGATTTGAAACCATGCCAAGAGAAGATCTCGAGGCCATCATACTGCGCCGGCTCAAAACCACAATTGATCGTGTTTATGCAAATGTTCCTTTTTACAGGAAAAAATTTGAAGAAAACAATCTCTCGCCCAATGACATCCGGTCGATAGAAGATTTAAAGCGGATTCCGTTTACCACAAAAGAGGATCTAAGGGACAATTATCCCTTTGGAATGTTTTCCGTTCCCATGGCCAATGTTGTCCGGATCCATGCTTCGTCCGGAACCACGGGCAAGCCGACTGTCGTGGGGTATACCGCAAGGGATGTGAATACCTGGGCCGAACTCATGGCCCGATCCCTGGCCGCAGGTGGTGCGACGCGTGAAGACATCATTCACAATGCATATGGATACGGTCTCTTTACCGGAGGACTGGGTATCCACTATGGCGCGGAAAAGCTCGGTGCTTCCGTCATCCCGGTTTCAGGGGGAAATACCAAGAGGCAAATTGTGATCATGAAGGATTTCGGTCCCACCATATTGACGGCAACCCCCTCATATGCGCTTCACCTCGCGGAAGTCGCCGAAGAAATGGGTGTTTCTTTTAAAGATTTAAAATTTAAATATGGAATATTCGGGGCCGAACCCTGGTCGGAAAAAATGCGCGAGGAGATCGAACGAAAATTGAATCTGATTGCCGTAGATATTTACGGCTTAAGCGAGGTGATCGGCCCAGGGGTTGCCATTGAGTGTCACGAAGCCAAGCGCGGACTGCACATCTTTGAAGATCATTTCATTCCTGAAATTATCGACCCTGCATCCGGAGAAGTTCTTCCATACGGTGAAACCGGTGAGCTTGTTTTTACCACCATCACCAAGGAAGCATTTCCCGTTATCCGTTACCGGACGCGGGACATAACCTCACTGAATCCCGAGCCGTGTATATGCGGCCGGACGCATATCCGAATGAATCGGGTGAGCGGCCGTACAGATGACATGCTGATCATCCGGGGGGTTAATGTATTTCCCTCTCAGATCGAAAGCGTCCTTATGGAAATGGATGCGGCTGAGCCGCATTACCAGCTTGTGGTTGACAGGGAGGACAATCTGGACACGATGACCGTGTTGCTGGAAGTCGGTGAAGGCATCTTTTCCGATGAAGTCAAACATCTACAAAATCGGGAAAGGACGATCGCAAAAAATATAAAAGATTATCTTGGTGTTTCAGCCAGAGTGAAACTGGTGGAACCCAAGACCATTGCCCGTAGCGAGGGCAAGGCTGTCCGGGTGATCGACAATCGCAAGATATAAATGACAGAAGTCGGGGGTCAGAGGTCAGGGGTCAGATGACAGAGATCAGACGACAGACGACAGAGGACAGAGGACAGAAGATCAGAAGGTCAGACGACAGAGGACAGAAGGTCAGAAGGTCAGAAGGAAGAGGTCGGATGACAGATGTCAGAGGTCAGACAAATGACAAATGACCCATGACAAAAAATAAGGAGGAGAGATATGCGGGCGGAACAGATTTCAGTCTTTTTGGAAAACAAGGCGGGACGTTTGGCCGAAGTTACAGCCATTCTTGGAGAAGCCGGTGTAAATATCCGGGCGCTTGCCGTTGCAGACACATCCGATTTCGGCGTACTTCGTTTGATCGTAGATGATAATATAAAAGCGGTGGAGTCGCTTAAAAATCACGGGTTTACCGTAGGCAAAACCGATGTTGTGGCTGTAGAAGTAGAAGACAGGCCCGGGGGCCTTCACAGGATATTGGATATTTTGCACAAAGCCGGAATCAATGTGGAATACATGTATGCCTTTGTTCAGCACAGCGGAAAAAATGCGGTCATGATTTTCCGAATCGACAACATCGCTGACGCTGTCAAAATACTTGAAGAACACAAGGTAACGGTAATTGACGGAAATAAAGTATATACAATGTAGATGCTCGAAGGTCTGCGTATGCAAGACGATATCGGTATAAACTTGAGGTTAGAAGAGACTTTTATTAACGTTAAAAACAAAAGGAGAGGAAAATGACATTCAGAAAAATTGCAGTTCTGTCCACGATTTGTCTTTTCGCCATTGGACTGATTGCCAGCCCGGCACTGGCCTTTAAAGGAGCCTACAAAGTGGGTGCCCTTTTTTCTGTCACCGGCAAATGGTCCTTTTTAGGAGACCCTGAAAAAAAGACTGCTGAAATGATGGTAGAGCAGATCAACAATGCCGGCGGCATTAACGGAAATAAACTGGAACTGATAGTTTATGATACTGAAGGAGATGCGACTAAAACAAACCTGGCCTTCAAAAAACTTATTACCCAGGATAAGGTCTGTGCGGTGATAGGCCCCTCTGGAAGCGGGACAACTATGGCTATCGTTCCTGTTGCCGAGAAGTACGAAGTACCGCTTATCTCGTGTGCTGCCAGTTACAAGATTGTCCATGATGAAAAGACGGGTAAACCGTATAAGTGGGTTTTTAAGACCCCCCAGACAGATACCATGGCGGCAGAGGCGATTTACACGCATATGAAAAAACACGGTATCAGCAAAATCGCCATTATCAGTGTCACCTCCGGATTTGGCGCCAGCGGACGCAGTGAGCTCATCAGGCTTGCTCCCACGTATGAGATGACCATCGTTGCAGATGAAAAGTATGGAGGGAAAGATAGCGATTTGACCGCCCAGTTGACCAAGATCAAGGGTACGGCACCCCAGGCCATTATCAACTGGTCTGTGGGTCCGACTCAGGTAGTGGTGCTTCGCAACTATAGAGATCTGGGAATGGTCAGCATTCCGTTTTATCAAAGCCATGGGTTTGGCAGCCGGAAGAACATCGAGTTGGCTGCCGGTGCGGCGGAAGGTGTTTTCTGTCCTCTGGGTTCATGTAACATTGCCGAACTTCTTCCGGAGAACGATCCTCAAAAAGCCGTGACCATGGCGTATAATAAAAATTATATGGCCAAATACAACGAACCTTTGTCCTCATTCGGCGGTCATGCATGGGATGCTCTGAACATGGTGGTAAAAGCGCTTGAGAATGTTGGTGACGACAAGGCAAAGATTCAAAGCTATCTTGAAAATCATATTAAGGGCTTTGTGGGGCAGCATGGTATTTTTAACTACTCTGCCGACGACCATAACGGCCTTACGAAAGATGCCTTTAATATGGTCGTTGTAAAAGATGGAGACTGGGCATTGGCAGACTGATTCCAGCGAACAGATTCGTTTGCCCGTGACGTTAGATAAAACGAAGCTCCCCGCAGCAAGCTGTGGGGAGCTTCGTTTAATGAAATACAATGGAAAAAATTACCCTCGCAGGACAGCTTTTTCAATATTTGATCACGGGGCTGACCGTCGGCAGTATTTATGCCATGGTGGCCGTCGGGTTTAATATTATCTATAATGTGACCGAGATCATCAATTTTGCCCAGGGCGAATTTGTGATGCTGGGCGGGTTGATCATGGTCTTTTTTCACGTTACCGTCGGGCTTCCCCTGATTCTGGCATTTCCGGCAACGGTTATCCTCGTTACCTTAGTGGGGATACTTCTGGACAGATTGGCCATCAACCCGATCCGGCAGCCCACGGTACTCACCCTGATTATTGCAACGATTGCCGCGTCCATTCTGCTCAAGGGAACGGCCATGTTCATCTGGGGCAAGGATCCTTATGATCTCTCTGCGTTTTCCGGACGGAGTCCCATCTCTGTTTTCGGCGCCGTGATTCAACCTCAGTATTTGTGGGTGATCGGATTTTTAATCGTCATTGTTATTATTCTGTCCATCTTCTTTAATCGAACCATTATCGGAAAGGCAATGAGTGCCTGTGCGGACAATCCCGATGCAGCCAGCCTGGTCGGGATCAATGTCAAGCAGATGATATTGTTGTCCTTTGCGCTGTCCGCCGCGATCGGAGCGGTGGCCGGCATTACGGTGACGCCCATTTCTCTGATGGAATACGACCGGGGGGCCATGCTGGCGGTGAAGGGATTCGGCGCCGCCGTTCTTGGCGGACTGGGCAGCTTTCCGGGCGCTATTTTAGGCGGTTTAATTATCGGCGCCATCGAATCGTTCGGCGCCGGGCTTATTTCTTCCGGGTACAAAGATGCCTTTGCATTGATTGTACTTTTAGTTGTGTTGTTTTTTAAACCCAGTGGAATTTTGGGCAGCATAGAGATCAGCAGGATCAAGAGGTTTTAGTCATGATACGAATCGGCAAACTTCCCATCGCCGTTTTTGCGCTATGTATCATCATTTTCCCATGGCTTGCTCGAGAAATTACCGCCATAAGCCATTATACCGATATTATGGTTTTTGTGGGAATTTACTGCCTGATTACCATCGGTCTGAGTTTACTGATGGGCTATGCGGGACAGATATCCATCGGTCACGCGGCCTTTTACGGTATCGGCGCTTATGTTTCCGCCATTCTGACCACCCGCTACGGTCTCAATCCGTGGTTTTGCATGTTCATCGCCGTATTGATCACCGGCGGGATTGCGTTTCTGGTGGGAGCGCCGTCGCTTAAACTCAAGGGGCATTATTTGGCCATGGCAACACTGGCCTTTGGAGTTATCGTTTATATCATTTTCAATGAAGAGGCTGCCTGGACCGGCGGTCCGGACGGTATGTCCGGAATTCCCGGTTTAAGCTTGTTCGGGTTTGAATTCGATTCCATTGAAAGGTATTATTATCTGGTGTGGGGTTTTGTATTCTCTGCGTTTATCTTTACCGTCAATTTAATTCAATCCGGCACGGGGCGCGCTTTGAGGGCCATCCATGCGAGCGAACCGGCTGCCAATGCCATGGGCGTGGACATTTCCAGATTCAAGATACTGGTATTTGTCTACTCTGCAATTCTAGCATCTTTGGCGGGGAGCATCTATGCCCATTATCTCAATTTTATTAACCCGTCTACGTTTGACCTTTTCTTTTCAATCAAGCTTTTGATCATGATTGCTCTGGGCGGGATGTATAACATCTGGGGTGCCATCATCGGTGCCGGGCTTATCACCTTTTTGAGCTATGAATGGCTCCATTATTTTAAAGAATTGGAAGTCATCGTATATGGGGCTATCCTGCTTTTGGTCACCATTTTTCTGCCCAAAGGACTGGCGGGAGTGCCTGAAATTGCAAAAGGCTGGTTCAGGAGATAGATGACAGATGACGGTCGTTAACGGGGAAAATATCCTGGAGGTTCAGGGAGTGGCCGTGGTTTTTGGCGGATTAATGGCGCTCAGCAACCTCAGTTTCCAGGTTAAAAAGGGAATGATCAAGGCGATTATCGGTCCCAACGGTGCCGGCAAAACAACACTGTTTAATGTCATTACCGGATCTTTTCCACCCATAAAGGGATCTATAAGGTTTAAAGGCCGGTCTATCGAACATCTCAAGGCCCACAAAATTGCAGACCGGGGCGTTTCCAGAACGTTTCAGACAGTCGAGCTGTTTGGAAATATGACGGTTCTTGAAAATGTCATGCTGGGCTGTCATACCCGGGTTCGGACATCTTTTCTGTCTTCAGGGTTGTACCTCCCCGGTGCCAGGCGGAAAGAAGAAGAGATGCGGGAAAAAGCCGTTAAGATTTTGAAGTTTATCGGTCTGGCCGACAAGTTCGAAGAACCCGCCGACAACCTGCCTCTGGGGGAACAGAAGATGCTGGAAATCGGGCGGGCACTGGCCACTGAGCCGGAACTGATCTGCCTTGACGAACCTGCGGCGGGCCTTAATGAGACCGAAACTTATGTGGCATCTTCCCTGATCAAAGCCATCAATGCAAGAGGGATTACCGTTTTGCTGGTGGAGCATGACATGAAGGTGATCATGAATATATCCGATGAGATTGTGGTGCTCAACTATGGACAGAAGATCGCGGAAGGAACTCCGGAAGCGATCCGGGACAATCCAAGGGTTATTGAAGCCTATTTGGGAAGCGAGGCTTAAAATATGCTCAAGATCGAGGGGCTATGCACCGCGTATGGCAGAATCCATGTTCTGAAAAATGTTTCACTTAAGGTGCCCGAAGGAAAGATGGTTTCCATCATTGGGGCCAACGGGGCCGGAAAATCGACCCTGCTCAAGGCGATATCCGGGTTGATGAAGATCGATAAAGGCCGCATTCTGTATAAAGACCGCGACATTGGCGGTCTGTCTGCCAACCGGATCGTCAGTTTGGGCATATCCCAGGTGCCGGAAGGGCGGCAGATTTTTGCCCACCTTACGGTTCTGGACAATATCCACCTCGGGGCTTATTTATACTTTAAACGCAGAAACCGTCTTGAGATCAACGAGAAGGTCAAGGGTATTTATGAAATCTTTCCGGTTCTTGAAAAACGTTCAAAGCAGATTGCCGGCACCCTGTCCGGTGGAGAACAGCAGATGCTGGCCATTGCCCGGGCCTTGATGGCCCGGCCTGAACTGCTCCTGTTGGATGAACCTTCCATGGGCATTGCTCCCTTGATCGTTCGCGAGATATTTCATGTCATAAAACAGCTGAACGAAACAGGAACCACGGTTTTGCTTGTGGAGCAGAATGCCAGGGCCGCCCTCAAAATCGCCCATTATTCCTACGTGATAGAGCGGGGAGAAATCGTACTCGAAGGTTTGGCCGGAGAGCTTCTTCACAACCCGAAGGTCAAAGAGGTGTATCTCGGCGGGTAACCCATAACCATACTTAATATTAAAATGATGAATTCTGAAAAATCAGACAAAAACGAGAAAGCCCCTAAAGATAAAAACAAAGTTGTTGTCCAGATAATCTGGGGCATTGCACTCACCCTGGCCGGTATCGGGGTGTTTTTCAGGATCCCCCAGGTTATACCCAGAATTGAAAAGATCGAACAGTTTGCTTCGGTGATATTTTTTATCCGTTTTAGCTTCTATCTTTTGGGTATGCTGTTGATCGGCGGAGGGCTGAAGAAAATTTATATCAACTTTGGATTATTTAAAGATCGGTAACGTTTGCTTCACACAGAATCGCGAAGCGATGGTAACACCGAAAATCGTCTGGTCCATCCTCGTTTTATCTTGTACCCCCCTTGTCTGCTTGCACAGAAATTCGTGCATGGATGCACATTTGAATGTGTAACTTCGATGGGTTTGCATCCATTAAAATTCTCCTGGAATCCAATTCATACGTTTTGCCGTATTTATTCAGTTATCATGAGTGCCTGGAGAACCTTTTAACTTCGGGCTTTGCGGGGCTTCAGGATCAAGGGACCCATTTTAAATCCCATTGGGTTTTAAAAAAGGTGCTTTCTGGCACGGACGTTGCTGAACCGGATGTCATGGGTTTAATGCGACGGAAACTCCAATTCGAGATTGCGTATCGAAAAAATCTCCAGGACATTTGCAACAAAATACATGCTGCTGCAAATTTGGATGAGATTCTCGTTGATCTGAAAGACGAAATCACCGGGCTTTTTGAAGCAGAACGGTTGACCGTTTACGTGGTGGATGGAAAAAAACGGGAACTTGTCTCAAGGTTTAAATCCGGAGATGAAATCGGTGAGATCCGTATCCCCATGTCGAATACCAGTATATCCGGATGCTCTGCTTTCAAACGGAAGCTCATAAATATAAAAAATGTTTATGATGACCGGGAAGTGGGTTCCATCGATGAGGATCTGAAATTCGACAAAAGCTGGGATCAGAAGGCGGGTTTTAAAACCAAACAGGTCCTTGTGGTTCCGGTCATATTCAAAAAGTTTATCCTTGGCGTCATTCAGCTGATCAACCGGAGGGACGGCGGTTCGTTCAGCAGACTCGATGAGAAGTCTGTCACCGAAATGGCCAAGATTCTGGGAATTGCCCTGTTCAACCAGAAACGGATCGCAAAGGCAAGGCCCAACAAGTTCGATTATCTTCTGGTAAATCATATTCTGACCCAGAAAGAACTCGACAAGGCTGTTTCCGATGCCAGAAAAGGAAAAGAACCCATTGAAGCGGTTTTAATGTCGGATTTTAAGATTTCCAAAAAGGAGATCGGAAAATCTTTGAGTCGGTTTTACAACGTTCCGTTTGTGGAATACGATAAAGACACACCGGTTCCCAATGAACTGCTCGCCGGCCTTAAAGTCCCTTTCATGCGCAACAATATCTGGGTTCCATTGAAGATGGAAGATGGAAAGATCGTTGTTGCAATGTACAATCCCTACGATCTTCAGAAGATTGGAGAAATTAAGTCTCTTTTTCCCGGCAAGCCGCTATCCTTCTACGTTGCTTTAAAACCGGATGTCCTGAATTTTATCAGACACTTCACCCGGGAAGAAAAAAAACCGGTCTCCATGGAAGAACTCCTATATCGGCTTGAGGGTGAGAAAGAAGTTATAGAAGATGAAGACGCCGTCCTGTATGAGGAGGACAGTGCCATTGTGCAGCTGGTCCATAAAATCATTTCCGAGGCCCATCGCCGGGGAGCTTCAGATATTCATATCGAACCCTACCCGGGGAAAGAGAAGACGCAGATCCGGATACGGGTCGACGGGATGTGTCAGGTCTTCGAGGCCATCCCCCATGCGCTTCGGGATAAAATCGTATCCCGCATTAAAATCATGGCCGATCTTGACATTGTGGAGCGGCGCAAACCCCAGGACGGCACCATCAAATTCAAAAAATACGGCGGTCCGGGTATTGAACTCCGGGTGGCCACAGTCCCAACACAAGGCGGTGTGGAAGATGTTGTTATACGGATACTCGAATCGGGCAATCCGCTTCCCCTGAAGAAAATCGGTTTTTCCACCGCCAATTACAACAACTTTATCAGCGCCGTCACAAAACCCTATGGCCTCATATTCGTATGCGGCCCCACCGGTTCCGGCAAGACATCCACCCTCCATTCAGCTCTGGCGTATATCAATACCACCGAAACCAAGATCTGGACCGCAGAAGACCCCGTTGAGATCAGCCAGCGCGGACTGCGGCAGGTTCAGGTAAAGCCCAAAATCGGGTTGGACTTTGCTTCTGCAATGCGGGCATTTTTAAGATCGGACCCGGACGTAATTATGGTCGGTGAGATGCGAGACCGGGAGACCACATCCATCGGCATTGAGGCATCGCTCACAGGGCACCTGGTATTCTCTACCCTTCATACGAACAGCGCTCCTGAAAGTATCAGCCGGCTCCTTGACCTGGGAATGGACCCGTTCAACTTCGCAGATGCCATTCTGTGTATTCTTGCACAGCGTCTTGTTCGCACCCTGTGTAAACGGTGCAAAGCATCGTATCATCCATCCCGGGAGGAATACGACGAGTTGGTTCGGGAATATGGTTCGGCTCTAGAATTTGAAAAGAACGTTGATATCTCCTACACCGACAATCTAATTCTGAACCGGCCAAGAGGCTGTCCGGGCTGTTACAACGCCGGATATGCAGGCCGAATGGCGCTCCATGAACTGTTGATGGGAAGCGAAGCGATGAAAAAACTGATCCAGAACAGTTCACCGGTGGAGGTGATACGGGATCAGGCCATGAGAGACGGCATGAAAACCTTAAAACAAGACGGCATTGAAAAGACTTTTAGGGGGAACTGTGATCTGATGCAGGTGAGGAAGGTTTGTATTAAATAGGAACAACCTGTTCGTTATGTGTGAGCTAAAATGCTTTGCCGCTTTTCGCGGCGTCTCTGAATTTCTTCAGCTGATTCTCATAATAGGTCCGGTTTTTCTTTGTCAATTCAAGGGCCCGGGTTCCAGCGAGAACGGCCATTTCAAACTGTCCGTTCACATAATAACTTTCAGCAAGGGTGTCGAATATATGCGGGGCAACTTTGAGCTCCGCAGCTTTTTTTGAAAGGACCAGTGCTTTTTTCGGATCGCGGAAGGTTTCGACTTCACAGGTGGCATAAAGCCATGCAAGGTTGTTCAAGGCATAGGGGTTGTCAGGGTCGAGCCGTAGGGACTGTTCATATGCCTTTATGGTTTCCGTGTAGTTTTTATTGCTGAAATAAAGATCCCCCAGTGTGGTGTAAAGGAGCGGATTGTCGGGGGTCTTCTTGAGCTCCCTTTGTAGTATCTTTTCAAAAAAATGCGTGTTTAATTTCTTGCCGGCTTCACCAAAATTCAAATTATACCCGATACCGCAAATCAGCACGATCCCCACCAGATATGCCGCGATACTTTTTTTTATTTTGTTGTCATGGCGGGTTATCCAGGTCCTGTCTGCTTCACACTTTTTCAGATAGTTGATCCGTTTTCTAATACTGAAATGGTGCCAGTTGGGTTTGTCAGACGGGTGTCCGCTGGTTGCAGCGATTTTTTCAAATGTGGAGATCAGCGGTCCGGCACTATCGAAAAGCGCGTACACGTAGGTGTCGGCCTGCCGCTCAAAATTACGCATAAAATAACCGAAAATGAATCGAAAATAAATCAGAAAAACGGTGATAGTGGTTAGACTGAATATCGATGTGGTAACGGTCGTCTGATTGAGGCCGGTGCTGGTTATGAGCCTGTAAATGGTTTCTGAAAAGACAATAGAATATACCAGCAGATTGAATGTGGCGTAGGAGATCATCATGTAGCCCACAAAAAACAGCAGATAAAATAAAAGATGCTTTTTTTTGATGTGTCCGATTTCGTGGGCGATGACCGCTTCGATTTCTTCAGGTTCCAACATTTGCAAGAGGGCATTGGTGACCAGAATGTAGCGGAATTTCTTGACCAGTCCCATGACCCCTGCGGTAATCATTCTTCCGCCGAATATGGGCCAGTAAAGAATGTTGGCATATCCCATTCCAGCTTTTCGGCAAAGGTTTTCAATCCGGCTTCTGTGGTGGCCTGCTTCAAGAGGCTTGCAACGCCAGAATTTCTGAATCATGGTCGGGCCTAAAATGGCAATTGCCAAAAGGAAAATAAGGAAATAGGTCACCTCGCCCCCGGTGGTCGATAGCAGGCGTTTGGGAAATTCAAAGGGCAGGGCATTGATGATATCTGCGACTCCGGAAAGCAGGAGCCAGGGCAGAAGTATGGGAACTGAAAATGAAATTTGGGAGAGAACATACGATCTTCTTGACATGTCGGTTCCGTACAGGGCTTGATACGGGCCGTAAGCACATGCCCATACAATTGCCAGGTAAAAGATAAAAAGAAAGAGGAACAACAATGCCTGAAAAGTAGGGATGACGGCCAACAAGGGGATGTTCGTCAAAAAAGACGTAAGATTCAGTCCGTAAATATCGATGGAGAAAAGAACGATGGCCAATATGGATTGGCGGGTTAATGTGGCGCTGAATTTATTGTCGAGATGAAAAGACCTTTCTTTTAAAATCCGTTTTTCAATTCTGTGAAACTGTATCCAGGTGAATAACGTAAAAATGACAATCAGAATTACGAAGAGAAAAAGGGATTCAGGACCTGTAAAATTGGTCTCTTCGGAAGGCTGATAGGTACTGTATATGAGAAGTACCAGAATAAAGTATATGAAATTGCCAAACATAATTTTTTTTGGTTCTTCTCAAAATTAGTTGGAGAAGAGGGTTCGAGAATTCAAGGGGTCAAGGGTCCCCGACCTTAAATTCTTAGTAATTTTTCAGTCTTTCACTTGAATCCTTGACCCCTTGGCCCCTTGAATCCTTTCAGAATCAGCGACTCCTTTGGAGATGATCTAATAGATTTTCTCAATTGTGTTTGCGCTCATTTAGGGCTTATAATATCTTTCTTTTTCACTGTAAATACAGCCGCAATACTGCTGGCGGTATAATTTCAAGCTTTTTGAGGTTTCGACGCCTTCCGTCCATCCCTTTCTGAAATCATCATAGTAGAATTTCACGCCTACAGATTTTCCGACGGCGTCACCGATGGATTTCACCGCGTCATGCTTCTGAAATTTACTGTATAAAAGTGTCGTGCTGAAATAGTCGAACTTCCCGCGCTTTGCCATGAGTGCCGTGGATTTAAGGCGTTCATGGTAGCAGTAGTCGCATCGGTTCGATTCTCTGAACGCCACGTTTCGGATGAAACCTTCCAGATCGTATCCGTCCTGGTAGATAACTTTAAGATCCATGGCGGCGCTATAAGATTTCAGGGTCTCCTCTCTTCGGATGCACTCCGTATAGGGGTGGATGTTGTTTCTGTAAAAGAAACCCATGATGTCAAGTCCTTCATTCCGAAGGGTTTTCAGCGGGTATATGACGCACGGGGCGCAGCAGATGTGAAGAAGGATTTTCATGTTCTTTCTCCAAAAATTGCGGTTCCGATACGCACAAGGGTTGCCCCTTCCTGGATGGCGACTTCAAAGTCGCCGGTCATACCCATGGAGAGTTCGTCCAGTGCGACCTCCGGCGGCGTCTCTTGCCGGATCCGATCCCTTAGATTTCGAAGCGCTGAAAAATAGGGTCGGGCTTTTTCAGGATCATTGAAAAATGGCGGCATGGTCATGAGCCCTTTTACAGACAGATTTTCAAGATGGCGCACCGTGTCGATCAGATCCAGAACGTTTTTGACGTCGGCGCCTGATTTTGACGATTCTTTACTGATATTGATCTGAATGAGTATATTTTGAACTTTAGCATTTTTTTGGGACTGCTTATTTAATTCTCGTGCCAGCTTGAGGGTGTCCACGGAGTGAATCATATCAAAAAGCCTCACAGCATACTTGGCCTTGTTGGACTGAAGATGGCCGATAAAATGCCATGATACCGGGCATGTCGCCAATTGGTTGAATTTTTCCCGGGCTTCCTGAACATAATTTTCCCCAAGAACGGTAACGCCGGCTTCGATGGCTTCCCTGACCCTGTTGACCGGGATGGTTTTGCTCACAGCAACGAGACGGACGGTTGAAGGGTCCCTGCCGCACCCGTCCGCTGCTTCTTCAATACGCTTTTTTATATTTTGAATTCGTTTTATCAAAGACTTAATTTTCCTGTTTCTTGCTTGCGGTCAATTAGGGGTTATACTTAATCCCACTACACCTTCCTTGATCAGAAATTCAATGACTTCACAAACCGGAAGCCCGACAACATTGGTATAGGAACCGTTGATACGCTTTACCAGAAAGGTGCCGAGTCCTTGAATGGCATATGCGCCTGCTTTGTCGAACGGTTCTTTGGTGTGGATGTACCACTCGATTTCTTCGTGCGTGAGATTTTTGAAAAAAACTTCTGTTTGAACGGTTTCGGAAAATTTTCGATTTTTTGCTTTGCACACTATGGAATAGCCGGTGAAGACCTCATGAGTCTGGCCGCTGAGTTGTTTTAACATGAAACGCGCTTTATCTATAGAGCCGGGCTTTCCGAGCACGACGCCGTCTTTAAGGACAATGGTGTCGGCGCCGATCACCCATTTTTCAGGATACTTTTTGGCAATGGATTCCGCCTTGGCTTCAGACAGAACCCTGACATAAACTTCAGGGGGTGACAGGGGGACGGTCGTTTCATCGATGTCGCTGGGGATAACGGAAAATGAAAGGCCCGCCTTTTCCAACAAGTACCGGCGTCGAGGGGACTTGGAGGCGAGTATCAATACGGGGTCTTCACCTGGGTTTTTCATTTGGTTTTATCGGTCTCTATATAATTGCAAGGCTCGATTATATACTGATAGCTGGTGTAATAGATATCTGTTAATGTTAAAAAAGCAGTTGTAACCAGCGGGCCGTAAATAATGCCGAGGATTCCGAAGAGCTTCAATCCGCCGATAATCGAAAGAAACACAAGCAACGTATGCATTTTTACGCGTTTTCCAACCAGTTTGGGTTTCAGCAGGTACTCGACTCCGCCTGAAAGCAACACATAAAAAACAATGAAAAATATTCCGGCGGCAATCCGTTCTTTAAAAATTAGAAAAACAGCTGCTGGAATAAAAACAGCCCCGACGCCAATGATGGGAAGAAACGCCAGCAATCCCATAATGACGCCCCACAAGAAGGGGGATTTTAACCCGAACAAAGAAAAAACAAGACCCCCTGCAACGCCCTGGATCATTCCGCACAGTCCGTTTCCGACAAGAATGGCGCCGGCCATATCTTTGAATTTTTGAATCAGTTTTTTGTCCTGTTCCTGGGGCAGGGGAGAAAGGTCGATGATGAACGAAACGAGCCTGTCTCCGTCGATTAAAAGGTAGTAGATAACAAGGAGCATAAAAAAGAAGTATACAAAAAAGTTGAGCACATTGGAGGCGATGGAACTGGCCTGCTGGTATAAAAACAGACCCACAACTTTACCTATCTCTGAAATCCCTTTATTGAGTTCCGTGCCTGTGATCTCCATGTTGAAATTTGAAAGGAAAAGATTTATTTTTTCCAGAATCTTGCTGGTTTCCAGAATGTTCTTAACCTGGTCGCTTATTACTGCGTCCTTTCCCATAAGATACAGACCGTACGCTTCTTTGGACAGAATGCCCACAAAAAAGAGGGTCGGGATAAACAGGATAAAAAATACCAAAGCGCAGGTTATCAGTGAGGAAAAGGTGGGATTTATTTTCCGTCTTAAAAAGATGTAAACAGGCTTGAAGATGCCGGTGACAACAGCACCCAGAATAATAACACTAACAAAGGGGAATAACAGCCGGCCGAGCAGAAACGCCGAAACAAGAAAAAGAGCCAAAAAAAACCACAAAATAATATTGCTGGAGGTTTTATCTTGCATCGTAACTCCATTAAAAACCCGAGTTGAGGAAAAGTTGAGGATGCTGCCCCGGTGAAATAGGCTTCGCCCCGATGAAATAGGCGTTGCCCAAGAGGTATAGGCTTCGCATTCCACGGGGTAAACATTTCATTGGGCAAGCATTTCACAGGGCAGGCAGATCCAAGGCGCCGAAGGTGAAGCCCCGCTTGTAAATCGGGATAGACCTCCGTAATTTACTGCGAACCTTGTTATTTATGCAACTATAGGGTGAAGTTAAGGCCGACACCTCTTATTTGCTGGCAAATCCGCCCGCCACAAGTATAAGAAGAATTTCATAAGCAAAAACCGCAACATAGTTGCCGAATAAAGCATAAACAATGCCGCCGCCGATGATAGCGGGCACGCCAAAAACGACCAGAGTACCCAATCTTCTGCTGATGTTCATCTGTGGAAATCTCCTGTAATCTTTTTATGGTTTCGAAAGCGAGCCCTGTTATTCGGTGAGCTTGACGCTCCCAAAGGGCAAAATGTTCTTGAAAATACAGATTATAGGTTGTAGCAATAACCGGAAATCAAGTAAAGGAAAAATAGATTAGTCGGTATTATTTGTCAACGGGTTTACGGACAACCTATCGTTACAACATGCCAAAATCAATATCTTTCTCAATTTTGTTTGACGAATTGGGAATATAAGGAAAATGTAGACGAATATGTGCTTGATTCTTTTATCATACGATACACACCCTCTTTACCGGATGGTATTGGCGGCAAATCGGGACGAATATTACCGTCGACCCACAGCACCAGCGGCTTTTTTGGATAATGCACCGGATATTTTAGGCGGGTTGGATCTTAAACATAATGGCATGTGGCTGGGTATCACCCGAACCGGACGTTTGGCCGCCATTACCAATTTCAGGGACCCGGGTTTAGATATATCCAACGCCCCGTCTCGCGGATTTCTGGTCAAAGAATTTCTTTTCGGCAAAGAATCTCCCCAAAACTACCTCCAACACATTAAATCCGTTGGAGACCAATACAATGGGTTTAATCTGCTTGTGGGAGACCGTACGGAACTTTTCTATTACTCCAACCGGGGAAACCGTATTCAAAAGATAAAACCCGGCACATACGGCTTGAGCAATCATCTTCTGGATACGCCGTGGCCCAAGATTGCAAAAGGGAAGGACACGCTGAAAAGACTGCTTGAAAATAATAAAAAAGTTAACCCTGAAAACATCTTTGCCATGCTCAGGGACGGTGTTTTCCCGCCGGACGACCTGCTCCCCGACACCGGCGTCGACCTCGAATGGGAACGCACCCTTTCTCCTTTGTTCATAACCAGCGAAATTTATGGAACGCGGTCATCTTCGATTGTTTTAATCGAAAGGAACGGGGAAATAACTTTTATGGAACGGACGTTTATACCAGACGGCGGGGTATCCAGGGCGGGAAAAACCCGGAAATTCTCGTTTAAAATGCGGGGGCCGGATTAATTAAAACCCTAATTTCGATCAATTGAGTTTAAAATATCGGAAAAAATTACCCGGCTAAAATTCCGACCGGTGCGCAGGGTGAAGGGTGCGGGCCGGCGGTGTACAATATCGTGAAGTATTTTTATACCTTGACAAACAGCCGATATCTGATTAACTTTGGGTATCAAAACGCGATCTTTTACATAATATCTGCTTCAAAAAACCTTTATGGGGGCGAAATGGCTTCGACGGGGACAAAGAAGTTCAGGTTGCATACCAAGCGCTTACCTGCTTGTAAAACTAGGTGGGAAACTAAACATAATCGCAGATGATTATAATTACGCTTTAGCCGCTTAAGGCTAACGTCCTTCCGGACCATTTCTGCTAATCCGGTAAGGGCGTCGACTAGCAGGATAGGCGATCCCGAGAGCCTGTTAACGGATCGGCGAAAAATCTTACAGGATAGCCTTTCAAGCATCCAGCCTGGAGGAGACTTGAAAAGGCGAAATATAGAGTTCAGGCTATGTATGTAGAAGCCTGTGCGGAATGTTTTCGGACGCGGGTTCGACTCCCGCCGCCTCCACCA
>JAQBBE010000207.1:0-27500 GCA_032126435.1 Desulfobacterales bacterium | reverse complement strand
CGAGGCGCTTGAGAGAACTCTGGTTAAGGAACTCGGCAAAATAATACCGTAACTTAGGGAGAAGGTATGCCCCTATTGGTGATTAAAATACTTTATGAGCTGACGGGGGCCGCAGAGAAATGGTGGTAGCGACTGTTTACTAAAAACATAGGACTCTGCAAAGTCGCAAGACGAGGTATAGGGTCTGACGCCTGCCCGGTGCTGGAAGGTTAAGGGGATTTGTTAGCGCAAGCGAGGCAATGAACTGAAGCCCCAGTAAACGGCGGCCGTAACTATAACGGTCCTAAGGTAGCGAAATTCCTTGTCGGGTAAGTTCCGACCTGCACGAATGGCGTAACGACTTCCACACTGTCTCAACCAGGGACTCAGCGAAATTGGAATGGCGGTGAAGATACCGTCTACCCGCGAAAAGACGGAAAGACCCCGGCACCTTTACTACAGCTTGATATTGAATTTTGAAATAACATGTGTAGGATAGGTGGGAGGCTTTGAAACCGGAACGCTAGTTTCGGTGGAGCCACCCTTGAAATACCACCCTTGTTATTTTAGGGTTCTAACTTCGACCCGTTATCCGGGCGAAGGACAGTGTCTGGTGGGTAGTTTGACTGGGGCGGTCGCCTCCTAAAGAGTAACGGAGGCGCGCGAAGGTTCCCTCAGGCTGATTGGAAACCAGCCGTGGAGTGTAAAGGCATAAGGGAGCTTGACTGCGAGAGATACATCTCGAGCAGGTACGAAAGTAGGTCTTAGTGATCCGGCGGTTCTGTATGGAAGGGCCGTCGCTCAACGGATAAAAGGTACGCCGGGGATAACAGGCTTATCGCCCCCAAGAGTTCACATCGACGGGGCGGTTTGGCACCTCGATGTCGGCTCATCACATCCTGGGGCTGCAGCAGGTCCCAAGGGTTTGGCTGTTCGCCAATTAAAGTGGTACGTGAGCTGGGTTTAAAACGTCGTGAGACAGTTTGGTCCCTATCTTTCGTGGGCGTAGGATATTTGAGAGGAGCTGTTCCTAGTACGAGAGGACCGGAATGGACGAACCAATGGTGTTCCAGTTGTCGCGCCAGCGGCATTGCTGGGTAGCTAAGTTCGGAATGGATAACCGCTGAAAGCATCTAAGCGGGAAGCCAACCTCGAGATTAGATATCCCATCCCGATGGAAACATCGGGACTTAAGACCCCTTGAAGACTACAAGGTTGATAGGCCAGGTGTGTAAGTGCGGCAACGTATTTAGCTTACTGGTACTAATAGGTCGTGAGGCTTGGCCACAAAATAATTTACACAATCGATTGAACGTTTTTATGTGCTCGTATCCAAATTCTTATTACACTGAAGAAAGAATGACGCTTTTTCGGTGGCAATGGCAAAGAGGAAACACCCGTTCCCATCCCGAACACGGAAGTTAAGCTCTTTTGCGCCGATGGTACTGCTCGGGAAGCTGAGTGGGAGAGTAGGACGCCGCCGAAAATTTTTTATATAACCCGGAATCATCACCCAAAACGTGTGAGATTCCGGGTTTTTTTTTGCTTTAATACGCGTTTGATTTGCCCCAAGTGCAGGGTGCTTTAATCGAAAACATCGCGTCATCAAAAAAGTGTCAGGATTTGTAGCTTATGAAAACGCAGTTTGACTTAAATGGAACTTTCTCGTAAAATTCAAAAAGCATTTTATCTATTTCCCACAATTTGGATGTTATAAGCCAGCGGCAAATAAAAGTTGAGTTTTAGAAATTTCAGGTTTTTTAAAGGTTGAATGTGGTCCCGATAAAATTAAAAACAAATATTGCTATTTGTCTGGCGGTGCTTTTAATGTTCGCGATGATTTTAATCGGTTTTGTAATGATTATTACCGCACAAAAAGCCCTGGTCAGGTCGGAAATTTCAAGAGGATATGGCTTTATATCGGGAATCGAAACCGGTATTATGATTTCTTCTAAATCGGAAGATGTTTTGGCGGATTCAGGTTTTCAGGCGGGTCTTCGAAAAATGTTAACAGACGCAGAATTTTCTTGCGTGCTGGTTTTGGACAAAACTAAGAATCGAATATATTCGGACGGCAAAAGCTGTGAATTGCACGACGAACTCGAATCCCTTGCCGGTCAGACAATTCAGTCCGGATTGAAAACAACCCGGTTTTTCGGTTCCACCTGGGGGGTTTTCTGGAGACAAAGCCGGGATCTGATGATAGCGGCGCCCTTGTTTCAGAAAGGACGCGTCGTTGGTGCGTGTAGCCTTGTTATGCCGCTTGCGGGAATATATAAGGTTTTGAGACGGACGCAATATGTATTGTTAATTTACGTCCTTGTCAATACGGTTGTCTTTACGATCATCGGTCTTTATCGATTGTCAAGAATTACCGTTAAACCTTTGCAGAAATTGGTAAAAAGAGCCGAAGCATACAAAGAAGAAGACGAGATATTCTTTCTTTATGAAGCAGAGGACAACGAGTTCAGTAAATTGTCCAAGGCGCTGAACAGAATGCTGCAACATATCGCCGAGGATAAAGAAAAGCTTCAAGCTGCGGTGATGTCCCTTGAGAAGGCCAATGTTGATCTAAAAAAAGCCCAAAAAGATATGATCAGAGCAGAAAAATTGGCCTCTGTCGGGCGATTGTCTGCAGGAATTGCCCATGAAATCGGCAATCCTATCGGTATTATTGTGGGCTATCTTGAATTGCTTAAACAAAATGATATCTCAGACGATGACAGAAAGGAATTTTTTAACCGCACAGAAAATGAAATCAATAGAATCGATACGATTATCAGACAACTCCTTGAGGTTTCAAAGCCTTCGGCGGAAGGTATGAAGGCTGTTTCGGTGAACGCGATCATCCAAGACACGGTCGATGCTTTCAAGTTTCATCCTTTGATGTCCGATATTGATTTGGATTTCAGATTTATGGCGGAACGTGATACGGTTATGGCGGATCCAAACCAGTTGAGGCAGGTTTTTCTGAATTTAATTATAAATGCTGCCGACGCCGTCTCGTCGAATAAAAATCATTCAAAAGGGGAAATATCTATTATCAGCGAGGTTGTACCCGGCATCCAGACTGAATCGACGGGTCATCTGAACATGTTGAAAATAGAATATATCGACAATGGCCCGGGGATTGCTGAGGAGAATCTTGGAAATATTTTTGACCCTTTTTATACGACCAAAGGGCCTGGAAAAGGAACCGGCCTCGGTCTTTCCGTTTGTTTCATGATTGTTGAAGGGATTGGCGGGAAAATCAAGGCTAACAGTAAAGAAGGAAAAGGCACGACCCTAACCATCTACTTGCCACTGAATGTTGAACGGTGAATGGAATCCATGAGAATAGAGTTAAAATTCAAGCAATGAATAAAAAAACAGCAGCAGATAATACGTTATCCCAAAAACGCTTGTTGATCATAGATGATGAAGAGAACATGCGCCACATGCTGTCCTCATTACTTAAAAAATCGGGCTACCGAGTCGAGACGGCATCCAATGGGAAAGATGCTTTAGAGATGGTTGATCAGACGTTATACGATTTTATCCTCTGTGATCTTAAGATGCCTGATATCAGTGGAATGGAATTTTTTGAAATTGCACGGGACAAGCTTTGGGCCACCACAGTAATCATGATGTCGGCATACGGCAGCATCGATATCGCTGTTGAAGCCATGAAGAAGGGGGCGTATGATTTTATATCGAAGCCGTTTAAATCCGATGAAGTTCTTCTTACTCTTAAAAAGGCGGAAGAACGAGAGAGTTTGAAAAGGGAGAATCTTTGGCTTAAAGAACGAATTCGAAAAATTCAAGAAAATTATCATTTCGGAAATATGGTGGCCAAAAGCAAGGCGATGAATGATGTATTCAAGCTGGCCGAAAAAGTGGCCCAATACAATACCACGGTATTAATTTATGGAGACAGTGGAACCGGAAAAGAATTGATTGCAAAGGGGATCCATTTTGCAGGAGACCGGGCAAAAAAGCCGCTGGTTCCTGTCAACTGTGGCGGTATCCCTGAAAATTTGCTGGAAAGCGAGCTTTTTGGATATAAAAAAGGCGCTTTTACAGGAGCGGACAGCGATAGAAAGGGGCTTTTTACAGAAGCGGACGGCGGCACGATTTTCCTCGATGAAATCGGCGAATTGCCCCTGTCTTTGCAGGTAAAGCTCCTGCGTGTACTCCAGGAGAGTGAAATCAGAGCGGTCGGTGATTCAAAAATAAAAAAAATAGATGTTCGTGTTATTGCTGCTACCGCTAAAAACCTTAAAGATGAAGTGAAAAAAGGCACCTTTCGTGAGGATCTGTTTTTCAGGCTGAATGTGCTGCCGATCCTGTTGCCGACGCTCAGGGAAAGGCCGGAAGATATTCCCCTTTTAAGTCAACATTTTATTGACCGGTTCAATATCAGTCTTGATAAGGAAATAAATGGAATAGCACCGTCAGCCATGTCTCTTCTTCTTAAGCACAGCTGGCCGGGAAATGTCAGGGAACTTGAAAATATTATTGAAAGGGCCGTGGTGCTTGCCGAAAATACAATCCTCTTGCCAGAAAACTTTCCGTCTGAATTGGGCGAAGAATCAAAGATGGGTAAGATGGACGATTGCTTCGATGGATACTCGCTGAAGGCCGCCCAGAAAATTCTGGAAAAAAAACTCATCACCAAGGCGCTTAAAACAACAAACGGCAATCGCACGCAAGCCGCAAGGATTCTTGAAATCAGTCATCCCTCCCTGTTAAGTAAAATCAAGGCTTACGACATTAACCTTTAGCCAATGCCTGTCCATAAATGGTTATTTTGCCCAATCTCTTCGGCATGCTCGAAAATTAATCCTCGGAATATTAAAGATATGCACCCCAAGGGCATTTCCTGCGGGGCACCTGTGGTTAATTTTTTCGCATGCCTGGATCTTGAACGAAATACCTCATTTCCGGGCAGGGAATAGGTAACATTTTAGCCTTTTAAAAATTCAACACTACCTGAAGCTCCTTTGAAATCGATTTGTTTCAACGCATTAAAATGTTGCACCATAATAGACAACAGGAGAATAAAAATGGAAGACATGGGTGCGGTTCAACATCTTCTCAAGAAGATTTACGGTGCAAAAACCGGAACCCTGGCTTTTGATAAAATACTGCCAATCATCGAGAGATTTCAGCCTCGAAAAGGCCGGGGAAGGGGTTATTTTTCTCAGGAAGATGTATTTTTGATAACCTATGGCGACACATTGAAGAACGAGGGAGAATGTCCTTTAGAAACATTATATAAGTTTGCCGCTCGCCAGTTTAAAGACGTGTTTTCAACCATACATATCCTGCCGTTTTTCCCATTTTCTTCGGATGATGGATTTTCGGTAATCGATTTTCTTACGGTAAATCCAGAGCTTGGGACTTGGAAAGATATTCGTCGACTGGGCAGGGATTTTCAGTTGATGTTCGATCTCGTGCTCAATCATGTTTCGGCAAAGAGCATGTGGTTTCAAAACTATTTGACGGAGAAGCCAAACTATGAGGACCTCGCCATTGAGGTCGATCCCTTAGCCGATCTGTCTTTGGTGACTAGACCTCGATCCTTACCGATTTTAACTCGATTCAACAAAACTTCCGACGAACCTGTGTATGTTTGGACCACCTTCAGTGCCGATCAGATCGATCTCAATTACAAGAGCCTGGAAGTTCTTAAACAAATGGTAAAAGCCCTTCTTTTTTATGTGGAGCAAGGGGCGACCTCTATCCGTCTTGATGCCGTCGCATATATTTGGAAGGAAATCGGCACAACCTGCATTCATCTGCCTCAGGCGCATCAAGTGGTTCAACTTTTTCGAAGCATATTGAACGTTGTTGCACCGGACGTTCTACTGATTACCGAGACCAATGTGCCGTATAATGAGAATATGAGTTATTTCGGCAATGGGCACAATGAAGCACAAATGATTTATAATTTTACGTTGCCGCCGTTGCTTTTTTATGCGTTTGCCCGAGAGGATTCAACGGTACTGTCCGGATGGGCCAAAAATTTGAAGGTAACGTCTAATAGTAATACGTTTTTCAATTTTACGGCGTCTCATGACGGAATCGGCGTACGTCCGCTGGAAGGGATTTTACCCCAAGCCGAAATCGATAAACTCATTGATGTTGTGAAAGAGAATGGCGGAAGGGTTTCCTATAAAAGAAATCCGGATGGTTCCGACAGCCCGTATGAGTTGAATATTACCTATGTGGATGCCCTGTTAACCCCGGGGGCCACAAAAAATTCTTGGCACGCACAAAAATTTTTGGCTTCTCAGTCAATTCAGTATGCGTTACCCGGGGTCCCTGCTTCATATATTCACAGTGTGCTCGGTTCCAGAAACTGGGAGGTAGGCGTTCGGCAGACTCAAAGAGCCAGAACCATCAATCGGGAAAAATTGCAGGTTGATGACGTGTTATCCCAACTCAAAGATCCTGAAACCTTCCGTTCTCAGATATTTTATAGGTATATTAAAATGATCAAAACCAGGAGGAAGCAGCCTGCTTTTCACCCGAACGCCGATTTTGAAATACTGGGAATCGATCCTCAAGTGTTTGTCATCGCAAGGTATGCTGAGGATCAAAAACTGTTTGCCGTCACCAATATTTCATCCAAACGGGTTACAGCTTCGTTATCGAGCGCCGGAGCTCCGATGCGGATGAGAGACCTCATTACCGGCGAGATTTTCCGTACAGATGCATTAAAGTTGAATCCCTATCAATTTTTATGGCTCAGTACAATGGGCAGTTAAAAAAATCTTAAGGGATTAAGTTAAATCCGGCGCTTATTGTCCTTGATCTTGTCCCTCAATTTTCCTGAACATTTAAACGTAACCACTTTTCGTTCTTTCAACATCAAGTCGTCGCCGGTGGCAGGGTTGCGGCCTCTCCGTTGTTTTTTTTGCTTCACACAAAATTTTCCAAATCCCGAAATCAGGACATCTTCATTCTTCTCCAGCGAACTTTTAATAATTTCCAGTAAAGATTCGATGATTTCCACAGATTTTTTCTTGGTAAAACCCAGATCGTGTATACTTGTGACAATATCATTTTTGGTTAATGCCATGGCGCCTCCTTAAGATCTTTTTTTGTTTATTCAACACCGTTATATTTACGAAAATTAATCCTTACTTTGCTTTGAATTATCGTTCTTGGCCGGATCGAGGGTTTCAATTTTTTTTATTATGTTATGGACATTTTTCATGATTTTATTGATTTCGCATTTTAACTCTATGTCGTCTGAATCGTTCATTCATCTGCCTCCTCATTATGGGTCTATCCCTTATCGGTATGTCAAAACGGATATGTCTGTCAAGAAGATTGAAGTAAAAATATTATTCAACGAACTAAAATACAAGCATTTTTTTAGATTTTCCATTGTAAATCCAACATCGACTTTACACGGCGATTTTTGTTGGCAGTAATTCTTCTGCCATGTCAAAGTGGTTGCCGATATCGTATCGTAAATCCAGCCGGTTCCCTTCAGGGTTTTCCCGGGGGATGACCCTTATTTTACCATTTTCAAAGGCCGTCAATACTTTCCTGCGAAGCCGTTCAGCCACTTTTGCTCTGCTTTCTCCGGGTTTCACGGTTGCATTGACATTGCAATAGGCGACACGGCTGCCATCGGATTTGAAAATCCCTTCTTCGTCTGAATACGTCATGGCAGATGGAATAACCTGGATCTTCTTTTTGTTCAGGTAGCCAAAATCGATATGGACGGGTTCCCCCTTGGTGCAGGACCACGGGTATCCCTTCTGGCCTTGGGGGCCGCCGGATCCGGTAACCAGGGCCGTGCAGATGGATATCTGGTCAGACCTTATTTCGGGGGTGACGGTATCTAAATTTCCTTGAAGCGTGGCCTTGATTAAGGGGCCCAGGTTTCTTATTCTGCGGACAATCGGCTGCCATTCAGGTTCCGGAGGCCGAATATTGATCTCGCAGACGCGAATTCTCGTTGGGGCCATATTACCGTCAAACGATAAAAAGCAGCCGGGATACACCAGGCAGGGACGTAACATATTTTGTTCTTTCAATGCTTTTATCAGCGGCTTAACAATATCTTCGGCCGCCATTTCCAGCAGACCGGATGTTTCCATGGGATGGGGTGAAATGCTGCCCATTCCGCCGGTAATCGGATTGTCTTTACTGGCAGGTCCGGGGAATCGCTCCGGATAATCCATGGAGGTGGGAAGGATTTGAAAATTTTCATTTTTATCGATCAAAATATTAAATGAAATTTCGACGCCGGACATCCTCGACTCGATAAGGAGCGGCCATTGGGATTTTTTTCCCAGGGATCGTTTATAATTTTTCCCATAATCGTTGATTAACGTGTCATAGACCTCTTTGACTTCCCATGCGTTTAAAATAATCCGGGAACCTTTCCCGCCGGCACTATACGGATACTTCAGCACCGCGCCGCCGTACTGGTCGATCAGAGCCAGACACGCTTTCAAAACCTGTGCATAGTCTCTGGCGTCTACTTCATACCATTTGTCGGCAACAGGGACGCCATATTCACGGCAAAGACGTTTACACGCGATTTTGTCGCCTTCAATAAATGAACTTTTGCGCGTAAATCCTAAAATAGAATCGAGAAAACCGGCTTCCTCCAATTCATCAACCAAACCCTCGAGCAATAAATCTTCAGGCATTGGAACAACACCGTCGATGGATCCGTTTTTAAGGGCCTCAATTATAGCAGCGGCATATGCCTTTTTTGAATTGTCTGTTGTGGATAAAAATTTTATCGGCCACTGCATTGTCTTTGCAAACGGGGGCATGGACGGCATCCCCCGAATAACGACGCCTTGAAAATCATCCGGATGGTTTTCACTGGTTGCCGTTGAAGTGATCAGGGCACTTAAAAGCGTTCTTGCGTCGGTTCCGGCAAATCCTATTTTATAACTCACGACAACTCCTTTTTATTCTGGTTATAGGTGTACGATCGTGATCGCAAAAAAAACAGATCACCTGAATGCTTTAGGATATGTTTTTTCAACAGGTTAAAGTGCGAATTGCAGGGGGCATAAACGCCGGTTGCACAATGATCCGAATTGGGCTATAGCGGTTCGAAAAAGCACCTTATTTTTGGGGCATAAAAAATAAAGCACCGCTCCGTCAAATTGCCAAAACCCCCTAAGAATAAGGTGGAGCCGACGGGCGGATTCGAACCGCCTACCTGCTGATTACGAATCAGCTGCTCTACCAACTGAGCTACGCCGGCATGGCATAATAAAAAGACAACTACTTTGTTTATGGATCAAAATCAAGAAAAAATATCATATGGATGCATATCTGATATAATTCCTGACAGGGACCGCAGTATTGAATGCACAGGGGTGTCCGGATCTGAAAAAGCCTATCTGGTATCCCGGTTATACACACAGCACCCGTCGCCTGTTGTCGTTATAGCGCCTTCAGAAAAGGAAGCGGAAACCCATTTGGAAGATCTGCGTTTTTTTTCAGAAAAGCTCCGGCCGCCCATGATTTATTTTCCGGCATATAATATTTTACCATTTAAGTACCTGTCCTATCACAATGAAACAGCAGCAAAGCGGATCAGATCACTGTATCAGCTGGTCGTCGGTGATGTACCGCAGATTGTGGTTACCACCGTGTCTGCTGTTCTGCAGAAAATCATACCCAGACAACAGCTGTGTGATTATGCAGAACTTGTTATGGTTGGGGAGGATATCGATCGTGACACCTTGGTTAAAAAGCTGTTGTCCGGCGGCTATGTTCGGTCAGCAATTGTTGAGGAACCCGGAGACTTCTGCATCAGGGGCGGTATTCTGGACATTTTTTCCCCGCTTTATTCAGACCCGCTCAGGATCGAACTGTTTGGGGAAACCGTAGAGTCCTTAAGGTTTTTTTCAGCCGCATCCCAGCGAACCATTAAAAGAATCCGAGAAGCCGTTATCCTGCCGGCCCGGGAAGCGGTTGTAAAGAAGGCCGGCACTGATCAGATTATAAGCCGGATGAGGGCGCAGGCATCGAAGCTGGATATTCCGGTAACCAAAGTCAGAAGCTTGATCGATCGCATTAAAAAGGAGGGAGTGTTCCCCGGAGTTGAAAGCATGATCTCGCTGATCTATCCTGAGTTGGATACTTTTTTTGACTATATGCCGGATAAAACGCTTTTTATTCTGTTTGAGCCGGCCGAACTCGAAAAGGTTGCAGATCAAACGCTGGAGCAGGCATCCAAAAGTTTTGTCGCTGCGCGCAAGGAAGCAAGACTCTGTGTCGAACCCGAAAGTCTTTATCTTACATGGTCAAAGACTAAAGACCTCTTTATGCATAAAAAAACGCTGACGTTTAAAAAGCTTCCGGTATCAAAAGGGTCACTTACCACCGAACAGCCCCTCAGACGGTTTGACTTTTCCGTTAAAGACGACATCCCGACCTTTCTGGAACTTACACGTCGCCGGGAGAAAAACCTTTTTTTACCGCTGGCAAATTGGATCAATGCGCAGAAGCAGGCGGGTTTTGTCACCCTTTTGGTTTGTAATAAACAGGCACAGGCCGAGCGGCTGAAGTCGCTTTTAGTCCCTTACGGTATCTATCTCGATCGTGTTGACGGTTTGCCTGATATCCAACAAAGCAAAGGTCAGGTGTTCGTCTGCCTCGGACAGATTTCTTGCGGATTTGTCTGGCCGGCTGAATCTTTGGCGATCATTACAGAGGATGAAATATTCGGATCGAAACAACGCCGAAAAATAAAAACAGCGCCAAGGGTTCAAACGGAACTCCTTGCATTTGAAGATTTGAAAAAAAAGGATCTTGTGGTTCACATCGATCACGGGATCGGGCGATATGAAGGTCTCGTAAAACTGAAGCATAACGGTTCGAGCAATGACTATCTTCTCATTCTCTATAAGGATAATGACAAACTATATCTGCCTGTCGACCGTATGAACATGGTTCAAAAATACATGGGAGTGGATGGAATCGAACCGGTTTTGGACAAGATGGGCGGCAAATCATGGGAACGGGTTAAAGCCAGGGTAAAAAGATCGGCGGAGAAGATTGCCGGAGAGCTTTTAAAACTATATGCTAAACGTAAGGTCAGAAAGGGATATGCTTTCGGAGAGGTTGGTAGCGATTTCCAGGATTTTGAAGCCGGCTTTCCTTACGAGGAGACACCGGACCAGCTCAATGCCATCGAAGATGTACTGAATGACATGAAGGCACCCATCCCAATGGACCGGCTGGTCTGCGGCGATGTGGGTTACGGTAAAACAGAGGTTGCCCTTCGCGCTTCGCTCATGGCCGTCAATGACGGCAAACAGGTGGCTGTTCTTGTTCCAACCACTGTGCTGGCTGAACAACATTTCGCCACATTTTCCGAGCGATTCAAACGGTACCCGATTAATATAGAATGTTTAAGCCGGTTTCGCTCCTTAAGTCGCCAGAGTAAAATTATCGATGATCTTAAAACTGCAAGAATCGATATTGTCATCGGAACTCACCGGCTGCTCCAGAAGGATGTGGCTTTTAAAGAACTGGGTCTTTTAATACTGGATGAAGAACAGCGTTTTGGCGTCAAACATAAGGAAAAACTAAAAAGAATGAAAAGCACAGTGGAGGTGCTTGCATTGACTGCGACCCCGATTCCCAGGACCCTGCATATGTCCCTCATGGGAATCCGCGATATAAGTGTCATTGCAACACCGCCTGAGCATCGCAAGTCTATTATCACATACATTTCTGAATTTGATGATGCCGTTATTTCCGAAGCCATTCAAAAAGAATTAAACAGAAAAGGTCAGATCTTTTTTGTTCATAACAATATTCATAGTATATGGGCAATGGCAAAGCATCTGAAAGCTCTGGTGCCCGATGTTAGACTCGATGTCGCCCATGGCCGTCTGGATGAAGAGGCGTTGGAGGATGTCATGCTCCGTTTTATGAATAAAGAGATCGATTTGCTGGTGTGTACCACCATAATAGAGTCAGGACTCGATATCCCTTCCGCCAACACCATATTAATCAATCGCGCCGATAAATTCGGACTTTCCCAGATCTACCAATTGCGCGGCCGTGTCGGGCGGTTTGATGAACAGGCCTATGCATACCTTTTTATTCCGGATGAAAGCATACTCGGCAAAAACGCTCAGAAACGTCTGAAGGTTTTGATGGAACACAGTGACCTCGGATCAGGTTTTCAAATCGCCATGAGTGACCTGAAGATCAGAGGCGGTGGAACAATTCTGGGGGCTTCACAGTCCGGTCATATTGCTGCAGTCGGCTATGACATGTTTCTTAAACTGATGGAGAATTCAATGGCTGAACTGAAAGGAGAAACAGTTCAAGACAGCCTGGAACCGGAAATTAACGTTAGTATGCCCGCTTTAATACCTGAATCCTATATTCCAGATATTGATCAGCGTCTTTCAGCATACCGCCGCTTGGTAAAAATAACAGAACTCAACGAGATCACGGATTTTAAAGTTGAACTGTTGGATCGTTTTGGTAAATTACCTGTGGAGGTTTCAAACCTTCTTTTAAAAATCATGCTCAGGGTATTGGCCATAAAGGCGGGGGTCAAGCGCCTTGACCTGATCGGACAACAGCTTTCACTCCATTTTTCCGGGGCACACCAGAGAAATCCTGCCGGCCTATTCAAAATGCTCGATTCTGAAAACCATCGATTTGAATTTACTCGGGAACAGGTGCTTAAAGCCAACCTGGAAAAAGCGAATCCAACCGGCCTTCTGACCCAGGTCAAAAACATCTTGAAAGAGATTATGCAACGTGTTAATAATTAAAAAAAATTTAGGCAATTTACGAGTTAACATCAATGACACCGAAAACTGCCGAATCCCGATGATAAGATGTTCTATCAAGCTGATTGTTCCAATCAGCTTTTTATTGATTGTTTGTTCGTTTTCAGGGTGTTCGAATTCCGAACAAAAGGGAAATGAAGTATATTTTATCAAGGTGGGCGGCCGGGGAATTACCGTTTCCGATTTCAACACGGCATTTGAAATTGCAAAAGCCGCTTATTCTTACAATAGTGTGCGGCAGCCCGGAACCCTCAGAGAAGCTCGATTGCGACTTATTCAACAGATGATCGAGGAAATGCTTGTTCTTGAGAGGGCTAAAGAACTCGGCATCGAGATTACGAAAATGGAAGTCGAACAGGCTGCTGAAAATATAAAAGGAGATTATCCCGACACAGTATTCCAGCAAATTTTGCTTGAATATGCTGTGTCGTACCATACTTGGGAAAGGAGATTAGAAACCCGCTTGCTTATGGAGAAGGTGATTGCCGAAGAGTTGGGGGGTCAAATCGAAATAACACCCGATGATATGGCAAAATATGATGAAGAACGTTCAAAAGACGATGGGATAGCCTCTGGGGTAGAAGAGGGGACTAAAGAGACCGATGAAATCATCCTAAAGAATTTACGCCGGAAAAAGATGGAAAAAGCATATTCATCGTGGATCAAAAAACTTAAAAAAATATACCCCGTTGAAATAAACAAAGAACTGTGGGGAAAAATCGACGGGCTTGGAAAATAATGCACGGTTTTTTGGAATGAAGTTCAGACGTTTAATATTAGTAATAAGCAATTTAATGATTTGTGCTGTATTTTTTTGCGTGGGGGGTTCTCCCCTCGTTATACAGTCACAAGGTGCTGAAATCGTTGATCGAATTGTTGCTGTGGTCAATGATGATATCATTACGCTTTTTGAACTCAATCAATCGATTAAGCCCTATGAAGATAAAATCCATGCCCTTGGATATCCCGAGGAAAAAGAACGAGGGATGCGCTTCAAAGTACGTGAGGGTGTGCTCAACCAGCTTATTGACAAGAAAATCGAAGATCAGCAGATAAAACGCTCAAATATTAAAATCAGCGAAGAACAGATTGATCAAACCATTGAGAGAATTAAAGAAGAAAATTTCTTTACCGATGAAGATCTCAGACTTGCCTTGGCCAAAGACGGCTTAACCATGGAGGCCTATCGAAATAAGATCAAGGAAGAGATACTCAGGACAAGGCTCATCAACCTTGAAGTAAAATCGAAGATCGTGATTACCGGAGAAGACATTGCGGCCTATTATGAAAAGCACCAGGATACGTATGGTGGGAAACAAAAATACCACCTTCGCAATATCCTGATAAGAATCCCTACGTTTGCCGATGAGAATAAAAAACTTGAGATTCGGGCGAAAATAGATGAGATCTTAAAAGAATTGAAAGCCGGGCAATCTTTTGAAACCATGGCGAGGAATTATTCAGACCCATCAACGGCTGCTGAAGGAGGAGATTTGGGTCTGTTCGAGCTCGATTCCCTATCGCCACAGCTTCAAAAGACCATCAAAGGAATGAAGCCCGGAGAGTTTACACCCGTACTCGAGACCGATCAGGGATATCAGATTTTTTTTCTTCAGGAGATTTTGGAGACTCCTGGAAAGTCTTTTGAGGACGTATCGCCCGAGATCGGAAGAATACTGTTTGGGGAAAATGCTGATAAGAAATATCAGGAGTGGATTGAGGGTTTGCGCAAACGATCCGCAATTAAAATCATCCAATAGTCCACTACGGTGGAGGACATTCTCTACGTTGTGAAATATGAAAAATGATCCTGACAAAATACTGGTTGAAAGCGTAAAAAGGCTTCTGAGACGGGATGCGACAATCCGCCTGCGCAAAATTGTGAAAAAAACGCACGCTGCAGATCTGTCTTTGGTGTTTCATTCTTTGTCAATTCCCAATCAGCGGAGACTCTTTAACCTGATCGATGACATAGAGATAAAGGGTGAAGTTTTCAGCAATATCGGTGAGGATACTGTTCCAAATCTTATTGAAGGTTTGAACCTGGACGATGTGGTCGAGATTCTTGATCTCATGCCAAAGGATGACGTCGCAGACCTGTTGGGGCGGCTGCCCGTGGAGAAGTCTGATGCTATCCTTGAGATGATGAAAAAAGAAGGTTCCGAAGAGGTGGAAGGCCTCCTTCATTACGGTGATGATACAGCGGGCGGTATAATGGTTCCTGACTTTATCGCCCTTCGGGAGGATACAACCGCCAGGGCGGCCATCGAATCGCTTCAAGAAGAGCATCTGGATGTGGAGATGCCGTTTTATCTTTATGTGGTGGATTCAAACGGAAAATTGATCGGTGTGAGTTCTTTAAGACAGCTGGTGGTGGTTCCGCCCAACACGCCCCTTAAGGATTTCATGACAACGGACGTTTTTACGGTTAAAACGGATATGGATCAGGAAGAAGTGGCCAAAATAGTTGCCCGTTACGACATCCTCGCGGTACCGGTCGTGGATGACACCAACCAACTGGTGGGTATTGTTACGGTGGATGATGTTATCGATATCATCAGGGAAGAGGCTACGGAAGATATTTTGAAAATGGCCGGTGCCGGTGGGGATTTCGTTGAAACCAAATCCATATTCAAAAATATCAAAATGCGCATGCCGTGGCTGTTCGCGAGCTGTATCGGCGGAATTATTGCGTCCTTCATTATCGGTTATTTTCAGGAGAGTTTGAGTAAGCTGGCCTATCTGGCGGCATTTATTCCGGTGATCATGGGAATGGGTGGCAACATCGGCGTTCAATCCGCCACAATTACAGTTCGGGGGCTTGCCACTGGACGTCTCAATATCCGTGATATCTGGTCGGTGGTTTCCAAACAGCTTATGGTGGGGCTGATACTGGGTCTTATTTACGGCTTTGTTGTCGGTTTAGTGGCTCAGTTGAAATACAGCCGTGAACTGTTTGCTCTATCCGTGGGGATTGCTGTGCTCTGTTCCATGACGATGGCGGCCCTCGCGGGATCTCTGGTGCCGATGACTCTGGCGAAAATAAATATCGACCCCGCCATCGCGTCAGGCCCTTTTGTCACCACAGCTATCGACATTATCAGTGTAACGTTGTATTTTATCATCGCTACAACACTCCTTGGTATATGAATAGATGTCAAGTTTTTCCACGCCTGCTATCGTTCTGCGACGGACCGATTTTGGTGATTATGATCTTATCATTACATTCTTTGCGTTAACCAAAGGCAAAATTACGATTATTGCAAAATCCGCAAAAAAAAGCACGAAACGATTTGCAGGTGTCCTGGAATTATTTTCTGTATTAAACATTGTATACGGTACGGGGCGGAAAAAGGGACTTCCGTTTTTACAGGAAGCAACCTTGGCGCATCCTTTTTCCAATATTAGATCCAGCATAATAAAGACCGCTTATGCCAGTTATTGGGCTGAACTGGTCAACGAATGGATGGAACCCGGCCAACAGCAAGCCCGGCTATACCAACTGCTTCAATACGTTCTTAGAGAACTCGATATTGACCGGACATCCGAAGCGGCACTCTCCATCCTGTTCCAGATGCGGTTTATGACAATCGCCGGCCTTGTTCCTAATTTAAGGCAATGCAGTGAATGCAGGATTGAAATGGAGAAAATGCAGAATTCCAGAGTGTACTTTAACCTTGTAAAGGGCGGCATTGCATGTGACCGATGTGTCTCCGGAATTTCGGGGAAAATTCTTTTTTCAAAAGGGACCATTAAACAGCTTTTGTGGATCGAAAGAGGGGATTTAAACACGGCGGCACGGATCAAATTTACGTCCCGGGCTTTGAAGGAAGGACTGGAGTTCATGGAGGCGTTTGTACCGTATCATTTGGGAAAAGAACCCCGGAGTTTAAAATTTTTGCGGCAGATTAGACAATGATAGGATACCGGATGCAAAGTCGAGGGCGTGCCGGTTTTAATGATATGACTGAATCCATGAGAAAGGTATTATTAAAATCTCCTGTTGAGGCCTCGGCACCGTGCAGAATCGACATGGGCGGCACCCTGGATCTCAGCACCTTTTATTATCCCCTTCGCCATCTTTCTCCGTGTACCGTTAACATTGCCATGGACTTAAGGACACGTGTAAAACTTCTACCCTATGATACCGGTCAAATAAAAATTTCTTCAAAGGGGTTTAGAAGTGCTGAATATCCCCTTGACCAAGCGCCCTTTGATCATCCACTTGGACTTATGTTTGCAATCGGGGTCTATTTCAGAGCTTCAGGTGTTCATATCCATATTGACTCATCATCGCCGCCACGCAGTGGCTTGGGGGGATCTTCCGCGGCCGCGGTGGCGCTTATTGCGGCATTTTCAAAGGTTTTGGGGGAGATGGGGCATGAATCCCTGTCCAGAAAGAATATCGCTTTACTTGCGCAGAAACTTGAAGCGAGTGTAGCGGGCGTGCCGTGCGGCCTTCAGGATCAGTTGGCCGCTGCCTATGGCGGCGCCAACATATGGTACTGGCCGGTAAACGATCAAGATCCGTTTTTCAGGAAAAAAACCATTATCAGGAAGCAACACTTACGAGAATTTGAACAACACCTTTTGCTGGGCTACTGCGGTGTCCCGCATGAATCGAAGAATGTTAATCGAAAATGGGTCCAGCAGTTTCTTTCAGGAAAGTATCGTGGACTTTGGACGGAAATTATAGTATGTACCCAAAAGTTCGCCCGGGCTCTGATGGAGCGAAATGTCAAAGATGCATGTAAATTGATGAACCAGGAGACCGGCGTCAGGAAGGAGATGACACCTGAGGTGCTGGACGAGATCGGCACAGCACTTGTTGAATCCGCCCTGGAAAACGGCTGCGGTGCAAGATTTACAGGGGCTGGCGGCGGCGGATGCATATGGGCGCTGGGTCTGGTTGAGGATGTTGACAAATTAAAAGGTACATGGGAAAGTATTCTTAAAACAAGAAAAGGCGCCTGCCTGCTTGATTCAAAGATCGATTCAGAAGGGCTTTTATAGATTTGCTGATTTTACGGCACACTTATATTTATCCCCATTGAGAGAAAACACTCAGACAGTGATTCGACGAAAAACCCGATCACCTGAATACTTTTGGCTCAATGTCTCATAAAACTAGATTGGTCGTTATTTATTATTTTTTAATGGAAGAGAGGAAAGAAAAATGAATTTTCAGGATGTAATTATGTCGCTAGAGAAATTCTGGGCGAAAAAAGGATGTGTGATGGCTCAACCTTATGACATTGAAGTCGGTGCCGGAACATTTCATCCGACCACTCTCCTGAAAGCCCTCGGCCCTGAGCCCTGGAAGGTTGCTTACGTTCAGCCTTCCAGACGCCCCACTGACGGTCGCTATGGTGAAAACCCAAACCGGTTGCAGCATTACTACCAGTATCAGGTAATTTTGAAACCTTCACCTTATGATGTGCAGCAACAGTATCTGGAGAGCTTGAAGATACTCGGAATCGATCCCCTTGAACATGACATACGGTTTGTCGAGGATGACTGGGAATCCCCAACACTCGGTGCATCGGGCCTCGGATGGGAGGTTTGGCTGGACGGAATGGAAATTACGCAATTTACCTATTTTCAACTTGCAGGCAGTGTCGAACTGTTTCCCATATCCGTTGAACTCACGTATGGGCTGGAGCGTATTGCCATGTATCTGCAGGGTGTCGACAACGTGTATAATTTAAAATGGAACGATGATGTGACTTATGGACATGTGCATCATCAGCAGGAAGTGGAACAGTCAACCTACAATTTTGAAAAGGCCGACGTTGGTATGCTGCTCGATTTTTTTAATAAATATGAAGCTGAATCCGGCAAATTAATCAAAGAATCATTGATTCTGCCAGCCTATGAATACTGCTTAAAATGTTCACACACCTTCAACCTTCTGGATGCTCGCGGTGCCATCAGCGTTATGGAAAGGACGAGTTATATCGGACGCATAAGAAACCTTGCCAGGGCTTGTGCAGAAGGATATCTAAAGCAAAGAGAGGCGATGGGTTATCCCCTATTGAAAAAGGATAAATGATATGGGCAGTCCCATTATAAAATAATCTATGACATGCTATTCAAGGTCCATGATGCACGAGGCATTAAATTTTTAGTTTGAATTCTGCATCAGATAAAATGAAAACAGAGGTGGATATGGAAACTTTATTGCTTGAAATAGGGACAGAAGAGATTCCGGCAGGTTACATCGAACCTGCGCTAACAGTATTGTCGTCAACGCTGCTGAAAAAAATGACCGATGCCCGTATTGAGCACGGGAGCGCCAAAATTTTTGCAACCCCTCGACGTCTTGCACTGGAAGTACAAAAAGTTGCGGACAAACAGAAGTCCATGACATCGGACGTTTTGGGACCTCCTGAAAAGGTTGGATTTGATAAGAAAGGCCAACCCACTGTAGCCGCGAAGAAATTTGCCGAAAAAGTCGGAGTTTCCGTAAATGCTTTAACTGTAGAGGATACGGTTAAAGGCCGTTACTTATGTGCAAAAGTAACCGAACGCGGCCTTCCAACCCGAACCTTGTTAAAAAATATTCTGCCGGAAGTGATTCTGGCAACACCATTTCCCAAGACCATGAAATGGGCTGAGCTTGACATTCAATTTGCTAGACCCATACATTCCATCGTAGCGCTTTTGGGTGACAAAATCATACCGTTTACCCTCGGAGACACCCCAAAGCGGAAGATATACTTGCGGACACTATTTTATGAACCCCGGCAAGATTAAAATTTCGAGTCCCAAAGATTATGTTAAGATTCTACGTGACGCAAACGTAATTATCGATCTTCAAGAACGCAAAAAAGGTGTTGAGAAAGAGATAAATAAGGCTGCCAAGAGTGTCGGCGGAAAGATTCTGCCCGATGACGGGCTGGTGGAGATTGTGAAGAACCTGGTCGAATATCCGGTGGCTACGGTCGGCAATTTTGATCAGGGGTTCCTGGAAGTCCCCCGTGAAGTACTGATTACCGCCATGCGGGAACACCAGAAATATTTTGCAGTAATAGACAAAAATGGGAATCTTATGCCCTGTTTTGTCGCGGTGAACAATACCCGCACAAAGAATATGAAACTGGTGGCAACCGGCCATGAATGGGTGCTTAGAGCCCGTCTCGCAGATGCTCAATTTTTCTTCAAAAGTGATTTGAAGGAATCGTTAGATGACCGGGTCGAAAAACTCAAAGGCGTTCTTTTCCAGGCCAAACTGGGGTCCATGCATGAAAAGGTTGAGCGTGTTCAAAAGATTGCAGGATTTCTCGCTGATAAAGTTGAAAAGGGTGTGAATCTCAAAAAGGAGGCCACAAGGGCAGCCTGGTTGTGCAAAGCTGATCTTGTCAGTCAGGTGGTGGGAGAATTCCCCAAGCTGCAAGGGGTTATGGGTAGAGTTTACGCTTCTATTGCAAAAGAACCTGCTAATGTGGCGGCTGCCATCGAGGAACATTATCGACCGATTTACTCCGGGGGAGAGCTTCCTAAAACAACGGCAGGTGCGGTTCTGGGTATTGCGGATAAGATCGACAACATTTGCGGGTTCTTTTCAGTGGGACTTATTCCCACCGGCGCTTCCGACCCATATGCCCTTCGGCGTCAGGGCCTCGGCATTATTCAGATCATGCTGGAAAAGGACTTTTCATTTTCACTAAGGGCTGTGATCGAAAAGAGCATCAAACTGTACAACATAAAAGGTGCCAAAAATATTCGAGAGATTGCTGACAATGTAAATACTTTTATTCTGAACCGAATGACGCATCAACTGGCAGAAGATGGATTTTCGAAAGATGTCATTGCTTCTGTTGTGAGTGTTTCAGGAGATAACGTGCCGGATCTATGGAACCGGGCCAAAGCGCTTCAAGATCTAAAAACTGCACCGGATTTCGAACCGCTGGCGGTTGCTTTCAAGCGCGTCGTCAATATCATAAAAAAGGCCAAGGCTTTTAAGGCAAAACCTGTAAATAATAGTCTGTTTGAGCATGACTCTGAATCCGAACTGTTTTCAGCCTATGAAGACGTAAAAAACAGAGTCGCGGACAATCTCGTCAAGGGAGAATTTGGACAGGCGCTGCATGAAATCGCTTCTCTTCGGGATACGGTGGATGCTTTTTTTGACGGTGTTTTAGTGATGGCCAAAAATACGAAAATACGTAACAACAGGCTGGCCTTGCTCAGGCACATCGCAGATCTATTTGAAACTATAGCCGATTTTTCAAAAATCTCGACTTAGAGTGACGCTCAACATACGTTTTTCACGAAAAATTCGGACCGGCGAGAATTGCGCTAACAGTGGGATGTTGCTGAAATGAAAGCAATGGTGTTAAATGAGATTTGCAATCTCGAGACGAATAGGACTCCCCTGAAATTGACGGTCTTGCCGGATCCTGTCCCCAAAGAAAAAGAAATACTGGTCAAAATTTCGGCATGTGGCGTTTGCCACACCGAACTGGACGAAATTGAGGGGAGGACCCCCCCCCCTCAATTGCCGGTGGTGCCGGGGCACCAGGTTGTGGGAACGGTCAAACAGACAGGGCTGAACGCAAATCGATTCAAAACCGGAGAACGGGTGGGAATCGCATGGATTTATTCAGCCTGCGGAAAATGTGGGTATTGTATCCAGGGTGATGAAAATTTGTGTGACGGGTTCAGGGCCACCGGCCGGGATGCCAACGGCGGATATGCCCAGTATATGACGGTTTCACAAGACTTTGCCTATAAAATTCCAGATGTCTATTCGGATTTTCAAGCAGCGCCCCTTTTATGTGCCGGCGCCATAGGTTTTCGGTCACTGAGACTGACCAACATTCGGAATGGACAGAATCTGGGACTCACCGGTTTTGGGGCATCGGCCCACCTTGTACTGAAAATGACCCAACACAAATATCCTGAAACCAAAATTTTTGTCTTTGCCAGAAGTGAAAATGAAAGGGATTTCGCCAGAAAGCTCGGAGCTGTCTGGTCGGGTGACACAGAAGAAGAATCACCGGAAAAACTCGATTGCATTATTGACACAACACCGGCATGGAAACCGGTTGTCGGGGCGTTGAAAAATTTAACGGGTGGCGGAAGGCTGGTCATCAATGCCATTCGTAAAGAAGATAGAGACAAAGACTATCTGTTGAAGCTGAATTATCCTGAACATCTCTGGCTGGAGAAGGAGATAAAGAGCGTCGCCAATGTTACTCGGATGGATGTCATTGAATTTTTGGAACTTGCAGCTGGAATTCCCATCATACCGGAAGTTCAGGAATATTCCCTGGAAGAAGCGAACACGGCACTGCTGGAACTGAAAGAGCGGAAGATTCGAGGGGCAAAGGTTTTAAGGATCGACTGAAAATTTTGTTGAACATCTTTGAACCTTGAGCAGCGCTTTTCGGCAAAAGGCTCAAAAATCACTCACCGGGAAGTTTTGAAACGGCTTCTAATAATTATCGAACCGCCTTTTCTGTTATTTTGACCGTTAATTTCTCTTGGATCGTATTCCCGTTTTGCCTGACAAATAACACAATGCCGTTTTCACCGTTTGGAATGGGTCCTGAGCTAATTTCACCGGCGTTCTTATCGTTGCGGGCCAGTCCCCACCGTCAGCATATAGCCAACCATAAAAATTAAAACCGTTTTCATAATCGTGTCCATTCCTTCCACCTTTTAGCAATCTTCTATAATTCTATCACCTTAAGTCAATAAAAAACATTTTTCAATATGATTATATACCGCCCATTATTTCATATTAAACTAAACCGGGTTCGCGCACCGGGCAAACCATGTCGAAATTTTTATTGTCATCACAATATCACAACCTGTGTTCTTTCGATGCTGGCATCAGCGAATGTAATGTGTTACCCTAAACGAACCCATATAAAATCTAAAAATTAATAACCCGATATAATTATTACCTATTTATTCTTTTGGGTTATATTCTTATGTCAACATTGTCATGATGAAATTTATTAAATGGAGTTTTATCGGTGTCGGCGCGGTCTTGGCCGTTTTATTGCTGTTATTAATGGGTGTACAACTCTATCTCAACACAGAGAGGGCTCAACAACAGATTCAGACAGCGGTCAATCAGGCCATTCCCGGTAGAATAACATGGTCTAAAAGCAGTCTGTCAATTTTGAGGGGTGAAGTTAAATTGCACCATGTACTGCTTAGCGCGCCGAATAACGATAAATTGGTTGAATTGAACCGTTTTTTACTGCGTGTTTCCTGGATTCGGCTTCTAAAGAGGGAATTGCGCGTTAAGAATTTATTGCTGGAAACCCCCCAAATATATCTGGCGGTAGATCGATTTGGGGCCCTCAATCTCATGCAGGCGCTTTACGCCCCTGAAAATGATCGATCCAATACGACGCATTCAGGCCTTCCGTTTAATGTTGTGATCCGGGAGCTTCAAGTGCGGAACGGTTTTTTTCAATACCAAACCGAAGAAGCGGTTGCCGAGAAACAAAAGCACCGGGTGGTGCTTAACAACGTTCATCTGACCGTTATGGATGGGGACCTTTTAAAACAAAAGGGTCGCTTTGTCTGTGAGATTGACGGCGGGAATATCAACATCAGCGGCAGTCAAGGAACCATCGGTCAATTGTCATTGACGGGAAACTTGGAAAAAGATCGGATCGGCGCTCTGATTATAGACGCGAATATGGGTGGCTCTTATCTAAAGGTTTCCGGAAATATTGATCATCTGTTTGCCGAGAGTCCGCTTTTGGATCTTGATATAAAGAGTGAAGTTTCTCTTTCTAAAATTAAAGATTTTATTCCCTTCACCCCTGATTTAACGGGATCCGTCCAGGCAGATTCGACCATTCATGGACCATTGAACAACCCTGACATAAATTTAATGCTGGACTATGGAGGCGGAAATATTGCCGGGAGAACAATCGGCCGAATTAACTTAACCTGCCGTCTCGAAGACAGATACCTCACCATTAATGAATCGAACCTGAATACATCTGCGGGTACATTTGACATAGAAGGCGATGTGGACTTTAGAAAAGCATTTGCCAAGGGATTTATATCGTCCCACCCTGAAACCGATGCCATATCCTATAAACTGTCTGTCCGACAAAAAGATACCCATCTCGAAAATGTGTCTTTATTAAAGGGATCAAGGTTGAAAGGGGTTATAAACTCGATCATTAAGCTTGAAGGAACGGGCATTGATCCAAGGACGCTGAAGGCCGAAACCGCCCTGGAGCTTTTTGCAAAGGGATTGTCTGCCCGAGAGGCGTCATCACCCGCTGACGTACACGTGACGGCACAAGCCAGCATGAATAAGGGGCATGTTACGATTCAGCAGTTCGAAGCCCAGGCAGGCAGAACCCACCTTAAGGCTAACGGCGGTTACGACATTTCTTCCCTTGAAGTTGCGGCTAATTTTATATTGGAGGCCCCTGACATGACAGAACTCATGTCACATTTGGGGATGAAAGCATTTGGGAAGATGAATATCAATGGTGACCTATATGGAACGGTCAAAGCGCCGATGGTAAAAGTCCGATTGCAGGGAGAAAATATAGGATTTGATCGGGTGAAGATCGGCGATGCCGATGCAAAAATCCAATTTTCTGAAGGGATGCTTTCCTTGGATCACGGAAAAATTCGCAACAGAAATTCCACACTCGATATTTCCGGCATCGTCCGGATACGTGATCCCATCACCCGTCAGATTTTGGAAAACCCTTCTTTAGACATTGCATTGAAAGGAGACACCCTGTTTATCGAAGACTTTGCGGAGGGGATGAAGGGAAAGTTCTCTGTGAATGGCCATATCTTTGGGAACACAGCACATCCCCAAGGAACATTGAATTTTAATGGAGAAAATATCGATGTCTACGAACAGAAAGTCCATAGCATCCAGCTGACATCATATTTTAACAATGATAAGATCAACTTCGACCCTTTTACGGTTGTGACAGCACCCGGTGAGAAAATTTGGGCCGAGGGTTGGATTTCTTTAAACAAAGATTACCACCTGCGGCTTACCTCCGGGGATATTTCCCTTAAAAATATCACCCAACTTCACTTGGGAGAATTTGATAACGGCAAAATTTCCTTTGATTTCGAAGGAAAGGGGAATTTTGAAAATCCTCAGCTCGAGGGGAAGGTGGCCCTAAATGATTTGCGGTTCAACGGTCAACATCTTAAAGACGTTCAGCTTCGGATCGAAGTTAAGGACCAGACCGCGCAGATTTCAGGTGATCCGAACTTTGCTCTGGATGCATTCTATCATTTGAAAACCAAAGCATTTTCAGCATCCGCAGGGTTTGACAACACCAATTTGACCCCGTATTTAAAAATTGCCGGTCGAAGCGAACTGAATGGTTCCATTACCGGAAAGATCGAAGTCAACGGTAATGCCGAGGCATTGGATCAGATAAGCGGGACGGCAGATATTTCTCGGATTGAGATTTTTTGGAAACAAGCGGAATTAATCGGAGCATCAGATTCCAAGGTTTTCTTAAAGGATGGCGAAATTTCAACGCCGGGTCTCCGTCTAAACCTGCTTAAACGAGGTGTTTTAGAAATTAAAGGTAACGGCAAACTCAATGGTGATCTTAATATAAAAGCCGATGGTAACATTCCTTTGGAAATAATAGCGTCGCTTACAGATGTTTTAACCAACACGACCGGTGAAGTGCTCCTTTCGCTCAACATCAACGGAAGCCTTTCGCAGCCATATTTACGTGGAGATGTTGAACTTAAGAACGCCGGGATGATTGTTCCCGGCATTTTCCAGAACATGCACGATCTGTACGGCAGTGTTCAGGTAACCCCCGAAGCCGTTGTTTTGGATAATATCCAGGGGATGCTGGACACCGGTCATTTTACTCTGTCGGGTACAATTTATCTTCAGCAGTATCAGCTATCGAAAGTGAACCTTAAGTGTAAAGCCGATGATCTTCCGATTATGATTCCCGAAACATTGGAGACCCGGTTGAATGCTCAACTGGATATTCGGGGCACACCTGAAAAATCCCTTGTTTCGGGATACGTTCAAATGCTTGAGGGGAAGTATTATAAGGATATACAGCTGAATCTTATTGAGAGCCTCGGAAAAAAATCCCGTGAAGAAACTCTGGTGTCATCAGAGATTCCGCGGCCTTTTTTTGAAAATATGGCTCTCGATATTTCAACCGGTTACACAGAGCCTTTTGTCGTCGACAATAATATGGCTTTATTGGCTGTCAAGCCGGATCTCCACATATACGGAACGGTGAATCGTCCCATCATCAGCGGGAGGGCCCAAGTTGAATCCGGAACCGTATATTTCCAAAAAAAGGAATTTAATGTCAAACGAGGTGTCTTTGACTTTATAAACCCGTATAAAATTGAGCCGACCATCGATGTTCAGAGTGAAGTAATGATTCGGGAATGGACGGTCTTTTTGAATGTCTCGGGAACACCGGAAAATCTCAAGTTTAATTTTTCTTCCGACCCGTCAGAAAAAGAAGAGGATGTTCTTTCTTTGTTGATCACCGGGAAAACAACGCGGGAACTGATTGCAGGAGAAGGCGGTTCATCCCTCTCTCCAGGACAAATGCTCGCCGATGTTCTTGCTGAAACCGTTCAAAAACAAATCAAGGATGCCATCGGTCTGGATGTTGTAGCACTGGAATATAATAAAGCAAAAGATGCTGAGGCATCAAATGAGGTAAAAGTGACTGTCGGCAAGGAGCTTTCCCGCAGAGTAACGGTTAAATACGGCATGCAGACAAGAAATGCGAAGGTCATCCAACAAGTAATCACAGAGTATAAATTTCTTGAGAAACTGTTAGTGAACGCCTTTCAGGACACTGAGGGGCAATATGGCGGCGGACTTCAATTCAGATTTGAATTTCGATAGAAAAGACCCATTCATATGACCCAACGGACGCAGAAAGACTGGATAAAGATAACCGCATTGTTGTGGATTTTAATGATATGTTTTGTCAAAGACGCCGCATCTGCACAGAAGAAGAAAACCGATGAATCCGGACCGATGGTCTCACGAATTACTGTCGATGTCCAGGGGATAAAAGGGGATGCGGGCCGATGGGTTGATTTGACAAAGAATCTAATTTTTATCGAAGAAGGAGAGTTGTTTTCGACGAAACGGTTCCAAGATTCCCTTGAAGCTTTGAAATCGTCGAATATATTCAAGGCAATCCATGTTTCCGAATCAGATCAGGGAGAAGAACGACTTATCCTTCGTTTTCAAGTCACGCCCTATCCTCGAGTCAAAGATATAAAAATCAGCGGTGGCTCCCCTCTGTTGGAGCGAGAAATTCTCGACGCCATGCAGCTCCGTCCAGGAGATATATATGATCCGGAAAAGTTTTCCGACAAAGAGGCCGCCCTTATCCGGCTTTTCAAGAAGGAAGGTTATATTGCGCCGGTTGTTGATTTAAAGGCTCCGGAAGATTCTGCTGACGGAAATTTTGTGGTTTACGTCCATATCGACAACGGTGATTTTTTTCATATCCGGCGTTTTGAAATCAAAGGGAACCGGGCTTTTTCAAATACGCGTCTTAAATTGCGGATCAAAACTTTTAAATCGTGCATGATTCCAGATTTCCTGAGGCGTTTTAAGGAAAAAGAATTTGACAAAGACATCCAAAACCTCATCCGTTTTTATCGGGAAAAAGGGTATCCGGATGTTGTTGTGAACTCCGTTGTCAAGAAAGATGCCAAAACTCAAAATGTTGCTCTTTTGATACGCATCGATGA
>JAQBBE010000206.1:0-19767 GCA_032126435.1 Desulfobacterales bacterium | reverse complement strand
TTTCAAAAAAAGTTCGTTAATTTCACCATATGTTTTTCGTTGAATGAGTTGAATCTTGTAATTTAGATTGTCGCCGATATATTTAATCAGATTTCGATAAGTTGAAAAGGTTTCCTTGGGAGAGATCATCGCCGATACCGCTACTCTCAAAGTATTATCTTTATTATATGTGGATTCGATTTGCTTAACTTGGATGGTTTGTGAAAAATCGACAAAAGTATAACCGGCACCATTGCTACAGCTTAAAATAAAGAGTAGAACAGCTGGAATAAAAAATCTTAAAGGAAATAGGGGGTTGTTCGATGTGACAAGAAGTAGGCTCATGAGTTTCCCTTTATCGAAATATATTTGCCTTCCAAATTACTATCACAAACCACGATTTCATAAGAGAATTTAATGCATACCACAATGTATCATTTAATGTCAACGGAATATTCTCTAAATAAAGTCAAAACTCGATTCGGCGTTATCTCTATTCCTGCGCTTGTGCCAGGCGGATTATCAAGGGCTCGCGGTAGACGATTACAGCTTCGTTGGGGATCCCAAACTTTCGCTCGATTAGAATATAAGAATTCTATTAAGAAATGTCGGTCATCCAAATACAACTGTGATGTATTGCATGACGGGTCCATTCGGTGCTTGACCGCTTCTTTGTGTTTTGATAGAAAACAATTTATTTTATTTTGTTTCGGATACCATACGTTCACTGCATATATTCGCTTGAGGCGGATGGAATTTCCAAAAGGCCTTCGTCATGAGCATTGTCATCAGCGTGCTCGGATTTGCCACCATTAAATGGAGCCTGATCTTGATTCTGGGCATCCTGTTTGGGTACTACCTCATAACCACTTGGAATGAGGAGACGGAGAAATCTGTTGTGGAGTTATAAAGAATATCAGACATCCTTCCGAAAAGGTTGACAATGCAGGATCGTGTCACTATATTTCATTGGATTGTTGAAATTTTTTTGAAAAAAATAAATGAAAGGAAATACGCTTATGGCAAAGGGAATTATGGAAATAGGGGACAGCAGTTTTGATTCCGAGGTGCTGCAGGCTGAAAAACCTGTTCTGGTCGATTTTTGGGCACCTTGGTGCGGGCCATGCAGGGCCATAGCACCCATCGTCGAAGAACTTGCAGAAGCTTTTGGTGACACGGTCAAATTCACGAAATGTAATGTTGATGAAAATCCGGTAACACCCACCAAATATGGCATAAAATCAATACCCACCCTTATTTTCTTTAAAGACGGAAAAGTCCTGGACAAAATTGTCGGTATCGTTGCCAAATCAAGACTTGAAGAAATGATAACGAATACATAACGGGAAATTTGCAGATGAAAAACGTTGATTACGATCTCGTTATTATCGGCGGTGGGCCTGCAGGGCTTACCGCCGGTCTTTATGCAGCGCGTGCCAGATTGAAGGTAATTCTGATTGAAAAAATCGTGGTCGGCGGGCAGATCGTTATTTCCGACTGGATCGAAAATTATCCCGGATTTCCGGAAGGACTCAGCGGTCCTGACCTGGCTCAAAGATTGACCGAACAAGCCAAAAAATTTGGCCTCAATATCGAAAACAACGCGGCAGTTTCTGTGGATTTGTCTGATTCGGTCAAAACGATCGTTTTAAACCACAGAACTGTTACGACACATACCATTATTATTGCAACCGGTGCTTCCCCCAAGAAACTGGGTGTTCCCGGCGAAGAAACGTTTTACGGCAAAGGCGTCTCCTCTTGCGCCACTTGTGATGCCCCGTTCTTTAAAGACCGCATCGTTGCTGCTGTGGGCGGAGGCGATACGGCTGTAAAAGAGAGTTTATTTCTGACCAAATTTGTTAAAAAGGTCTACCTTATTCATCGAAGAGACCGGTTACGTGCAGAGATGATTCTTCAGGAACATGCATTGGCCGATGAAAAAATAGAAATTATATGGAATTCTGTATTGACAGGTATTAAGGGTTTAACCAATGTAGAAAATATTACCGTTCAGAATGTCAAAACAAAAGAAGAAAAAACACTTTCCGTGGATGGCTGCTTTATATGGGTGGGTGAAATTCCCAACACGAAATTTCTGGCCGATGGGGTCAAATTGGATGCAAAGGGTTTTATTGTGGCAAACTTAAATATGGAGACTTCGGTTCCCGGAGTATTTGCGGCCGGGGACGTCAGAAACACCCCTTTGCGCCAGGTTGCAACCGCTGTGGGTGACGGCGCTGTTGCCGCTTTCTCAGCAGGACATTACATAGAAAACCTAAAGAAATGAAACGGATTATCGCCTTACTTCTGGTTTCATTGCTTGTAATTTCCGGGTGTGCTTGGTTTGAGACCAAAGAAGAGAGAACTGCACAGGAACTTGTCAGCGATGGGATGGATCAATTCAATAGCGGAAATTATAAAAATGCGATAGAATCCTTTGAAAACCTGAAAGATTGGTATCCTTTTAACAAATTCGTGATTCTCGCGGAACTTAAAACGGCCGATGCGTATTACCATTTAAAAAATTATGAAGAGGCTGTGGCCGGATATGAAGAGTTTGAAAACCTTCATCCCCGCAATGAAGCCATTCCTTATGTCATCTATCAGACCGGGCGCTGTTATTTTGAGCAGATCGATACCATTGACAGAGATTATACCCCGGCCAATAAGGCACTGGAAATTTTCAAGCGTCTTCAAAAGCAGTTTCCAGGGAATTTATATGCAAACAGAGCTGAAGAACATATTAATAAATGCATTAAAATTCTTGCCGGGCATGAATTTTATGTGGCATTCTTTTATTTTAAGGGCAAGCATTACAAAGCAGCCCTGAGCCGTTTCAAGTGGGTTCTCACCAATTACCCGGATGTGGGGATTCACGAAAAGGCGCTTCAGTATATTGCGCTCTGTGAAGATCTGTTAAAAAAACAAGCGGAAAAATAGAAAAAAATCTTTACATACCTAATGTTGTGATGTATAAACCCAAGTTCTCATATTCTAAATGAGCACAAAAAATTGAGAGAATCCATTGAATCTTGTGCATCCCGACGTTCACTCAATTAGGGTTTTTGATTTAAAAGGAGTCATGACCATGTCCAAAATATGTGAAATATGCGGTAAAAAACCGATGGTTGGCCACAATGTAAGCCATGCCCATAATTTAACGAAACGCCGATTCAATCCAAACCTGCAGCGGGTGCGAACATTGCATAACGGCAGGGTCAAAAGAATGGATGTCTGTACCACCTGTATAAAATCGAACAATATCGTTAAAGCGCCCTAGACCGCAAAAGATCCTGTCCTCCGGATTAGTTGTCTATTCTAGTTACTTCCTGAATATGTTTTATCTGTTTGATGGACAGGAGAATCTTATTTAATTGGTCAATATCTTCAACGGTTATGGTAAAAAAACTGTCTACCATTTTGTTTTCCCGTGTCTCGGTGTTCGCACTGATTATATTTGCACCGTTTTTACTGATATTGGCCGCAATATCCGCGAGTAATCCAACCCTGTCGTAAGAACGAACCCGGATCTTTACAGGATATGTATCTGCAATATCCACATCCCACTCCACGTCAATTTGCCGTTCGGGACTCATTTTCAAGGCATTGACACAGCTGGTTCTGTGAACGGTAACTCCGAAACCTCTCGTAATATACCCTGTAATCGGATCACCGGGAACCGGCTGACAGCACCTGCCGAACTTGATAAGGATGTCATCGACGCCTTTTACCATCACACCCGTTTTCGGTTTCTTTTTCCGTACACGGCCGATGATTTTGTTCAGTATCGATTCGTCCTCTGCTTTCTCGGGTTTCGGCACGATCTTCCGAATGATCTGAAGCGGGGTAATTTTCCCGTAACCGACGCTTGCAATGAGATCGTCGATCGTCTTAAAGCCGAAATGCTCCACCACCTTTTCCATTTCTTCTGATTTCAGCAGGGTATTGAAATTGAGGCGGTATTTGCGGAAGGCCTTTTCACACATCTCTCGGCCAAGTGTTATACTCCGTTCTTTTTCCTGAATTTTGATCCACTGTCTGATCCTGGCTCGGGCTTTGACGGTTTTGACGAAATTGAGCCAGTCTTTGCTGGGGTGGTGTTTTTTGGATGTGATGATCTCCACCGTATCACCGGTTTTTAATTCATATTGCAAGGGGACGATACGGCCGTTTACTTTGGCCCCGGTGCACTGATTCCCGACTTCTGTGTGAATTGAATAGGCAAAATCTACCGGTGTTGCGCCTCTGGGAACCGTTTTTATTTCCCCCCGAGGCGTAAAAATGTATACATCATCCGGGAAGAGATCGATGCGGACATTTTCCAAAAATTCATCCGGATTGTTAAAATCTTCCTGGTTATCAACAAGATTTTGTATCCAGGAGAATGCTTTATTGGTCTTCTCATCGAATTGAAGACCTTCCTTATAACTCCAGTGGGCAGCAATGCCCGATGCGGCGACCTTCTCCATCTCCCAGGTTCGAATCTGTATCTCTATTCGCTCACCCACCGGCCCGATAACGGTGGTATGGAGGGACTGGTACATGTTCGGTTTGGGCACGCCGATATAGTCCTTGAACTTTTTAGCCACCGGTTTCCAAAGAGAATGGATCAAGCCGAGTACTTCATAGCACTGAGATATTGAATCGAGGATTATTCTAAACGCAATAATATCGTATACTTCTTCAAATAAAAGATTTTGGGAGGTCATTTTTTTATAAATGCTGTAGAAATACTTGTACCGGCCACTGACCTCACCTTTAAGATTGTTTTCATCCAGCTTATTCTCGATGAGATTTTTGACCGTTTCGATATATTTTTTGCCTTCCTCTCGATCTTTATTTACAAGGCTTTCAATCTTGGAATATTCCTCGGGCTGAAGGTACATAAACGATGTATCTTCGAGCTCCTTTTTTATCCAATAAATACCGAGACGTCCGGCAATGGGGGCATAGATGTCGAGGGTCTCCTTTGCAATTTTTTTCCTTTTTGCCTCCGAGTGAAACCTTAATGTTCTCATATTGTGAAGTCGATCCGCCAGCTTGATCAAAATGACCCGAATATCGTCCGCCATGGCGAGAATCATCTTTCGGATGCTTTCGGCCTGGCGTGCCTGAGAGCTGCTGTCAAAGGGGAGCACACTCAGCTTGGTCACACCCGAGACGATATGTGTCGTCTCCTTCCCGAACATCTCATTGATCTCTTCCAGGGTGGCGTGGGTATCTTCGATCACATCATGCAACAGTCCGGCCGCAACGCTGACAACGTCGAGCTTCATGTCGGCCAGAATGCCGGCCACCTCCAAGGGATGGTACAGATAGGGTTCACCGGAGAGGCGAACCTGTCCATCGTGGACTTTGGCGGAAAAAATATACGCACGATCGATGATGTCAAGATCGGCATCCGGGTAATACTCGGTAACTTTATCGATGATGTCGTTGATACGGATCATGGTAGAACTAAACTCCAACTCCCTCCGCAATTTGAAATGCTGGAATAATGGAGTAGTGGAATGATGGGGTTAAAAGAATTTTGGACAGTTAAAGATGTTTTTTCCCTCATGGCTTCGATATCCCATCACTCAAGCATTCCATATGGGCGTCCTCAATCTGTTGCAACTTGAAAGTCGCATGGATTCAATGTATCGTATTTCGAGACCTTTAATTGGTGACCATCCACAATTGTAAAATAAGCATCGTGGGTTTCCGATTCATAAATGAGCAATTTTTGTTCGGATCAAGGCCGCACAAGGGTTTTCGGCGAGGCATACTTCTGTATGCCGCAGCCGGGAAACCCGCGGAGAACGCAGATCCGGGCAAAAAGGGCCATTTATGGATGGAAACCGAATTAATACGCCTTTGCAAAGATAACCCGTTCAGTGCTGGAACTGTCACAGCATATGCACTTGCCGTTTTCAGACGGGTTGTCCAAGGGAATGCATCGGATTGTAACACTCAGGTCTTCCTTTATTTTCGATTCGCACTGATCCTTCCCGCACCAGTGGGACAGCGCAAATCCACCGTGAATTTCAGGTTTTTCCGGGGTGTCGGGCGTGAAAAATTCATAAAATTCTTTATTGTCATCGATGGCAATGGTATTGGCTTTTCTAAACGACCGGGCACGGTCAAGAAGTGTGTCTTGTATTTCGTCCAGGATCTTGGCGATATCTCCAACAAAATGATTCCGTTGGACAGATAGCTTGTCTTTATGCCCCTTGTCTCTCCGAGCCACATACACGGAATTTTCGGCAATATCTCTGGGGCCGATTTCCACCCGGAGCGGTATCCCTTTTTTAATCCATTCCCATCCCCTGGCACCGCCGATGTCGCGTTCATCGACTTCCACACCCATACGACGATGATGATAAAATTTATCCTTCAGCTCTTTTTCCAGACTTTCCACATAGGCCATCACCTTCATCCGGTCTTCGGGTTTTCGGACAATGGGCATCAAAACCACGTGTGAGGGTGCGACTTTGGGCGGAAGAATGATACCGTCATCGTCGCCATGGGACATGATGACCCCTCCGATCAGTCGTGTGGATGCACCCCACGAAGTTGTCCAGGCGTATTCTTCCGTTTCTTCGGCGGTCTGATATTTTATTTCTGAAGCTCTGGCAAAATTTTGTCCCAAAAAATGTGAGGTGCCCACCTGCAGGCCTTTTTTGTCCTGCATCATGGCTTCGATACACAAGGTGTCAACAGCCCCGGGGAATCTTTCGGAAGCCGTTTTTCTTCCTTTGATGACCGGCATGGCCAGGAATTCTTCGGCAAGTCTTGCATAAACATCGAGCATCATTTGCGTCCGTTCTCTGGCTTCTTCTGCCGAAGCGTGGACCGTGTGGCCCTCCTGCCACAGGAATTCGCTGGTTCGTAAGAAAAGACGAGTTCGCATCTCCCATCTGACAACATTTGCCCACTGGTTAATCAGAATGGGAAGATCGCGATAGCTCCCCACCCATCTGGAAAAGGATTCTCCGATGATGGTTTCAGACGTCGGTCGGACAATCAGAGGTTCATTCAGCGGGCCTGCGGGTTCAAGTTTGCCGTCGGCGCCTTTTTCAAGCCTGTGGTGGGTAACAACGGCACATTCTTTTGCAAAGCCTTCCACATGCTCAGCTTCTTTTTCTAGAAAGGAAAGGGGTATAAAAAGCGGAAAATATGCATTTTTTACCCCGGTTTCCTTGAACATGTCATTGAGTGCGCCCACGATATTTTCCCAGAGGCTATATCCCCAGGGTTTTATCACCATACATCCTCTCACCGGTGAACGTTCAGCCATATCCGATGCTTTGATCACCTGCTGATACCATTCCGGATAATCTTCAGTTCGCGTGGGTGTAATTGCAGTTTTGATTTGTTTTCCCATTAAATAATTCCTTGTTTATATGAAGCAAGTCGTTCTATCAGTGAGAACCCACTAAATTCGAAACTCAAATGCTCAAAAGTCTCAAACATTCAAGATACTTTATCCTCAGGATAGTGTCCGTTCAAGTTTATCAACTTCAGCCAGTAAAACATCCACAAGTTTGTCTTCAGGAACCTTTTTTATGACCTTTCCTTTCTTGAACAGAATTCCTGTTCCATCACCGCCGGCAATGCCGATATCCGCCTCTTTGGCCTCTCCGGGACCGTTGACCACGCAGCCCATGATGGCTATCTTAATGGGCAAGGGTTTTAACAACAAAGCCTTTTCGACACGTTCTGCGATATCGAACAGGTCTATTTTGCAGCGTCCGCACGTTGGGCAGGAGATAATGTCAGGTCCGAATCGCCGGATTTCGAGTGCTTTGAGGATTTCAAAGCCGACCCTGACCTCTTCCACCGGGTCCCGGGTCAAAGAAACACGGAGGGTATCTCCAATACCCTCTGCAAGGAGCATCCCGATTCCCAGAGACGACTTGACGATCCCGGAATAGAGCCCCCCCGCCTCTGTGACACCCACATGAAGCGGCAGATCGGTCTTTGACGAAATGAGCCTGTATGCCGCTACGGTACGATGGACATCCGAGGCTTTGATGGAAATTTTAATATTCTGAAAATCGAACGACTTTAATAAATCAATATGCCGCATAGCACTTTCAGCCATGGCTTCAGCGGTTACCCCATTATATTTCTTCAGGATGTCATTTTCAAGGGAGCCCGAATTAACCCCGATCCGGATGGGGATGTCGAAGTCCGCTGCACAATCGACAATGGCTTTGACCTTTTTATCACTGCCGATATTTCCGGGGTTTATCCGCAGGCCGTCGGCGCCTGATTGAATCGAAGCTACGGCCAAACGGTAATCAAAATGTATGTCCGCTATAATCGGTATGGAAATCCCTTGTTTGATCGAAGAAATTGCCTTGGCAGCCTCAAGGTCAGGTACGGCGACTCTGACAATTTCACACCCTGCCTTTTCCAGGCGAAGTATTTGTGAAACCGTGTTCGCAATGTCCTGGGTAAATGTATTGGTCATGGACTGCACCACAACAGGGGCCGTTCCGCCCACCTTTACATTCCCGATCTTGATCTGGCGTGTTTTTTTTCGTTTTATTAAAAAAGGCATAAAGGATAGCTTCTGAAATAGGGATTTTTTTCCGAAAACCATATAAATAACAGACTGCTCGTTTAAGTTCAACCAAAAACCTTCACGAATTATTTCCGGAAAAGGGTCGGCAGGTCATAATTGCAAAGAAAAATACCGGTACGTGTTCAGGGGGTGTGCCTCCCCGTTTCACTTAGGTGTCTACGTGTCTGGTCATTTCAACAACTTAGCAGCGGTGGCATTCCTGCCCCCTCCGCGTTCTCCCGCGAAAACCATGCGGGAGCCGCGGTCTCCCCCACTGCTAAGTCGTTGAAATGACGAAGCCACTCCGCCAATATCGTTACACGAGGAAGCACACTCCCTGAACACTTACAAATCCCGATGTTGTATTCGGCTTGAAAAAAAAATGACGGTGTAATACTAAGGAGTTCATTAATTCTGGATTATCTCCCAAAGAGTGGGTGATCCTAAAACCCTGTCTCCTGCTAATTGGGAGAAGAACCTATAAAATAGACAAAATTATGAAAGGATCGTGAAATGAATATTGATAAGCCCAATAAATTTTCGGCAAAACACGGACCGGATGCAACGCCGGACCGTTTCATTGAAAAAGAAATTTTAAAACAGGGAAAAAACAGGGAAATACCTTGTGCAGTGGCGTTTGAAATTGCAAGAACGTTGCAGGTTTTACCCGATGCGGTGGGCATGACCGTCGACCTGATGAACTTCAAATTGACGAAATGCCAGCTTGGATTGTTTGGATATCAGCCCCAAAAAAAAATTGTCAAACACCCGGATCGTGTCACAGAGGATTTGAAAAATGCCATTGCGGATCAGCGTGTCCAAGGGAGACTGTCCTGCCGAAGCGCATGGGATATTGCATCCGGTTTAAAGGTCGGAAAAATGAAAGTCAGTGGTGCCTGCGAAGCCATGGACGTCAAGATAAAGGATTGTCAACTCGGAGCATTTTAATCGGATCGTAAAAAAGTCAAATATAGAAGAACCCATGTTGCAATCACCGCTTCCTGCACTCAACGATATCGAAGGGAACAGCATTCCAAGCGCTTTACCGTTTGTTGTGGACGCCCATGTTCACATATTTCCGGACGGTATTTTTAAGGCGATATGGAATTGGTTCGACACATACGGCTGGCCGATTCGTTACCGGTTGACGTCTCCGGATGTCCTCGACTATCTGCTGTCTCGCGGCCTCGGTCATGTTGTTGCCCTTCAATATGCGCACAAACCCGGAACTGCTCGCGGGTTAAATTCCTATATGGCGGAAATTTGTCGAAAATTTCCCCATAAAGTCTCCGGCATGGCCACCGTATTTCCGGGAGAAAACGAAAGCGAAAGGGTTCTGAAGGAAGCTTTTGAAATGGGCCTCAAGGGTGTAAAACTCCATGCTCATGTGCAGTGCTTCGACATGAACAGTGCGGAGATGGATCCCATTTATGACCTATGTTCATCCGAGGGAAAGCCGATAATTATCCATGCTGGAAGAGAGCCCAACAGCCCGGCATACCCATGTGATCCATATGTATTGTGCAACGCGGAAAAGTTGAAACGGGTGATTGGAAATTATCCAAAACTTAAAGTTTGTGTACCGCATTTAGGTGTAGATGAATTTCTGCGTTATAAACAACTCATTGAAAAATACGATAATCTCTGGCTCGATACCTCCATGGCCCTCGCCGATTATCTGCCCATAAAAAATCCTGTAAAATTTGAGGATATGCGGCTGGACCGAATTATGTATGGCTCTGATTTTCCGAACATTCCCTATGCTTGGGATCGTGAAATCAAGCGGTTTAAACAAAGAAAATTATCGTCTGAATCCATGGCGCGGATCTTGGGGGAAAACGCCGTCGATTTTTTTAATATTACGCCCCCTTAATTGACGCTATCCGTTGAGAGACCTTCCACCCGTTGGAACCAGAAGATATTTGTCGCCGTTTTTTTCAATCTTTACGCCGTACATTTTTATGGTTTCCGTAATCGGACGGCCGAACAGAAAATCTGTCAAATCAGATTCAAGGCCTGCTTTCCGGACGACCAGTTCCCTGATTTTTATATCGTATTCGATGATTTCCAGGATGCCTTTAAGTGCCTCATCTTTTTTATCTGTGTTCAGGGCATCAACAAATAGGGTGAGCATGTCGTATGCGCACTGTTTCTGGTGGCTCTCCACAAGGTTCCATAACCCTTCGATGCTCGAGATAAGATCTTTTCGCGTCAAACGGTTTTTTGCATAAATCTTTTCGATTTCTCGGGTATCCCAGCATTTAAGCACTCTGCATTCCATGGGGCGAGTGTCGTAAATGGTACATTCAGTGTTCTTTTCGTCGAAAAAAACACAGGTCCATGACCCTTCCCGTCCTTTTATTTTTATGATGTCCGTAGATGCCGGCAATATACATCCTTTAACATTATCAAAGGAAAGCTCACCTTTTCGGATCGTGTAGAGGTGCTTGGATAAAATGATGCCCTTTTCAACGAGCACCTTATCTTCAAGATGAAAAGAAGGACCGCCTTTCTGGCAGCAGGTGCCGCAGCGGCGACATTCTATGGTTGTTGTATCAGGTTTGGGCTTTGAACCGTTTGACATCATTGTTCAATCCAGGAGATTCTCAAAGAAGTCGTTCCCCTTGTCGTCCACAATGATAAAGGCGGGGAAATCCTTGACCGTGATCATAAATATGGCTTCCATTCCGAGTTCCGGATATTCTAACGTCTCGATGTGGGTGATACACTCTTTCCCCAGCCGGGCAGCAGGACCGCCGATGGACCCCAAGTAGAATCCGCCGAATTTTTTGCACGATTGGACAACTTCTTTTGAACGGTTCCCCTTTGCCAGCATAATCAAGGAAGCGCCGTGCGCCTGAAAAACAGGCACATAGGGATCCATTCGTCCGGCGGTGGTGGGACCGAATGACCCGGAAGGATGCCCTTCCGGGGTCTTGGCGGGTCCGGCATAGTACACGATGTGATTCTTGAAATATTCGGGAAGATCGTCACCTTTATCCAGACGATCTTTGAGTTTGGCATGGGCGATGTCCCTGGCCACCACGATTTTTCCGGTTAACAGCAGGCGGGTCGCCACCGGATATTTGCTCAGTTCGGCCCGGACTTCATCCATGGACCGATTCAGGTCCACGGCAACGGCGGCTGAATCCGGACCGCCGGGTTCCGGCAGGTATCTGGCCGGGTTGGTCTCAAGGCGTTCTATGAAAATGCCTTGTTTGGTGATTTTGGCCTTTATGTTCCGGTCTGCGCTGCAGCTGACACCCAGACCGATGGGGCAGGATGCGCCGTGCCTCGGCAGACGAATGACCCGGACATCATGACAAAAATATTTTCCGCCGAACTGGGCACCGATGCCAAGCTGGCGCGATATTTCAAGCACTTCGGCTTCAAGCTCTGTATCCCTGAATGCATGTCCCAATCGGTTTCCTGCCGTGGGAAGATGGTCAAGATATCCTGCGGACGCTAATTTTACGGTTTTCAGGTTGATTTCAGCGGAGGTGCCGCCGACTGCAAAAGCGAGATGATATGGCGGACAGGCCGCCGTGCCGAGGGTTTTCATCTTCCGTTTCATAAAAGCGATGAGGTTTTTAGAGGTCAACGTCGCTTTGGTCTCCTGATAAAGATAGGTTTTGTTGGCAGATCCGCCCCCTTTGGCAATGAAGAGAAAGTGATAGGAATCGCCCTCCACCGCATAAATTTCAATCTGGGCAGGAAGGTTGCAGCCGGTATTGACTTCATCATACATGGTTAAAGGAGCGTTTTGAGAATACCGCAGGTTGTTGGACGTATAGGCGTTAAAAATACCTTTTGAAAGTGCGTGTTCATCGCTGGCGCCGGTCCATACCTGCTGGCCTTTCTTCCCCATTACAATGGCGGTTCCGGTGTCCTGACACATGGGGAAAACGCCTTCTGCGGAAATCACTGCATTTTTCAGCATTTCAAGGGCCACATAGCGGTCGTTGTCCGAACTTTCAGGATCATCGAGGATCTTTGCCAGAAGTTCCAGATGGGAGGGTCTCAACAAGTGCGAGACATCCTTGAAAGCCTGTTCAGCCAGAAGGGTCAGCCCTTCCGGGGCCACCGTTAACATCTCAGCACTTTTAAAAGCATCTACCGAGACATGCGCATCGGTCAGCATCCGATATTCGGTGGTATCATCTCCCAAAGGAAACATTTCCTGATATTCAAATTCCATTATAGGTATTCTCCTTCAAACCCAATATCTGCGCGCATGGTTTTTGAAAAGATTGAAATGAACTTCGGCCTTTGTTTACGATCAATCAGGGTTAAATAAAAAAGCCCTCCGTGTCGGGAAGGCTCTTTGACAATCGTTTTCAGGGGCTGTATCTCCGTGAAGAGGACAGCGGATCATTTCTCCAGAGTCAACTGAATAAAATGGCAGGGACATTCTTTGGCACACAGTCCGCATCCCTTGCAGAAGTCCAAGTCGAATTCGTATCCCCCGGTGGACGGTGATATCTTGACGGCAGAGTCCGGGCAGTACATATAACAGTTGCCGCAGTGGAAACAGAGACCGCAGCTGAAACAGCGTTTCGATTCTTCGATAATATCTTTCAGATCAAAAGATGGATAGATCTCTCTGAAATTTTTCAGCCGCGTATGAATCGATACCGCCTCTTTATTAAACTGTTTTTGTTTATTATAATAGTATGTATTCAAATCCCTGGAGTAGACCACCGGCGGCTGTGCCAGGCTGCTTTCCACATGTCCTTCAATGTAATCTTCAATGGCGGAAGCGGCCCGCGTACCCTGGCCGATGGCCAAGGAGACCGTCTCCAGACCGGCCACGGCATCACCTCCGGCAAAAACGCCTTCCATACTGGTCATGAGGAATTCGTTGGCATACATCCATTGATTGTCCATCGTTTGAACATCGATCCCGTCATAATCGACCGCCTGTCCGGTGGCCATAATGACGGTATCTGCCGGAATAAATGCCTCGGATCCGGAAATGGGCACCGGTCTGGCCCGGCCGCTGGCATCCGGTTCCTTTAACTCCATTTGAACCGACAAAATGCCCACAACCCGGCCTTCATCGGTGACCAATTTAACCGGGTTGGTGTGATAACGAAACATGATGCGTTCTTCCATGGCCTCATCGATTTCGGCGGTAATCGCGGGCATTTCCATGCGGGTTCGTCGATAGACCACACTCACGTTCGCCCCCAGCCGTTTGGCGACACGGGCGCAGTCCATGGCGGTATTTCCACCGCCGATCACCACCACATCCTTCCCGATTTCCATCCATTTGCCGCTGTTGACCTGCTTTAAAAAGTCGACGCCCGTATAAACGTTCTCCGCATCCTTGCCCGGAACATCAATGGCCAAACCTTTTTGGGCACCGATTCCCAAAAAGACCGCATTATATTCGCGCGTCAACTGGTCCAGGGGGATGTTGACCCCCACTTTGACATTACACTCCAGATCGATGCCCAATCGGAGTATATTATCAATCTCTTGTTTGAGGATATAATTGGGCAGGCGATAGGGGGGGATGCCGTAACGCATCCAGCCGCCCGGCTCACTGTTGGCCTCAAATATTTTTACTTTAAAACCTCTCTTGGCCAGATGAAACGCACACGAAAGCCCTGCCGGACCTGAACCCACCACCGCAATCTTCTCTTTGCGCCCGGACACAAGTTTTTTGTGTTCCAGATTGTGCTTCAGGCCGTAATCGCCCACGCGACGCTCGCTGCAGTTGATGGCCACAGACGAATCAAAGTCCCGGCGGTTACATCCTGCTTCGCAGGGATGCGGGCAGACACGGCCGCAGGTGGCAGGCAGCGGATTGGTGCGCGCCAAAACATGCCAGGCTTGCTCATAATCTTCCTTTTCTGCGAGAACTCTCAAAAATCCGCGAATGTCGTTACCTGCCGGACAGGCATGGGTACAGGGCGGGATCTGCATGATGTTTACAGGCATCAGCGTACGCCATGAGCCCGTCTTATAGGGAACCACTTGATTTAAATCGATGACCAATCCCAAAGGTAGTTTTTCCATTATAAATTAAACCTCTCTATGTTTTGGTTGGCGATTTCCTGAATTTCGGCCACTTCCGGTGTGGGTTCGCCCTTTTTGAAAAGGTGCTTGAAGCGACCCTGTAATTTCAAATACTCTTCCACCGGAACTTTTACCGGAATCTTCCGTGCATTCGTCACTTTGCCGTGGATAATTTCATATATGGGAAATATACCGGTATCTTTGGCCAGCCGGCATATCTTGACCGTAAGTTCTCCGTGATGACCCCAGCCCAGAGGACACGGGGCAAGTATGTGTATGTATTTGGGACCTTCGATGGAAAGCGCTGTTTTAACCTTGCGCTGAAGATCTCGAAAATCATCCACCGTAGCGGTGGCCACATAGGGGATGCCGTGATCGGCTGCAAGCAGGGGCATATTTTTCTTACGGGTTTTGTTCCCCATGGGCGTCGTGGAAGTCTTGGCACCAAAAGGGGTAAAGCTGGAACGTTGAACACCGGTGTTCATATAGGCTTCATTGTCATAACACACATAGAGCACATTGTGGCCCCGTTCAAACATGCCGCTCATGCATTGAAACCCGATATCGGCCGTACTGCCGTCACCGCCCTGGGCGATGATGTTAACCGGTCCTTTGTTCAACGCCTTGTATGCTGCTTCCACCCCGGAGGCAACTGCTGCCGCATTCTCGAAAAGACTGTGTAAAAAGGGAATGCGCCAGGAAGGGTCGGGGTAGGGCGCACTGAATACTTCCAGGCACCCCGTGGCCACGCAGGCAATGGTATTTTCACCGGATGCATCGGCCACCAAACGGGCGGCCAGAGCCTGGCCGCATCCGCCGCAGGCCCGATGCCCACTGGTAAACAAGTCCTTCTTCTCTATCTTGTTGAGTTCTTCAGCGCTTTGTTCCATGATTATAAATCCTTCTCAGATATCAATTCTTTTTTTAGGCCTAAAAATTCCAGTTCAACCGGTTCTTTTTCGACTTTCTCGACCATATACCGCAAATCGTCCATGGGTATGTTGCGGCCTCCCAAACCGGCAATAAAACTGCTGATGTTACGATCCTTTTTCTCTGCTCTGGGAAACGACCAGCGAACATCACTGGCAAGAATGCCGCCTCTTCCCAGGGAAATCGATTTTTCCAGGACAACGATGTTCATTTTGTCTTTTAAGGCATTGTAAATCTCATGCCTGGGGAACGGGCGGTAGGAACATATTTGCACGAGCCCCACTTTTTTCCCCTCTTCTTCCATCCGGTCGATGAGTTCCTTGATGGTGCCCACCACTGAACCCATGGAGACAATGACCAGGTCTGCGTCTTCAAGTTTATAAGTTTTGATGAACCCACCGCTGTTTCTGCCGAAAGCCTTTGCAAAATCCGCACTGACTTCCTTGATGGTCTCTTCGGATTTTTCCATGGCCCTGTGTAAAATATAACGGGTTTCCAGATAGAACCGCGGATCTGCAAACAGACCGATGCCCTTTGGCGATCGGGGGTCAACGATATTTTTCGGAAGAAACGGGGGCAAAAAATCATCGACTTGTTTGGGTTCGGGGATGTCCACCGGTTCATAGGCATGGGTCAGAATAAAGCCGTCCATACAGACCATCACCGGCAGACTGGTTTGCTCGGCAATCTTGAATGCCTGTATGTGTAAATCCGCTGCCTCCTGATTGTCCTCTGCATGGAGCTGAATCCAGCCCGCATCTCTCAACGCCATGGAGTCCTGCTGATCGTTCCAGATGCTGAGCGGCGCGGATATGGCACGATTGGCGCATGTCAAAACAATGGGCAATCGCATCCCGGCAATGCAATAAATGACCTCGCACATTAATAACAGCCCCTGGGATGATGTTGCCGAGTATGCTCGGGCACCGGCAGCACTTGCCCCCAGAACCACCGATGCAGCGGCAAATTCACTTTCCACATTTATAAATTCCGCATCCAGTTTCCCCTGGCCGACAATCATGGCCAGATCTTCTACAATGTGGGTTTGCGGAGTAATCGGATAAGCGGAAATCACATTGGGCCGGCACATGGCCACACATTCCGCAACAGCACGAGATCCTTCGATTTGTTTAAGCATGTAACTACCTCTTTTGCATGATTTCATGGGCCCGTTCAAGGGCAGCCACATTGTTTTCGCCAACCCTGCCGGGAAATTTTCCCATAATGGCTTCCTGTACGGCGTCCAGGCTCACCAGGCCGGTAATGGAACAAAACGCGCCAATCATCACCGCGTTCGGTATAGGCCTGCCGACGATCTCCAGTGCTATTTCAGTGGCGGAAATGGTTCTCACCGTTGCCGTGGTTTTAAGCTGCAATTCTTCGGGTTTTTTTTCTGAGTTTACCAGAATCATACCATCCGGTTTAAGCCCGTCCAATACGGGCACGGTCTCAATCAAAAAAGAGTCCTGGACGATCAGATAATCCGGCGTCCGTATATCTTCACGTGTACGAATTTTTTTGTCATCAATTCTAACAAAAGCCATGACAGGGGCACCGATTCGTTCCGCTCCAAAAGAAGGGAACGCCTGGGCAAACTTGCCGTCCTTGAAGGCGGCAATAGATAAAAGCTCTGCAGCGGCAACATTTCCCTGTCCGCCTCGACCGTGTATTCTGATTTCAATCATACTTTTCACCCTATTAGTAACTTTAGTGTATTAACAACGCTACACACTCCGATTATAACAAATTCCTTCCCGGGGCAATCAAAACCGGGTTCTTTTGCTCCGTTTTTCTCTTTAAAGGATATAGATTTATAATTGGTTAGGTGTCAATAAAAAAAGGTCTGTTATTAACCGCTGTCTTCCTAACTTGACGTTGCAATTTTCAAAAAACTTTTTATCTCAATAAGTTATTACATATTTGTGTCATTTCTCAACAAGTTATGGGCGGGTAATAAACCTATTTTTTGTGACATAAATTCTAAATTGACGGAGCATGAAGTCACCGAAACAGTCAGGTCATACGATCCTTGCATAGAAAATCTTAAACCTGTCGAGTTTTTCAGAAAGGACATTTACACCGGTTCCGGTCCCCTCGGGGATTTTTATGTAGCCGTCCGGTTGCAGGACCACGGGATTGTCAACAATATCTTCAGTAAAGTATCGTGAGGTTTCAGAAGTATCGCCCGGAAGGACAAACCCCGGAAGTGTTTGAAGATGAATATTGAAGGCTCTTCCGATTCCGGTTTCCAGCATACCCCCTGACCACACGCCGATATTTTTATCTGTGCAGAACGCCTGAATGGCTTTAGATTTCATCATTCCGCCCACGCGCCCCTGTTTGATATTGATTATTTTACAGCTTCCAAGCGCTACAGCGGTTTTGGCATCGTTGAGATTCTTTATGGATTCGTCGAGGCACACCGGCGTACCGATTTGTTTTTGCAGGAATGAATGAAGATAGATGTCATCGTAGTTCAACGGCTGTTCGATCATCATGAGATCAAATGCATCGAGCTGTTTCAAAATGTGGATATCTTCGAGAGCGTAATCGGCATTTGCATCGGCCATCAGGCGTATGGAGGGAAATGTCTTGCGAACCGCTTTCAGGATTTCAACATCTTTGCCCTTTTTTATTTTTATTTTTATTCGGTGGTATTTTTTGTCACTGGCCGCTTGAATCGATTCAAAAAGATCGTCCAGATCGTCTTTGATTCCAATACTGATTCCTGACATAATTTTTTGGTCTTTTCCCCCGATCAGTTGGAACAGCGGCATCTCATGCTGTCTGGCCAAAAGGTCCAGCAGGGCATTTTCCACAGCAGCTTTTGCCATATTGTGCCCTCTAATCCGGTCAAATTTTTGCAACACGGTTTCAATTGAAAAATTTTTTAGGGTCATCAGAATGGGGACCAGGAAGCCTTTTATGATATGAGATGACGTGGAATTGGTTTCGTAACAGTAGTAAGGATCCGGTGCAGTGACGCACTCTCCCCACCCGGAAACGCCGTCTGAAGTGATTTTTAAAAGCAATGCCTCTCTGTGGGTCTGGACCGAAAAGCTGGTTTCAAACGGTTTGACCAGCGGCAGCCTCACCCCATACATCTCCACCGAATCGATCTTTTTTAAATGTTTCACCGATCTATTTTCTCCTTAGTATACCCTCGCTTCCCGATGGTATAATTTGTAAAAAACTCTCTGTTTATCCTTGGAAAATACGAAATCTTCGACCACATAACCTTTCTGGAACGCCGATTCAAAAAGATGCCGCGTTTTCATCTGCCATTCATTGGCTTCGCTTAAACGCGTTTCTTTCAATGCCCGTATATCTTTGGGAATTTCGATGTAAGCCGTGTCGTGTGTGAAATCTTCCAGATTTTCTTGGGGGATGTCTTCCAGAATAGACGGATCCTTTTTTTCCATTTTTTTGACAACCCGATCCGAATCGAGTTTCCAGGTGGCGATCAGACGGTCCGTTGGGAGCCCTTTGTGGAGGCCGCTGTTTCCAATTCCGTAGATATCTCTTTCATATTCAACGCTGATAATGCCAAGCCGGTGGATATTAAAAAAGGCATTCATGGATTCCAGGGGATCAAAATTCCATCGCATCAATTGGTATCCCATTTTTTGAACTTCCTCTCTTTGTGCTTTTTTCAATAAAAAACCGAACCCTTTGTCCTGGTGCTCTTTCTTTACCGCGGCATGGTGGGAATAGATAAAGTACTCTTTGTCCCATTTGCCGATGAGCGCATAGGTATAACCGGTCAATTCACCGTTAAAGTAGAGTCCTTGTAGCAGCCCGCCATATTTTTGGGTCCGTGTCATCACGTAATGGGGTTCGATATCAAGGTCTGAAAAGCCCCATGCACTTTTCTGAATTTCGATTAATTTCTTAAGATCTTCCATTTTTTTTATTCTTTTCAATTCGATCATTTTAAATCTCCTGATAAAATAACATGACAATTTCGACCGGGTTCGCTCAATTCAGGCTTCGATAAAGATAACATTATGGTGGTTTTTGTCAAACAGTTAGAAATTAAATAACTTGACAATCTCCCTGAAAATACTTAGGTTGTTTCCGAGTATATACTCATAAAAAAAACAGTAATGGCGGAGCCTTATGGCACGACCTAAAAAACATCGTATGGTGGCGTTTAACCCGGACATCAACTATTTCAAGCCCAGGGGCATTCCCATGCGCGATCTTTCCGAGGTGCGCCTCACGGTGGATGAACGGGAGGCCATGAGGCTTGCCGATTTTCTCGGCATGTCCCATGAAGCGGC
>JAQBBE010000205.1:0-33240 GCA_032126435.1 Desulfobacterales bacterium | reverse complement strand
AGGTTTCAACCAGCGCGGCCGAGCATCTTGGTACGGCAGGGACTTTCACGGGAAAAAGACATCCAACGGCGAAACCTATAATATGTATGCCATGACCGCTGCCCACAAAACCCTCCCCTTTGGCACGTATGTCAGCGTACGTAATTTGGAAAACAACCGAAAAATCGAAGTCAGAATTAACGACCGGGGGCCTTTTGCCCGCAGTCGGGTCATCGACCTTTCTTATACGGCGGCAAAAAAACTCGGCGTTGTCGGACCCGGTACAGCGGACGTTGAAATTATAGCACTCGGCACACCCAACCGGCCGGACATCTCCAAAAGTACCGGTCAAACCTATACGCCGTCAAATTATTATCAGGGAAATTTTACCGTTCAGGTCGGGGCTTTCAGTGAGTGGATCAACGCTGAAAGACTTCGGAAAAAGCTTGCCCAATCATATGAAAATGTCCACATCACAACCTATTTTGATGGGAAGAACACCTTTTATCGGGTCAGGGCAGGCAGATATTCGAGCCTGGATGAAGCTGACAGGAATGAAGAGTTCATGATCCAAAACGGATATGAAAATGCATTTGCAATTGCGGAAGATAATTGACGAGTCGAGAACACATACTGCAAAAAGTCGCCTTTCTGGACCGTGACGGCGTGATTAACCGGGATTCGGCGGATTACATAAAGCACTGGTCTGAATTTGAGTTTCTGCCTAAAAGTTTAGAGGCGTTAAAACAACTCAAACAGAATGGGTTTACCACCATTGTCATCACCAACCAGTCGGTTATCAATCGTGAGATGGTATCCAGAGAGGGACTCGACCAAATTCATGCCCTGATGAAGACAAGGGTTCAAGCCGGCGGGGGTGAAATAACAGATATATTTTTTTGCCCCCATACACCGGAAAACCGGTGCGATTGCCGGAAACCAAAGCCGGGATTGATTTATCAGGCAAAAAAAAGATACCGGATCGACCTTGCAACCGCTGTCATGGTCGGGGATAGTGCAAAAGATATTGAATGTGCCCGAAATGCCGGTTGCAGGTATGCGCTTCTGGTCAAAACCGGTAATGGAACCCAGGATGAAAAAATATTAAAAGAAAAAGCGATCCATCCCGACCATGTGGCCCAGGATCTTTTTAACGCCGTTCTCTGGATAATCACCCGTTACAATTCGCCAGGCCATCCGGGCCGCCCGCATCGATCATGAACAGGCCCCTTCCCAAATCCACCCTTGAAGGTGAGCTGGAAAGAATCACCTATTCTAATCCTGAAACCCATTATACCATCGCAAAATTAAAAACGAGCAAGACCCACAATATGGTGACCATCGTGGGGTCAATGCCGGCCGTCAAACCGGGACAATTCCTTAAAATCGAAGGAACCTGGGAAACCCATCCTAAATATGGCCAGCAGTTCAAAATTGCGTCATATGAAGAGACGTTGCCGGCGACCATCAGCGGTATCAAAAAATATTTGGCATCCGGTATTGTCAAAGGGATCGGACCTTCAACAGCCCATAGAATGATCAGCTGTTTTGGAGCCAAGACTTTTGAAATCATAGAAAAAAACCCTGAAAGACTCGTGGAAGTCGACGGCGTCGGACCCGCAAAAGCAGCGTTAATCGGTGACGCCTGGAAAAACAATCATGCGGCAAGAGGCGTAATGCAGTTATTACAAAATTCGGGAGTCAAAACCGCTTATTGTGCAAAAATACTTAAAACGTATGGAGCGGATGCGGTCAATATTATTCGAAATGGTCCTTACCGCCTGGCCACCGATATTCCCGGAATCGGTTTTTATTTTGCGGACAGAATCGCGCTCACGCTGGGTGTCTCAAGAGATGACACCCAGCGTGTGAGGGCTTGCATCATCCATGTGATTCAGCAATTCATCAATGAAGGTCACGTCTTTATTTTTGAAAATCAATTGGTTGTGCAGTGTGCAAACCTTTTTTCGCTTGAAGCCGATATCACCCGATATTCCATCGAGAAATTATCTGCTGACGGAGAACTGGTGATTGAAAATGCACCGGATACTTCTGAAAACAGAATCGTCTACTTGAAAGAAATTCATCAGGCGGAAACCGGTATATCCAATCGGATAAAAGCCCTGCTGTCTGTCCCGGTAATACCGCCCTCAATAGATGCGGAACGCATTTCAAAAGAAGTTCAAAAGAAATTGGCCATAGCACTTTCCCAGGAACAAATTGACGTCCTTGAAAAAATTCTCTCCCATCGTGTGGTTATTATTACCGGCGGACCTGGAACCGGCAAAACAACCCTGATTCGATCTGTCAATGCCATTTTTGAAGCCCTCGGGAAACGGGTTCTTCTTGCAGCGCCAACCGGTCGCGCAGCCAGACGGCTGTCCGAGGTTACCCGAAGAGACGCAAAAACCATTCACAGATTATTGGGCGTTAATTTTAAAGACGGCCTGTTCGATAAAAACCGCGATAACCCTTTGGACGCGGATGCAGTAATTATCGATGAAGCTTCCATGGTGGATACCCTTTTGATGTTTCATCTGATCAATGCGGTCCCCATGACCGCTGCTCTGATACTGGTCGGTGACGTTTTCCAGCTTCCCTCAATAGGTCCCGGCAACGTTCTTTCCGACATGATAAAATCAGCCCGGACACCTATATTTTATCTCAAGAAAATTTTCAGGCAGGCTCATAAAAGTCCCATTGTGTTTAACGCTCACAGAATTCGCCAGGGTGAATTCCCGGTCTTCAAGCCGCTGGATCCTACCGAAGGCCTTTCTGAGTTTTATTTTATAGAACAGGATGATCCGAATACGGTTGTCACCACGATTCTTGAATTGTGCACCAAAACAATTCCAGAACGGTTTAATTTTGATCCGGTGCACGAAGTTCAGATTCTAACACCCATGCATAAAGGCGTCATCGGAACGACCCATCTTAATCAGGTTTTGCAGGAGGTATTGAACCCAAATCCGGTGATTATCGAAACCAGAGGCAGTACATTCAAAATTGGAGACAAGGTCATGCACCTTAAAAACAACTATCAGAAAGAAGTTTTTAATGGAGATATCGGAACCATACGCACTGTTGACGTAAAAAAAAATATCTTTTCGGTGGACTTCTACGGAAGGACGGTAAGTTACGATTTTACGGAGATGGATGACATATCCCTGGCATATGCCATATCTGTTCATAAATCACAGGGATCCGAATATCCGGCCGTCATATTACCGATAATGACCCAGCATTTTGTTCTTCTCCAGAGAAACCTTTTATACACCGCCATTACACGGGGTAAGAAACTGGTAATTCTAATCGGCACCAAAAAAGCCCTGGCAATTGCGCTCAAAAACGATACGCCTAAAAAACGTCTTTCCGGCCTTGCTTTCAGGCTTATGCAGAATTAACATATAATGAAGCTCCCCGCCGCAAGCGGACGGGGTATTGAAAATCATAATAAATATGCATTAAAAAAACTTGACAATGCTTATTATTTCAATTAGTTAAACTTCAACCTTGTTAAGGTTGGCGGATAAATATATATATTAACAAAAACAATTAGTTAGGTGATTACTTATGGCAGTTCCAAAACGAAAAACATCAAAATCAAAGCGGGATAAGCGGCGGACCCACCAAAAGATTGCAGGCCCTAATCTGACCAGTTGTCCCCAGTGCGGTGATGCCAGGCTCCCACACCATGCATGCCCCGGTTGCGGCACGTATAAGGGCCGCACGGTAATTGAAACCGAATAGTTTTGCTTGTTTCCTAAAAAGATTTTTTTACGAGACCGGTGAGCATTTTTGGGGTTCTTGAAAATATTATCCCTTCAAACCACTCAACTGTTCCTCCAGTTCCAATATACAGGGTAATATCATGTCCGGAATTACAACGCCCATTGTTATCGGCAGCGATCATGCTGCATATGATTTGAAAGAAAAAATCAAAGTATTCCTCATCGAAAGGTCCATCGATGTTGAGGATGTGGGATGCTACAGTGAAAATTCGGTGGACTATCCGGATTATGGTATCAAAGTCGCATCAATGGTTTCTTCGGGTAAATTTTCACGTGGGATCTTGTTGTGCGGCACAGGGATTGGCATGTCCATGGTTGCCAATAAATTTTCTCGTGTCAGGGCGGCGCTGTGTTCAGATCTTTTTTCCGCCATCATGAGCAGACGACACAACGATTCCAATATATTGGTCTTGGGGGGTCGCGTTATCGGAGACATGCTTGCCCTGGAGATTGTTAAAGCCTGGTTGGAGACACCCTTCGACGGTGGACGGCATCTTCGCCGACTGGAAAAATTTGATCGGATAGATATGGATGCGGAGCACGGCTGTACAGATTGACCCGTCAGCGGTTAAACCGTCAGCTGGCTAACCGGCGAAACCATAGTTACAGTTTTGTGCTTAAGACCAAACAAGGAAAAAATATTTGAACCTTAGACTCATCGAAAAAGTTGATCCCGAGATTGCCCGTGCAATCTCCATGGAAATCGACCGGCAGACCAACACGTTGGAACTTATTGCATCGGAAAATATTGCAAGTCCTGCAGTCATGGCCGCCCAGGCAAGTGTACTTACCAATAAATATGCCGAGGGCTATCCGGATAAAAGGTATTACGGCGGGTGCGAATATGTCGATGTTGCTGAAAAGCTGGCAGTAAGTCGCGCAAAAAAACTATTTAAAGCCCCTTATGCGAATGTTCAGCCGCACTCGGGTTCCCAAGCCAATATGGCCGTATATTTTGCCCTGTTGGATCTTGGAGATACCGTCTTGGGAATGAATTTGTCCCATGGGGGACACCTGACCCATGGCAGCTCGGCCAGTTTTTCAGGAAAGCTCTATAATTTTATTCACTATGGCGTAAATGCTGATACCGGTACCATCGACTATGAAGAACTGGCACGATTGGCAAAAAAGCATCGGCCGAAATTGATCGTTGCCGGTGCCAGTGCCTACCCGCGTATTATAGATTTCGAAGCGTTCGCACAAATCGCAGCATCGGTAAACGCGTATTTAATGGTGGATATGGCCCATATCGCCGGTCTTGTGGCCGCCGGACTTCATCCCTCTCCCGTTCCGTTTGCCGATGTGATAACTTCAACAACGCACAAAACGTTAAGAGGGCCGCGCGGCGGCCTGATTCTGGCTCGAACCGATTACAGCACCCGACTGAATAAGGAAATATTCCCTGGAATTCAAGGCGGACCGCTCATGCATGTTATTGCGGCCAAAGCGGTTGCTTTCAAAGAAGCCCTGAGCGAATCGTTCAAGACATATCAGAAAGATATCGTGAAAAACGCCGATGTTCTCGCCGGCCATCTGATGGGAAGCGGTTTAAAACTGGTTTCCAACGGAACTGATAACCATATGATGATCGTCGATTTGAGAAATCTGAAAATAACAGGGAAAGATGCTGAAGACGCTCTGGGCCGTGCCGGAATTACCGTGAACAAAAATTCCATACCCTTTGAGACGCTCAGTCCTGCGGTGACCAGTGGTATCCGTATCGGGACGCCTTCAATTACCACCAGGGGCATGGAACCGCCTGAAATGAAAGCAATTGCAGAACTTATTGTCCATGTGCTCCAAAATTACACGGATGATAAAATTATTGCAACAACCAAGAAAAAAGTGTTTGAGCTTTGCCAAGCGTTTCCGCTGTATCGAAACTGGCACCAAGAGGTGGAATAAAAGTGGCAGGGGGAGTCAGCCGCCCTTCATGGGAAACCTATTTTATGGACATCACGTCTTTGGTGGCCCGGCGTTCCACATGCCTCCGGCGGTCGGTTGGCGCCATCATCGTAAAGGACAAAAGAATCTTGTCCACCGGTTACAACGGTGCGCCCACCGGCATTAAACACTGCCTTGAAACAGGATGCCTCCGGGAAAAATTGAATATCGCCTCGGGTGAAAATCATGAGCTTTGTCGAGGGATACATGCCGAACAGAATGCGATCATTCAGGCCGCTTATCATGGTGTTTCCATAAAGGGTGCATCACTTTTCTGTACCAACCTGCCGTGTTCCATATGTGCCAAGATGATTATCAACGCAGGAATAAGTAGTATCTTTTACGCATCTGGATATGCAGACTCCATGTCCGAAGAAATGTTGAAGGAAGCGGGTGTTGACGTCATAAAGATTGATGTCGGCCCGTCCGAATTAACCATCAATAATCCGAGATAGAGCCAGGGAGGGATTCATGAAGTGTCCATTTTGCGGAGAAATTGACAACAAAGTGATCGACTCTAGATTGAGCAAAGATGGGAATGTCATCCGGAGACGCAGGGAATGCATTTTATGTAGCAGACGATTTACCACTTACGAACATATTGAAGATATCCCTGTCATGATTGTTAAAAAAGATGGGCGTCGTGAAGTCTTTTCCCGTGAGAAGGTCCGTTCGGGCCTCCAAAAGGCATGTCAGAAACGGGATATAAGTGTTAATGTTATCGATGAGTTCCTCGATGAACTGGAACGCGATCTCAGGGAAACCGGTGAAAAGGAGATACCTTCCCACAAGATCGGTGAAAAGATCATGGCAAAACTTCATGATATAGATGATGTCGCATATGTAAGGTTTGCTTCAGTATACAGGGAATTCAAGGATGTAAACGATTTTGTTTCTGAATTAAAACATCTTTTGAGCAGGCATTAAACATGATGAGTTGGAAAAACGTCGAACTCATCCGAGTTTAGATCAACCGTAGCATTTTGACATTAATAGACCACAAGCGTTTTATGCAGATGGCACTCGACCTTGCCAAAAAGGGCGAGGGGTTTACTTCGCCAAACCCCATGGTCGGTGCCGTAATTGTTAAAGACGGCGAAGTTGTCGGAAGGGGATATCACAGGGCCACAGGGGAAGCTCATGCCGAAGTCGATGCCATCGGCAATGCTGGAAGTTTGGCACGAGATGCAACCCTTTATGTCACGCTGGAGCCTTGTAATCATACTGGACGTACGCCCCCCTGCACCGAAAAGATAATAAGTGCCGGAATTCGGCATGTCGTTGCTGCCATGGAAGACCCAAATCCTGACGTGAAAGGTGGCGGCTTAGAATATTTAAAAAATCGCGGCATCAAAACCACGGTGGGCATTTGTGAAGACCACGCAAAAAGACTGAATGAATTTTTTATAAAATACACCCGAACAAAAAGACCCTTTACGATCATTAAATGCGCAGCGACGTTAGACGGACGCATCGCAACAAAAAGCGGTGATTCCAAGTGGGTTACCGGTGAAGCGGCCAGGGAGTTTGTCCACCGCCTTCGTCATGCTGTCGATGCCATTATGGTGGGCATCAATACTGTAGAGAAAGACAATCCCAGTCTGACCACCCGGCTGGCAAATCGTCCAAAAGATTTCAAAAGTCTGGATCCCACAAGAATTATTCTCGACACCCATCTTCGAATTTCTGAAGCGGCTAAGCTCTTGCAGCTTCATTCGGATTCTGATACGATACTGGTCACCGGGCGTTCGGTTTCAAGTGATAAAAAGGCCCGAATAGAAAAAACAGGTGCCAGAATTATCGAATCACCTTTAAAGGATGGGATGATCGACCTTGACCGCCTCATGGATCGCTTGGGGTCCTGGGGTATAACCAGCCTCCTTATCGAAGGCGGCAGCCGGGTAATAGCATCAGCTCTTTCCGCAGGCATCGTTGAAAAAATTATATTTTTCTTCGCACCTAAAATTTTGGGAGGAGATGACGGCATCCCAATCTGTAAAGGACCGGGGGCGGATGTAATGGATCGCTGTATTCCGGTTAAGGATATTCATGTCGGACGATTCGGTGACGATATTATGATCGAAGGGTATATTGACAAATAATTTAACCCAAGGCGGATACACCGAAACCGGACAAGATCCAAGATTGAACAATTGACAATTTCCTATAGGCCATTTTTTGAATTATGTTTACCGGAATCATAGAAGGTCTCGGCACGATCCGTGAAATACGGCCGACGGGTCAGGGAAAACGCTTGGGTGTAGATGCGGACTTCGATCTTGATCAGACCAAAATCGGAGATAGTATTTCAGTAAACGGTTCCTGTTTGACCGTGGTTATGATCGAGAGCGCACTGTTTCAGGTGGACATGTCACCTGAAACCCTTGCAAGGACAACCTTTGGCAGGGCAAAGATCGGAGATCGCGTCAACCTTGAGCGCGCCCTTCGTCTGTCCGATCGCCTTGACGGCCACCTTGTTTCAGGGCATATCGATGGGATTGGAACCGTAAAACTCAAGGAAAAAACCGGAAACGCAATAATTTTCACCATTGAAGTACCCGAATCCCTTTCGTATTATATGATAAAAAAGGGCTCGGTTGCGGTGGATGGCATCAGCCTTACCATCAACAACTGCGGCCGGAACCGTTTTGACGTAAGTATCATTCCGCATACTGCAAAATTGACGACCTTGGGCGTTATAAAAACCGGAGATCTTGTCAACATAGAGACAGACATGATCGGAAAGTATGTTGAACGATTTGTTCATCGAAGTCATGACATCGACAGCCCGAAAGAGACCGGTAAATCGCTGGACATGCAGTTTCTTGCCAAAACCGGTTTTATTTAATTTTGGGTTTCGGAACTTTTACAATTTATTGAAAATAAAAGAACAACGGAGAAAATAAATAAAAATGCCACTATTAACCACCGAAGAAGCGATTAAAGAAATAAAGGCCGGACGTATGGTCATTCTCGTTGATGACGAAGGCCGTGAAAACGAGGGTGACCTTACCATGGCTGCTGAAGCTGTGACACCTGAAGCCATTAATTTTATGGCCAAATATGGAAGAGGACTTATTTGCCTGTCCATGACCGGAGAAAAGATCGATTCTCTTAACCTGCCGCTGATGGTTGAACACAATACCTCTAAATATCAGACCGGTTTTACGGTTTCTATCGAAGCACGGTGCGGTGTAACAACCGGAATTTCTGCTGCGGACCGCGCCACCACAATTCTTACAGCCGTAGCAGACGATGCCGAACCCACCGATCTTGTAAGACCCGGACATGTATTCCCCCTACGGGGCAGGAACGGAGGGGTCATCGTGCGAGCCGGCCAGACAGAAGGGTCGATAGATCTGTCGCGTCTTGCCGGTCTAAAACCCGCCGGAGTGATTTGTGAAATCATGGATGAAGACGGTACCATGGCCCGGATGCCGGCGCTGGAAAAGTTCAGTGAAAAGCACGGCATCGGCCTATGCACCATCGCTGATCTTATTGAATACCGTATGCGCACCGAATCATTCGTAAAAAGGGTTGCGGAAACAGTTATTCCCACATCCATTGCAGGAGAATTCAAAGCAATTGTGTATGAAAATGCAGTGGATGACTTGTTGCATATCGCCATGGTCAAGGGGCACATTGATCCGGAGAAACCCGTGCTTGTCAGAGTCCACTCAGAGTGCCTCACCGGAGATGTTTTCGCTTCCCTTCGTTGTGACTGTGGTGATCAGCTGCAGACGGCCATGGAAATGATCGACCAGGAAAACGCCGGGATACTCCTCTATATCCGGCAGGAAGGACGCGGCATCGGTCTTGTTAATAAAATTAAGGCGTATGCACTCCAGGATCAGGGCCTTGATACGGTTGAGGCCAATGAAAGGCTCGGGTTCAAGCCTGATTTGAGAAACTACGGGATTGGCGCCCAGATTCTGGTGGACCTCGGAGTTAAAAAGATGCGGCTTCTGACCAACAATCCCAAGAAGATGGTCGGCCTTCAAGGATATGGGCTCAGTATCGTCGAGCAAATGGAGATCGAAACAGAACCCAATGAATACAATCGGAATTATCTGGAATGCAAGAAACTTAAGATGGGGCACCTGTTAAATATCAATACCGTGCCGTAAAATTGTGGGAACCGTGACAGGTGATGTCTTTCAATAACATCGGGAGGAAATCAAATGCCAAAAATCATTGAAGCAAAGCTCCTGGCTGAGGGCAAAAAATTTGGGCTTGTTGTAAGCCGTTTTAATAATTTTATCACCGAAAGACTTCTTGAAGGTGCTTTGGATGGGCTGATACGCTCCGGTGGCAGAGACGAAGATATCGAGATTGTGAAGGTCCCCGGTGCCTTTGAAATACCATTGATAGCAAAAAAGATGGCCGCAACAGGTCGATACCATGCGATTATCTGCCTGGGAGCTATCATCAGAGGTGCAACGCCACATTTTGATTATGTCAGCGCCGAAGTCTCCAAAGGAATCGCCGTGGTGAGTCTGGAATCTGAAGTTCCGGTCATCTTTGGGATAGTAACCACCGATACCATCGAACAGGCCATAGAACGTGCCGGAACAAAAGCCGGCAATAAGGGATGGAGTGCGGCAATAACCGCCATAGAAATGGCAAACTTAATTGAGATCGTCGACCAGGCTTAACCATGGGGAACCGTCGCAAGTCCCGAGAACTTGCTATGCAGGCGCTCTTTTATATTGATATGAACCGGAATGACTCCAATGAGTTGCTGGAACGATTCTGTGTCAATTTTAACCCTTCAAAAAAGGCCCGCCTCTTTTTTCTCAAGCTTGTTAACGGCGTTATCCAAGCAAAATCCGAAATCGATTCAATCATCGAGAACTTCTCCGATAATTGGAAAATAAGCCGCATGTCCTGCGTGGACAGAAATATTATTAGAATCGCCGTGTATGAACTGCTTTACTGTCAGGACATTCCACCCAAAGTATCCATCAACGAGGCCATTGACGTGGGAAAGAAATTCGGCACCGAATTGTCGGGTGCCTTTATCAATGGAATCCTCGACAGTATACACCTGGCCCTTAAAAAAAGGGAAATAAAAACAAAAACCGACATTCAGATAACCGAAACAAGTTAACGTAAAGGAGATTGCTATGGAAGTCAAAAAAGTTCTCTTAACGGAAGATGAAATGCCGAGGCAATGGTATAATATACTTGCCGATATTAAGATGAACCCGCCACTGGGACCTGACGGACAGCCGGTTACGCCTGAAGCCCTTGCGCCGGTTTTTCCCATGAACCTCATCGAGCAGGAGGTCAGTCCCGACAGGTGGATCGATATACCAGAAGATGTCCTAAAGGTTCTCAGTATCTGGCGACCATCACCGCTCGTCAGAGCACGCGCTCTTGAAAAATATCTGGATACGCCTGCAAGGATCTACTTTAAAAATGAAGGGGTAAGTCCTCCTGGAAGCCACAAACCGAACACCGCCGTGCCTCAGGCATATTACAACAAGGTTTTCGGGATTGAAAAATTGACCACCGAAACGGGGGCCGGACAATGGGGAAGCGCCCTCGCCTTTGCCTGTTCCCAGTTCGGAATTGAATGTAAAGTTTTTATGGTCAGAGTCAGCTTCGACCAGAAACCGTATCGCAAATCAATGATGGAAGTTTGGGGTGGGAAGTGTGTGGCAAGTCCCAGTACAGAAACAAATGCCGGTCGAAATGCGCTGGAAAATGATCCTGACACACCCGGAAGCCTCGGCATTGCTATCAGTGAGGCTATTGAAGCGGCCGTCAGTGATGAAAGCGGTAAAACACGCTACTCATTGGGCAGCGTTCTAAATCATGTTATGTTGCACCAAACCATTATTGGGCTTGAGGCAAAAAAACAACTCGAAAAGATCGGGGAGTATCCTGATGTCGTGATCGCCTGCGCCGGTGGTGGTAGCAATTTTGCCGGCCTTGCATTCCCGTTTGTTTACGATAAAATACATGGAAAAGATATTGATATATATCCATATGAACCGGCGGCCTGCCCGACCCTGACAAAGGCACCGTTTGTCTACGATCACGGGGATACAGCAAGATATACCCCCCTGCTCCCGATGCACAGTCTCGGACATGCCTTTGTTCCACCACCGATTCATGCAGGAGGGCTCCGGTATCATGGGATGTCTCCGGCAGTGAGCCAGCTTGTTAACGAGGGAATTATCGAAGCAAAATCTGCAACCCAACTGGATGCTTACAAGGCGGGGGTTATTTTTGCAAGGACTGAAGGGTTTATACCTGCTCCGGAAACAAACCACGCTTTGGCCGGGGTCATTGATGCGGCAAAAAAAGCCAAAGAAGAGGGCAAAGAAAAGGTTATCCTGTTCAACTGGAGCGGTCACGGTCTCATCGACCTTACAGCTTATGACAAATACTTTGCCGGAGAATTGAATAATTTTGTCTTGACTGAAGCGGAGATGTTAGCGTCGGAAAAGGTGTTCGAAAATTTTCCCAAGCCGCAAATGATAAAAAACCGTTGATCAATGAATAAAGTTTTTGATGGTCTTGAGCGAAGATGTTCCAGGTTGGGCGGACCTGTTTCGTTCGGATACTGCAGAACAAACGGCGAAGACGGTTTGCCCTGCTGGAAGATTTTCGACTGCTGGTGGGAGTGCTTCGATGTGGTGGAATATCTAAAGAAATCCTTGCCGGAGGATACGTTTAAAAGACTTGTTAATGCAAGGCCAAAACCAAAAATGGTAAGTCTTGTTGAGCTCATAGAGCAAGCAAAAAATAGGGCTCCGTAAATTTAATCTTCTGATTTTGGAAGAATATCTCCAATAACAAATATTTCCCACCATCACGTGCAAGAATGGTATCAACTATCATAGGAGGCTGTTTTGATTATCAAGGAACTGGTCGTTGGACCGCTTATGGCAAACTGTTTTATCTGCGGATGTTCGAAAACAAAAGAAGCTGTTGTCATCGATCCAGGAGGTGATGCAGACACGATATTGCTTTCTCTGGCCGATTCCAAGCTCAAGGTAAAATATATCATCAACACCCACGGACATTTTGACCATGTCAGCGCCAACGGTAAAATGAAAGCCGCAACCGGTGCCGACATCCTGATTCATCCTCTAGATGCACCCATGCTGGAAAAACTTTCATCAAATGCAGCATTTTTCGGGGTTTCAGTGGAAAACTCACCACCGTGTGATCAAACCCTTGAAGAAGACGATACCGTTTCTTTTGGTGATATTACCCTAAAAGTTATCCATACGCCCGGACATACGCCGGGCGGTATTTCACTGTATACCAACGGGATTGTTTTTGTGGGGGACACACTGTTTGCCGGCTCCATTGGCCGCACCGATTTTCCAGGCGGCGATTTTAACACCTTGATATCGAGCATCAAGACCAAACTTTTTAATATGGAAGATGATATGCGGGTCTTTTCAGGGCACGGTCCGGAAACAAGCATCGGCGTAGAAAAGCGCCATAATCCTTTTGTGGGGCAGTTTTAATTTTTTGGGGGAGACACTCAACACTGAGGTTCATCTTCATGGCGTCTATCGGCCATGACCCTGGTAGTGACCGTGATGCCTTGTTTCTCTATAAGGATGCGAACGCCATATTTTACTGGCCTTCCAATGTTCTCCATGATGTCTCGGCGGGTGATAATATCCATAACGTGGCGGACACGGGTATCTGTAGACCGCTTTCGGCGCCGGACATGGATAAATACAAGCGTTAACCAGTGCACCACCCAGAATCGCTGCACCAACGCCGATGGCGATACCCTCCCATCGATACTGCCGAGGGCTCCCCGCCCAGACCGAAGGCAAGATAAATGACAGCGTGAAACCCATTGCCAAAAGAACGATTATCAAATTTTTCTTTTTCATTTTCTTGTCTCCTTTCCGGCATCTTTTGTACCCTTAGACGTCAGAGATCGAAAAAGGTTTAACCACAGGGATACGGGGAGTATTTCGAGAATTAAAATTTGAGTCTGACCCCAGAGAAATAGGCTGCGCCCCGGAGAAATATGCTTCGCATTTCACGGGGCAGGCGGAGATATCGGCGGAAAAAACAGTCTTCGTTCAGGCACGAATTATCCGGCTGCGATATGCAGCCATAGGGAAAATGTTACAGCAGACAGCATGGTACAGATGGAAAGTGCTGCCACTGCAAAATCTGCATCGCCGTTCATTTCTTTTGCCATAACATAGGTTAAAGTGGCGGTGGGCGATGCCAGAAGGATAAGGCCGGGAAGATAGCCCTGGGGATCTATATGGAATAAACGGTAGAAGATAACGCCCAAGCCCGGAAGTAGAATCAGCTTCAAGAAACTCGAAGAAAAAAGTTGAAACATCTTCGACTGCATCAACTTAAAAGAGAGGGAAGCCCCGATAAGGAGCAACGCCATGGGAAGTGCGAGTCCGCTCAAAATATTGAGACTTCTGTCCATGACAAGGGGCAGCCGTAGTCCTGTGAAGGAAAATAAAATACCTGCAAATGCAGAGAGAATAACAGGATTGCCCAGTATTCGTAAAACAACAGCCCGTTTGTTTTCTGAGGCCGAAGTATTGTCAGAATTCAATTGAAGGGCGACGACGGCAAGAAAATTCTGCAATATCATGATAAACCCGGCAATAATACTGGCCCTCACAAACCCATCATTGCCGAGGGAGTAATATGCAACGGCAAGACCGATATATCCCAGATTCCCATGAAAGGAGGCCTGAATAAACGTTCCCAGGGCCCCTTGCCGGATCCGCCAAAATAAGCCCACGCACCAGGCCACTGCAAAGACAATCAGAACGGACAGGAGCGTAATGAACAGAACGGTAACGTCGAAATTGGCCTTTAAGGAAGCTTTAGAGATGGCGTGAAAAATCATGGCGGGGATTGCCAGGTAATAGACCAGACGATTTGCCGGACCTAAAAATTCCGGCGGAATAAACCCTTTAAATCGGACAAACCATCCCAGGGTGATTATCGAAAATATGGGAATTATTGTATTGATAATATTCATAATAAAGCGGTTATCTTAAGTTGGGGATCCAGCCCGGATGTTTCACGGGTTTTGCGCGGCAATATATTTCAACATCTGACCGATCACCATTGCGATTATATCTCTCGGCATAAAGCCATCGGGCATCCCTTCCATAAACCTGTCGGTTATCTCTTCGGTGCTCTTTTGAATATCTTTGGTTTTACGATAAGACGCTTCCAGAATACCCCGTGTTTCCTTTGCGGCGTTTATGGCTTGCTTCAGGTAAACCCGGCCGTCGTCACCGGCCCTGGCGCCAAAGTGCTCGGCCAGATAGACGTCGATTTCATATCCGGCCAACTTCTCAAGACTATCTTGGTATTTGTCAAAATTTGAATTGGCGGATGTAAAAATCTTATCTTTAAATGGAACGCCTCCGGCATCGGACCCAAACATGGCTTTCTCCTGAGGAACATAGACTGCAATGGAACATGAAGAATGACCCGGGGTCTCAATCACCTCCATGGAGAGATCACCGCAAGAAATGACGTCTCCTTCTGCGACAATATCTTCGACATCTATTTTGCCAAACCCCAGTCCCAGAGTTTCGGCCTGTTCTTGGAGTCCATGTTCAGCCAGCAGTATCTCATTTAAGGATGAAATACTTTCGATGACGTTGGGCCTGTCCAAAAGTTCCTTTGCCCTGGCCGATGCTGTTATTTTTATCCACGGCCATCGCTTTTTGAAAAAAGGAACGATCCCGCAGTGGTCAAAATGGGAATGAAGTATCACCATTTGTTTTATCTTTTTCTCTTCTATATTAAATTCCTTCAGCTGCCGGATCACATCGGGAACGATGTAGGTCATTCCCCCGCCGAGGATGGCATACTCGCTGTTTCCCTTTAAAAGATAAACACATGACGCTTTTTCACCGAGGAGCAAGATTCTTTCGGTCACGTTTCCGGGGTGTTCTATAATCATTTTATTCTCCTTTGCGGAACCGTCAGCCCCTTACGCTGGATACATTAAAAAATCTACCATGATCCGAATCGAGCATAAACAAAATTGGGATTCCCTGCAACCCAATACAATGACTTTAAGGGTGAAAAACTATCGACAAAACAATAAATGAGCAATAAGTTTATGAGAACAATTTGAAAATTCGCAATTGCAATGTTAATATCTTGATTGAGCGAAAGTCGAAGATGCCCCAGATCCGAAGTGAAGGCAGATTAATAGGGTTTAACACTTTTAATATCAGAGGGTCGAATATGAAAGTATCGAGCATCCAACTGGGAATTGTCGATCAGTCCAAACAGAATAACCTTGAACACGCGCTGAATATGGTGGACCGAACACCTGAAAGCGACCTGATTTTACTGCCTGAAATATGGCCGTGCGGTTTTTTTTCTTTCGACAGGTATCAATCTGACAGCGAACCGGTGGATGGTCCAACGGTCAGTGCATTCAAAGAAAAGGCGCGTGAGCGGCAATGCCATATTTTGATGGGAAGTTTTGTCGAAAGAGAAAACGATAATTTGTTTAATACGACGATGTTGTTGAACTCAAACGGTGAGGTTGTTGCGAAATATCGCAAGATCCATCTTTTCGGCTATATGTCGGAAGAGGCCAAACTTTTGACCCCGGGCAAGGATGTTGTCGTTACGGATACCCCTTGGGGAGAAAGCGGATTTTCGACCTGCTATGATCTCCGGTTTCCGGAGTTATTTCGCAGAATGGTCGATAAGAACGCGAAATTTTTTTTAGTCGTATCCGCCTGGCCCCTTGCACGCGTGGAGGCCTGGCGGTTGTTTAACAGGGCCAGAGCCCATGAGAACCTAGCGTATCTTTTCTCCTGCAACTGCGCCAGCACCAGCGCCAGTGTCGGCACCCGTTTTGCGGGCCACAGCATGATGGTCGACCCTCTGGGACAGGTTCTGGTCGAGGCGGGGGAGGAAGAAGAAATTATCACCGCTGAAATTGATCCCGGCATGGTCGATTCGGTACGGAGCCAATTCCCGGCGCTTGTGGATCGGGTATTCAGATAGCTGACAAGAAAAGACCCAGCTAAGTTTTCGTTTTTGCCACAATGGCTTTGGCGGGTATCAGTCCGGTGGCACTGGCTGAGACAATGTTTCCCGCCACACCGGGCCCGTCGCCGGCGACGTACATCCCTTTGATCTGGGTTTCAAGATCAGGCGTGGTATCGACCTGGGTTGCAAAAAATTTAATTTCAGGTGCATAAAGCAATGTTTCGTCGTTGGATACACCCGGAACCACTCGGTTGAGCGTATCCAGACCTTCGATGATGTTGGTCAGAATTCTCTCGGGGAGGGCCATGGCGATATCACCACAGACCACCTTGGTCAGTGTCGGTTCGATATATCCTTTTTTAACTCGGTGCCATGTACTCCGCCTGCCGCGCTTGAGATCGCCGAAGCGCTGCAGTATCGGCTTGCCGCCGCCGATCAGCGTGGCCAGGCTGCCGATGGACTCTCCGTATGCTTGATTGTCCGTCACCGGCTCCGTCAGAACCACCTTGGACAGAAATGCGAAGTTGGTATTCTCGGATTTTTTGTGCCGATATGAATACCCGTTGACACAGACAAAGTTGGTGTAATTTTCTAAAGAAACGAATCCCCCTTTATTGGTGCAGAATGTTCGGGTCTGATCGTCATATTTTGATGTCTGAATAAAAAAAGTGGGATCGTAGATGACGTCGCAAAGATCCTGCATAATATCATTGTGAACTTCAACACGCACCCCAACCTCAATGCCTCTTTGTCTGAGCCCGATCCCGTATTTTTGTGCCAGTTTCCCGGTCCAGTCCGCGCCCACGCGGCCCGGGGCCAGGATAATGTTGTTCGATGAATATTTTTTCCGGTTGGTCACGACCCCTTTCACCCGTCCGTTTTCGACAATAACGTCCTTTGCTTCCTCTGACGTGTGTATTGTCACCCCTTTGGACTTGATGTAATCGACCATATCTGCGATGTAGCCCGGCAAGCATTCACTCCCCAGATGCTTCTGTTTGATAACCAGCAGGTCGATCCCATACCGCTTGGCCCGTTTCCGAATATTATTGGCTTCTTCCAAATCGGTGGGATAGACCCGGCCGTCCATGCCGAATCTGTTGAAAATCTGTTCCGTCTCATGGATAAGTTCCCGGGCTTTTCCGGCCGGCATAAACTGAGTTAAATCGGTCTTGCCCAATTTATGGATGAAGTTCAGCTTACCGTCAGAGAACAGACCTGCGCCTCCGATACCGCACAGGATATTACAGGGCTTACATTTCATACATTTGTGGTTTTCACTGATCGGGCATTTGCGTTTCAGGGGACCTTTTCCTTTATCGACAATAAGAACATTCAGGTCAGAGTGCTCGCACAGGTAATGAGCGGCAAAGAGTCCGGCGGGACCGCCACCGATAATGATAACATCATAATCTATTTTCTTTATGCTGGATCGGACTGCAGACATGTTTTCTCCTCATGCGGAACGGTCTTTTATTACCAATGGAGTTAAATCGACACCCTGTTCTAAACACCCGAAAAAAAAGCCCTGTCTTTTCAGACAAGGCTTTTTAAAGGATCATGGGATGAGACCATCCATTCGGATTTATTCTTTTGATCCGATGTCTTCCTTTTTATCTTCGGTTTTTTCAGATTCAGGTTCAGATTTTTCAGTCACTTCCGGCACCACCGGTTTCGCGGCCTTCTCTTCAGGCTTTACGGCTGCGCCTTCGGCAGACACATCAGGTTCTAAAACCACCGCCTTGTCTTCGGACGTATCTTCTTTTAACGCGATATCTTCCTTCTCCTCTTTAACCGCTTCTTCTACGCTGATCTTTTCTTCAGCAGCTGCCGTTTTTTTAACTTCTTTTTTCTCGGCAACCTGTTTTTTCTCTACAGCGGCTTTGACCTTTTTCTTCTTTTTGGTTTTCTTCTTCTTTTTATCATCTTCGGAAAAGATCAGCTCAATCAAGGAAATCGGCGCGGCATCACCCGGTCGTCTTCCAAGTTTGACGATCCGGGTATACCCACCGGATTCGGACCCATAACGCTCGGCAGCTTCTGCAAAAAGTTTATGAACAACGTCCTTTTCCCGCATAATTGAAAGTGCCTGGCGCCTTGCATGAACATCTCCTCGTTTCGCCAGAGTTATCAAATTATCTGCCCAGCGTCTTAATTCCTTGGCTTTAACATCAGTCGTACGAATGCGTTCATGTTTGAAGAGCGACGTCACCATATTTCTAAACATGGCATCTCTATGGCTGCTCGTCCGGTTTAATTTTACGCCGGCTTTTCGATGTCTCATGGATTAATTATTCTCCTTCCTCTATATCTTCCTTAGGCAACTCAAAACCTTCCAGCTTCATTCCGAGAGACAGGTCCATTTCACTTAAGACTTCCTTAATCTCATTCAAAGACTTTCTACCAAAGTTTTTGGTTTTGAGCATTTCCGCCTCGGTTTTGCTGACCAGTTGATAAATTTTTACAATATTTGCGTTCTTTAGGCAGTTGGCACTGCGCACGGAAAGCTCCAGTTCTTCAACACTTCTATAAAGATTTTCATTTAACTTGGGCTTCTCTATCTCCTCGGTCTTTTCCACAGGTTCCGGCTCAAAAAGTTCATCAAAATTGATGAAGATCGTCATCTGTTCTTTTAAAATTTTGGCAGCATAGGACACTGCGTCTTCAGGCAGGATACTTCCGTCGGTCCAAACCTCCAAGGTCAGTTTATCGTAGTCTGTTCTCTGACCGACACGGGCATTGTCCACCACGTAGGTAACGCGTTTAATCGGTGAAAAAACGGCATCGATGGGGATGGTACCCAGAGGCGCGTCTTCATCTTTGTTTGCTTCAGACAATGAATACGCTTTTCCAACCTTGACGGTCATGGTCATTTTCAATTTTGATTCAGATGAAAGGGTCGCGATGTGCTGTTCTGGATTCAGCACTTCACACCTTCCGTCATCGCTGATAATATCAGCGGCGGTAATTTCACGTTCTTCTTCTGCATCAATGCGAACTGTTTTCGGTTCAGGGTCGGAAAGTCTAAATCGCACCTCCTTTAAGTTAAGGATAATCTCGGATACGTCTTCATATATACCTGGGATAACACTGAATTCGTGCATCACTTCGTCAAACTTTACAGATATGATAGCTGCTCCGTAAAGAGACGATAGAATTATCCTTCTTAAAGAATTTCCAATTGTGATTCCAAACCCCCTTTCAAGGGGTTCACAAACGAACTTGCCGTACGTCGGCTTACTGGTTACCTGAACTTTTTCTGGCGTTATCATCTCACGCCAGTTCATGTACATAAGTTCATTTGACGCCATTATTATATCTCCATTTTTCAGCGGATTATTAAGGATGTGCGGGATGAGATACAGACGTTCGATCATCACGTACGCCACAACTCATATCCCGTATCTCGGTTATTTGGAATAGAGTTCCACGATGAGTTGTTCCTGCATCGGTACTGTTAGATCTTCACGGGAGGGAAACCCCTTAACAATACCTTTCAGGTTCTCTTTTTCCAGATCCAGCCATTGCGGAATGCCTCTTCGCACCACAGCATCGAGTGCATCTTCCAGCGCCTGAATCTTGCGACTTTTTTCCCGCACTTCAACCACATCGCCAATTTTAACGAGATACGACGGAATATTGACTGTTTTCCCATTAACGAGAAAGTGATTGTGCCTTACAAAATGACGCCCTTGAGTGCGAGAATTCACAAAGCCCATACGATAAACAACATTGTCGAGCCTGCGCTCTATCATTACCAAAAGATTTGTTCCGGTGATGCCTTTTTGATTGTCCGCCCTTTGAAAAAACAGATGGAACTGTTTTTCCGAAAGACCGTACATCCGTTTAACCTTCTGTTTTTCCCGGAGCTGAATCCCGTAATCAGAAATCTTTCTTCCACGACGTTGCCCGTGCTGTCCGGGCGGGTAACCCCGTCGGTCAAAAGCGCATTTATCCGAATAACAGCGATCTCCTTTAAGAAACAATTTTAAATTTTCCCGTCGGCATAGCCGGCATACTGAACCTGTATATCGAGCCAAGCGTTCCCCCTTTATATTGAAGATTGACCATTTTCAATTGATCCGCCTTCTATGGAATTAAACCGTCAAAAAATCTTCGATTTTCGATTATTTTAAACTCTGCGTCGTTTGGGTGGTCGACAACCATTATGCGGTATGGGTGTAACATCTTTAATCACGGAAACATTTAACCCTGCAGCCTGAAGAGATCGAAGCGCGGACTCCCGACCTGCGCCAGGGCCCTTGACATACACTTCAACATTTTTCATCCCGTGCTCCATGGCTTTCTTTACGGCATCCTCCGCTGCAAGTTGAGCAGCAAAGGGTGTGCTCTTACGCGATCCCTTAAAGCCCTGGACCCCTGCGCTTGACCAGGCAACAACATTACCGGCAGGGTCGGTAATTGTAACGATGGTATTGTTAAACGTCGATTGAATATGTACGACGCCGCTGTGTATATTCTTTTTTTCTTTCTTTTTTGTACGGATTTTTTTCGCCATGTATTATGCTCCTGCCTATAAATTCGTTATCCGTTATTCATTCGTCGGCAATCAAATATCGAACAACAACCGGATATCCTTTTTATTTTTTTCCAACGCCACCTTTCTTTTTAACTGCAGATCTTTTGGGTCCTTTTCGCGTTCTTGCATTGGTACTTGTCCGCTGCCCACGCACGGGAAGTGACTTTCGATGGCGAAGTCCACGGTAAGATCCGAGATCCATCAACCTTTTAATATTCATGGAAATTTCAGTGCGAAGTTCACCTTCAACTTTATATTCGCTGTCAATCACCTTGCGAATACTATTGACCTCAGTCTCAGACAAATCATCTGTCTTTGTATTCGGATCAATATCGAGTTTTTGGAGTATACGCCTTGATATGCTCGGACCTATACCATAAATATATGTCAGCCCTACCTCGACCCGTTTCCGTCTAGGCAAATCTACTCCCGCGATTCTTGCCAAAGCTTATCCTCCTTTTAACCTTGTCTCTGTTTGTGGCGTTTATTCTCGCAGATGACTCTGACAACTCCTTTTCTGCGGACGATTTTACACTTGGCACACATTTTCTTAACCGATGCCCTGACTTTCATTCACATTTCTCCTTCACTAGGGAAGTAGACAATGGGCGATGGTTACTGTGTACCGAGTTTAAACCATTACCGTTACACCTATCGTCCACCATCAATCACCACCTTACTTCGATCTGTATGTTATTCTTCCACGAGTCAGATCATATGGAGAGAGTTCAACCGTAACTTTATCTCCTGGCAGAATTTTAATAAAATGCATGCGCATCTTTCCGGAAATATGCGCAAGTACCTGATGCTTATTTTCCAATTCCACTTTGAACATTGCATTGGGTAATGTTTCGAGCACGGTACCTTCAACCTTAATCGCTTCTTCTTTTGGCATATCTTCCCCCGACGCCTGTTTGATAGGACGACTAGAATCTTCCTTTTATTTTAGCCCCGCCTTTCTTTAAGAATCCTTCGTAGTGACGGGTCAGCATGTGAGATTCTATTTGCTGAATGGTATCGATAGCAACCCCAACAACGATTAAAAGGGCAGTACCGCCAAAATAAAAAGGAACATTAAATTTTGTCATCAGAATAGATGGAAGTACGCATACTGCAGAAACATATATGGCACCACCTAAAGTAATACGGGTAAGAACCCTGTCTATATAGTCTGCCGTACGTTTGCCCGGACGGATACCTGGAATATATCCGCCTTGTTTTTTCATATTATCTGCAACATCCACCGGATTAAAGGTGACGGCGGTATAAAAGTAGCAGAAAAAGAATATAAAGCCGACATATAAAGTTTCATATACGATATTACCCGGTGTCATGGCCGATGCAATGTTCTGTATCCACGGAATCGCTATAAAACTGGCCAACGTTGCCGGGAACATGATGATTGATGAAGCGAATATCGGTGGTATCACGCCGGATGTATTGACCTTTAACGGTAAATGGGTGCTCTGGCCGCCATACATTTTGCGGCCGACAACCCTTTTGGCATATTGAACGGTTATCCGACGTTGACCCGTTTCCACATATATGATAAAGGCCACAACAAGTGTCATCAGAATAGTTATAATTATGATGACAAATAGCCCCATTTCACCGGTTGAAAGTAGACGGAATGTATTTCCGATTGCAGCCGGCATCCGAGCAATAATACCTGCGAATATAATCAAGGAAATACCGTTGCCAATTCCGCGTTCGGTTATCTGTTCACCCAGCCACATAATAAACGCCGTCCCCGCCGTCAGGGTCATCACGGTCATGAGCCTGAATCCCCAGCCGGGATCAATAACCACTGCCGCACCGCCGGGAGACATCATTTTCTCAAGACCGACACTAATACCGAATCCCTGGATTACACTGAGCAAAATCGTACCGTACCGTGTATACTGCGTAATCTTTTTACGCCCTTGCTCGCCTTCCTTTGACAAACGTTCCAGATGGGGAATGGTCACAGTCAAAAGTTGAAGAATAATCGACGCACTAATATAGGGCATAATCCCGAGCGCAAAAACAGAAAGCCTCTCTAAGGCGCCGCCCGAAAACATATCAAAAAGACCGAGCAGCGTCCCTTTTGCCCGGGCAAAAAATGAGGCCAGTGCCACAGCATCTATGCCCGGAGTCGGAACATGCACACCAATACGATAGACGATAAGTAGCGCTAACGTATAGATAATCCTTTTTTTGAGTTCAGGTATTTTGAATATATTGCCGAACCCACCGCCAAGCATATTAAAGAACCTCTACGTTTCCGCCAGCAGCGATTATTTTTTCCCTGGCGCTTTTACTGACTCCGTTCACCTTAATTGTAAGCGGAATTTTTATCTCGCCGTGTCCAAGAAGTTTAATGCCGTCCCTTGGACCTTTAACGAGACCGATCCGTACAAGTTCGGCCTCATCCACAGTGCTCCCGCTTTCAAATATTGAAAGGTCACGAATATTAATTACAGATATTTTCTGTTTAAAAATATTGGTGAAACCGCGTTTGGGCAGTCGGCGATGAATCGGCATTTGTCCACCTTCAAAGCCGGGTCTTACGCCGCCGCCGCTGCGGCTATTGTGCCCCTTTGAACCCCTGCCGGCTGTTTTACCGCTACCTGAACCTACCCCGCGTCCCACACGTTTTCTCGCCCTGCGTGATCCGTCAGGAGGTGACAACTCACTTAGCTTCATCTATTTTTTCCTCAAATTTCACCAGATGTGATACCGTGTTGACCATCCCTCGGATTGAAGGCGTATCTTTAAGTTCAACGGTTCTGTTAAGTTTTGTCAGTCCCATGCCTCGCAATACTCTCCGATGCTTTTCAGGCCTTCCAATCATGCTTTTAACAAGCGTTACCCTTAATACTCCACTCATTTATCATCCCTTATGGTTTAACAATAGCTGATGACCGAAGATTCCCCTGGATTTTTCCATTTCTAATCATCATGGGTCATTCTTAATCTTTAATTCTAGAGGTCTTCCACCCCTATACCGCGTCTTGCAGCCACCTGTTCACGGCTCTGCAATCGACAGAGTCCTTCAATGGTTGCCTTAACCACATTGTGAGGATTATGTGAACCCATACACTTTGTAAGAATATTCTGGACTCCCGCTGCTTCAAGCACCGCTCGAACAGCGCCGCCTGCAATAAGACCGGTTCCTTGGGAGGCAGGTTTTAACAGAACACGTCCGGCACCGTACTTTCCGATAACCACATAAGGTATTGTTCCGTCGATTAAGGGGAATTTCACCATGTTTTTCTTAGCTTTTTCAATACCTTTACGGATCGCTTCGGGCACCTCTCCGGCTTTTCCAAGCCCTTGGCCGACACTTCCTTCGCCATCACCAACCACCACGATTGCACTAAAGCTGAAACGGCGTCCTCCCTTGACAACTTTTGAAACCCGGTTAATGAAAACGACCTTATCGATTAATTGATTTTCGCCTTTATCCTGTTTGAACAAAAATCTGCCTCCTTCACCGTGAATGACTCAAATTAAGATTTTACCCTGTCACAATAAGTTACTTAATCTTTGTGATCTGCAATTAAATTTAATATGCCAACCCCTTAAAAGTCCAGTCCTGCCTCACGTGCACTCTCAGAAACAGCTTTAACCCGTCCGTGATATAAAAAACCATTTCGGTCAAAAACAACTTGACGGATACCCTTTTTTATAGCCCTTTCTCCCAAGAGTTTCCCAACAAATCCTGCCACAGCAATTTTGTTTTCAAATACCGGCTGTTCCTTTACGGATTTATCCATACTTGACGCCGCCACCATAGTTTGTCCATGGGTGTCATCAATGACCTGGGCATAAATATGTTTTGCGCTTCGGAAAACACTCAGTCTCGGCCGTTCCGGTGTACCGACAAGATTCTTTCTGATTCTCTTTTTTCTCTTTAAACGTGCTCTTTTTTTTGAATTCAAAGATCCCATATTCTTTAACCTTATGCTGCTTTAGTTCCTGACTTTCCGGCTTTCCGCTGAATATACTCTTCGGCATATTTTATTCCCTTGCCCTTATAGCATTCGGGAGGTCTCAATCTCCGAATAGATGCAGCGGTATGACCCAACAGTTCTTTATCGATACCGGTGAGTTTTATAACATTTTTTTTGTCAATGGATGCTGAGATGCCTTCGGGAAGATCGAATTTAATCGGATGTGAGTATCCGAGATTAAATTCGATATGATTGCCACTCAGGGCAGCCCGATAGCCGATACCGTTTATTTCCAGTATCCTTTCAAATCCTTGGCTCACGCCGGTAACCATGTTAGCCACCAGACTGCGGATCAGTCCGCGAAAAGCCTGACTGGTCCGATCATCTTTAAGAGTGATCACACGAATCATCCCGTCTTCTATCTTTAGATCCACTGCAGGATGGACGGTTCTTTCAAGGGTGCCCTTTTCGCCCTGGACAGTAATTACTCTGTCTTTATAGGTGATCTTCGTCTTTTCAGGTATGGGTATGGGTGTTTTACCTACTCTGGACATTCATTACTCCTTTTTACCAAATATTGCAGAGAATCTCTCCCCCTACATTTGCAGCCCTGGCTTTTTTATCCGTCATTATCCCTTTTGATGTCGATAAAATAGCAACCCCCGTACCGTTCAGAACCTGCTTTACATCCTTGCTTTTGGCATAAACACGTCGACTCGGCTTACTAACACGGATAAGACCAAAAATCGCGTGGATGTCTCTCTGGTCATACTTAAGATAAATACGCAATATGCCCTGCTTCTTATCTTTGATGAATTTATAATTTCTGATAAACCCTTCATCTTTTAATACTCTGGCCAATTCAATTTTTATTTTTGACCCTGGAATATCGACGCTGTTAAATTTTGCCTTTCCTGCGTTCCGAATTCGGGTCAGCAGGTCCGCAATTGGATCACTCATTGCCATAGTCTTCTCCGCTATTTAAATTAACGCTTTAAAAAATCCTTACAACTTAATGATACAGTTAGTTTTTTAATATCAACCCGATCGATTACCAGCTGGATTTCGTGACACCGGGAAGCTTACCGTGGGAAGCAAGATTCCGGAAACAAATACGACAAGTTCCAAATTTCCTTAAAAATCCTCTGGGCCTCCCGCAAATGGGACAGCGGTTGTATTGTCTCACCTTGAACTTGGGTTTTCGTATTGCTTTAATTCTAAGCGATTTTTTTGCCAAATCTTCCTCCCCTTAAGCTGAAGATTGAACGCTTGTAAAAGCTTCAACCTTCGACACACATCCTTTATTCTTCATTTTTCATTGTTCAATTACGAAACGGCATGCCCAATAGTCGCAGGAGTTCTTTCCCTTCTTCATCGGTCTTTGCAGTCGTAACGATGGATATGTTAAGACCTTTAATTTTATCTATTTTATCGTAATCGATTTCAGGGAATATAATCTGCTCTTTAACCCCAAGGCTATAATTGCCGTGACCATCAAGGGCTTTCCCGGATAGACCTCTAAAGTCACGAACACGGGGCAACGCGATATTTACCAATTTATAAAAAAAATCATACATGTGTTTGTGGCGAAGGGTCACCATGCACCCTATGGGCATTCCTTCCCTCAGCTTAAACGCTGCGATTGATTTCTTGGCACGGGTAACCACCGGATGCTGGCCTGCAATTATTTTAAGCTCCTCTACTGCTGAATCAAGGAGTTTGATATTATGAATCGCTTCGCCAAGGCCCACATTCAATACCACCTTGTCAAGTTTTGGAACCTGCATGATGTTCTTGTACTTAAAGGTTTCGAAGAGTCTGGGGACAACTTCTTTATGATAATATTCTTTTAACTGTAACATCCAATTCCTCCGGCACGCGATCCTAAGAATCTATGATCTCATTGCATTTCCTGCAGACACGAATTTTTTTTCCATCTTCGAGACGCTTCATTTTTATGCGACCGGAGGTAACACACTTATTACACAGCAACATAACGTTGGACCAATGGATTGGAGCCTCGCTCTCAATAATTCCGCCCTGTCTGTGCTTTGCACTGGGTCTGGTGTGTCTTTTTGCCATGTTGATATTTTCAACAATAATCCGGCTGCTCTTTCTTTTTATACCCAGAACTTTACCGACTTTACCTTTATCTTTACCGCCGGTAACTTTGACTTTGTCGTCTTTTTTTATGTGACATTTATTATTTAACATGAATCAACTCTCCACAGGCTGTAAAATCGCAGGACTATAACACCTCTGGAGCCAACGATATAATTTTCATAAATCTTTTGGCTCGAAGTTCTCTGGCCACCGGACCAAATATGCGGGTTCCGATAGGTTCCCTGTTTTGTGTAATTAAAACCGCCGAATTATCATCGAATCGTATGAAGGATCCATCCGGTCTTCGGATTTCCTTTTTCGTCCGAACCACAACAGCCTTGAGTACATCGCCTTTTTTGACCTTGGTATTCGGTATCGCTTCCTTAACAGATACGACGATGATGTCGCCAATACTTGCATATCGCCTTCGGGAACCGCCAAGAACTTTTATGCAATACAGCACCTTGGCGCCTGAATTGTCTGCCACGGTTAATCGTGTTTCCGCCTGAATCATCTTTTTAACTTTCCTTATATATACGAAATAAATCGGACCCCTCGTGTCTTCGGCTTTAAAGGTCTATTTTCGGGGATATTTAACAGACACTTATTATTAAAACCTAAATGAAACGTTGGCAAAAAGCAGGATTTCCGACTTTTTGCCGTACGATAGCAATCAAACAGCTTTTTCGACGACCTTGCTTATGCGCCACCGCTTGGTTTTACTCAGCGGTCTTGACTGAATTATTAAAATTTTATCTCCGGCTCGGCAAGCATTGTTTTCATCATGAACGGCGAACTTGGAACGCCTCCTGATATATTTCTTATAAAATCTGTGTTTAACGAGCCGCTCAACCAATACGATGACGGTCTTGTCCATCTTGTCGCTGACTACTGTCCCAATTATTTGTCTTTTTATTAACGTTTTTTTCATAGCAACAACTATTCTGCCTTTTTACCCAATTCAGGTTGCTTTATTATGGTTTTGAACCTGGCGATGTCACGCTTGGTCTGCTTCATTTTTTGGGGATTTTCAAGCTGTCCGGTTTCATGCTGAAAGCGTAGATTAAACAATTCCTGTTTAAGATCATCTACTTTTCGCCGCATTTCTTCGGCACTCAGCGCTCTAATCTCGCTCGCTTTCATTACAAAACACCTCTCTCTATGAACCTTGTTTTTACAGAAAGCTTATGTGAAGCAAGCCGAAGTGCTTCTTTTGCCAGTTCTCTGGGAACACCCTCCATCTCATAAAGTACTCTACCGGGACGAATGACCGCAACCCATCCCTCGGGAGATCCCTTTCCTTTTCCCATCCTGACTTCAGCAGGTTTTTTTGTAAAAGGCTTATCAGGAAATATCCTTATCCACAACTTACCGCCTCTTTTGACATGCCGTGTCATGGCGATACGCGCGGCCTCAATCTGTTTTGAACTGATTTTACCGCATTCTATTGCCTGCAAACCAAATTCGCCGAAATCGAGATTACACCCTCGATATGCAGTGCCCCTCATTTTGCCTTTTTGCTGTTTTCGATATTTTACCTTCTTGGGACTAAGCATGTCCTCTATCTCCAATACTTCATGGTTATGTACAAATTATCAAATCGCTTCGCGATCCTGTAAAACACCTGCCGGCAACGCCCTCGCTCACGAGGCGGTCGTATGGCTTCGCCGTTTATAATAGGAAGTTCCTATGGGATCTATCTGACCGGCACCTTATCTTTTTTTAAAATCTCACCTTTAAAAATAAACACCTTTACACCGATAAGGCCGTATGTTGTGTGTGCTTCTATGAAACCGTAGTCGATATCGGCCCTTAAGGTATGTAACGGTATTCGGCCTTCTCTGTACTGTTCTGTCCTTGCCATCTCCGCACCGCCCAGTCGGCCTGAACATATAATCTTTATACCCTCTGCGCCAAACCGCATGGCAGATGAAATGCCACGCTTCATGGCTCGCCGGAATGCAACCCGCCGTTCAATCTGAAGCGCAATATTTTCAGCCACAAGCTGGGCATCAATCTCGGGTTTTCTAACCTCCTGAATATCGATAATGACTTCATGAGAAATGATTTTTTCAAGCTCTTTCTTGAGCAATGCTATTTCAGCGCCTTTCTTTCCGATCACAATCCCGGGCCTGGATGTAAAAACCCGAAGCCTGACACGCTTGGACGATCTTTCGATTTCAACCCTGGAAATGCCTGCGTGGTAGAGTCTCTTCTTCAAAAATTTGCGGATATTATAATCTTCCAGAATATAATTTGAATATTGCTTTCCGGCATACCACCGTGATTCCCAGGTCTTAACAATACCCAGCCTTAATCCAACAGGATTTACTTTCTGGCCCAAGCTTTTACCTCCCTTTTAGATCTAATCCTCAGACAAAATAACCGTAATATGAGCGGTTCTCTTTAAAATACGTGTACCCCTGCCGCGCGCCCTTGCTCTGAAACGTTTCAATGTGGGTCCCTGATCTGCGGTTATATTACGGATAACTATTGAATCCAGATCGATATCCGGATATTGATTTGCATTCGCCACAGCACTTTTGATTGTTTTTTCAACAATCGATGCCGCCTTTTGCGGCATGAATTTGAGTATTTCCAGGCCCGCTTCTACCGGCTTCCCCTTAACAGCACCAACGATCATACGAACCTTCTGAGGAGAAATACGCACATATTTCGTTATAGCTCTGACTTCCATTACAAACAGTTCCTTTTCTGCCAACCTTAACGCTTCAACCTTGATTTTTTATCAGCAGCATGACCATAATAAGTGCGGGTCGGTGAGAATTCACCCAGTTTGTGCCCAACCATGTCTTCGGTAACAAATACCGGAACAAACTTTTTCCCATTATGAACCGCCAGTGTAATTCCCACCATCTCAGGAACAATTGTCGATCTTCTCGACCACGTCTTGACAACTCGGTTGCTCCGGGTTTCCTGAGCGATATGCACTTTACGTAATAACTTTTCTTCAACAAACGGACCTTTTTTCAACGATCGTGGCATAAACTACTCCCTGCTATTTCTTGGTACGCTTTTTGACGATATAGCGACTGCTTTTCCTTTTTTTCCGGGTTTTAAAGCCCTTTGACGGCATGCCCCACGGGCTGCATGGATGTCGCCCGCCCGAGGATCTGCCTTCACCCCCGCCCATTGGATGGTCAACCGGATTCATGGCGACACCTCTCACCTTGGGACGTCTCCCGAGCCAACGCTTACGACCCGCTTTTCCGAGCGATATATTTTCATGAATCACGTTGCCAAGCTGACCGATGGTCGCCTTGCAATTCAAAAGAACCATCCGAACTTCGCTGGATGGAAGCTTTATGAGCGCATAACGATCTTCCTTTGCCATCAACTGGGCGTATGTTCCGGCGCTTCTGACAATCTGTCCGCCTTTTCCGATCCGCAACTCAATGTTGTGAATATGTGTTCCCAGCGGAATATTGCTCAGCGGAAGCGCATTCCCAGGTTTTATATCTGCATCGGGTCCTGAAAGCACCGTATCGCCCACCCGAAGATTAACCGGCGCCAGTATGTATCTCTTCTCACCATCGACATAATGGAGGAGCGCAATTCTCGCGGATCGATTTGGATCATACTCTATGGCGGCGACTTTGGCCGAAATTCCGGTTTTGTCCCGTTTAAAATCGATAATCCGGTAGTGCCGTTTATTCCCGCCCCCGCGGTGCCTGCATGTGATGCGGCCATGAACATTACGGCCGCCTTTTTTCTTGAGGACTTTTAACAGGCTTTGTTCAGGGGTGGCACTTGTGATTTCATCAAATGTTGAATACGATTGAGCACGCCTCCCAGGGGAAGTCGGGTTAACTCTTTTTACAGCCATTCTTTACCCCTTTAAACTCCATCAAAAAAATCGATACGCTCACCGGGCATCAATTTGACAATTGCTTTCTTCCAGTCTCTACGTTTTCCGGTAATCCGACCCCTCTGCTTGGTCTTTCCCTTAATCTGAATGGTATTTACACTGGCGACCCTTACGTTGAAAATGTCTTGAATCGCCCTTTTAATCTCAACCCGATTGGAATTGCGATCGACTTCAAACGTAATCTGGTTATAACTCTCTTTTTGAATGTTTGTCTTTTCAGTGATCAAGGGACGTCTTATTAAATCGAACGGAATCATCCAACCAGCCTCCCTTCAATAGACTTTAGCGAAGACTCGAGCAACACCACATTCTTATGTTTAAGAATGTCATATACGTTCATTCCTTCTACTTTTAAAACCTTTATGCTCGGAACATTTCTGGCAGACAGCACCAGGTGTTCGTTCGTTTTTTCGGTGATAATCAAAGCATTTTGAGTGTTCAAGGCATCCATAACCTCGAGGAAATCCTTGGTTTTAATCCTGTCGAGATCAAGTTCGTCGAGCACCACAAGGTTGTCTTCCTTCAGCTTGCTGCTCAAGGCCATCTTAATGGCCAGCCGTTTTATCTTTTTCGGAACCTTATAGGAATACGACCTGGGATCAGGACCAAACACTGAACCGCCGCCCCTTAAAAGCGGTGACTTGGCATCACCGCGACGCGCACGGCCGGTCCCTTTCTGTCTATAAAGTTTTCTTCCACTCCCCTTAACATCGCTGCGATGTTTTACAGATGCTGACCCTGAACGTCTATTTGCGAGCTGCATGGTTACAACTTCATGCAACACATTCGATTTAACGGGTATGCTGAAAATAGTATCTGGAAGTTCAGCCTGTGAAACTTTTTCTGCTTTACGATTAAGAACATCTACAAGAGCCATAATTACGTCTCAAAAAATTATAATTTTAAAGATTAACAAAATTCTTATTCTGCGAATTTTGGTTTTTTGATCTCAATAATGCCCAAGCCCGATCCAGGAATTGCACCTTTTATCAGCATAATATTCTCTTCAGGTCTGATGTCGACAATTTCCAAGTTTCGAACCGTTTTACGCTCATTTCCATATTGGCCCGGCATTTTTTTGCCTTTAGTCACCCTTGCAGGCCAGGCACTACAACCGATGGAGCCTGGGATTCTGTGGCTGTGACTGCCGTGAGTCTTTTTACCGCCATGGAACCCGTGCCGTTTAATGACACCGGAAAACCCTCTCCCTTTGGTGACGCCGGTGACATCAACACGTTCCCCAATCTCAAAAATGTCCGGTTTAATCGCCTGGCCGAGGCTGTATTCAGCTGGATTATCCACACGAATTTCACGCAGAAATCCAAAACGTGTTTCTCCGCTCTTTTTCAAATGTCCTTCCATCGGCTTGTTAACACGAGATTTCTTTTTCTCGCCAAACCCAAGTTGAAGTGCATTATATCCATCCGTATCGATCGTCTTTATCTGGGTTACCGAACACGGGCCCACCTGAACAACCGTTACCGGTATGTGTTGACCTTCAGGGGTGAACAACCCCATCATCCCAATTTTTTTACCTATCAATCCTTTACTCATTACCTTTATTCTGTCCCTTTGCAGCGCTTACGAAACGACCGCATTAAATGCTACAGCTTAATCTCCACATCTACCCCGGGAGAAAGATCCAGTTTCATCAAAGCATCCACGGTTTGTTGGGTCGGTTCCAGAATATCGAGCAGCCGTTTATGTGTTCTGATTTCAAACTGTTCGCGAGATTTCTTGTCGACATGAGGGGATCGCAGAACACAATACTTATTGATTCGTGTCGGAAGCGGTATCGGCCCGACCACTTTTGCTCCGGTTTTATTGGCCGTATCAACAATATCCGCAACAGACTGATCCAGAAGCTTATGATCGTATGCTTTGAGCCTGATCCTGATTTTAGTATTCGTCATATTTTTTTCTCTTTACTCAATAATCTCGCTCACCACACCGGCGCCAACCGTCCGGCCGCCTTCTCTGATGGCAAACCTGAGTTCTTTTTCCATCGCTATGGGCGTTATCAACTCCGCCGTAATCGTTATATTGTCTCCCGGCATGACCATCTCT
>JAQBBE010000204.1:0-3148 GCA_032126435.1 Desulfobacterales bacterium | reverse complement strand
ATGGGCATCTTTTTCTCCGTCATTATCGTGGAGGTGAACTTCCATTATTTTCTCATTGAAAGTGTCGATCCATTTTTTGAGGGGCCCATTGGCGAAAACATTGTGGTGCCCCACATCCAAACAAATCCCGAAAAAATCGGATGGAATCGCCTCGAAAAGGGCGGAATGCACTTCGGGACTTTTCTCGTAAACATTTTCCAGCAACAGTTTAAATCCGAAACGTTCTGCATGCGCCACATAGGGTTTCCATGTGGCGACACTGAATGACAGCCATTCTGTCCAAAGCTCTCGATAATGACACGGATCGTAACCGGTATGGCAGACCACATTCGCCGGTTCAAAAATAGGGATTATTTCAAAAAAACGCGCCAATCTTTTCCGTGTTGCCGTCAACAGTATCGGATCGAGCCCGCCGGGGACCAGATCCATAAAAGGACCGTGCAAGGTTATTTTACGGTTATTTGCTTTGAGAATTTCAGCCACCTGCTCAAACTCCTTGGCAGATGTCGTGTCCAGAGCCTCGGCATCTATTCCAATTTCAGGGTTCATTCCGTATTCCAGGAACATGGGAAAATATCTATTTTTGAGATCCAAAAATGGCGCATTAACCTGTATTTTTCCCAACAATTTTAAATCCGTTTTTCGTTGGTCCATAACCTCTTCTCGATATTTGATGGCGCGCTGTTGCCGTTAAAACACAATTGCCTGAACAGCACCCACCTCTGCAAGGCTTTTGTCGATAAGGGGCTGCATCTCTTTTGCCGGAGTCGGTATTGAAACCGTCCAAACCAAACTGTCACCCTATTTTCCCTTGATCGATTCAGATATCTCCTCTACCCTTTTTGAGATATCCCGGACCGTCATTTTTCGGTGGTCTATCCACCATTTTGCCCCAGTTTTTTCCTGCCATTCCTTGAAAAACATGTCAAAAGCCTTTTCAAACAGTTCCTGTTGATCATCATTTTCAAACTTGAGGCTTTTTCTCAGATAATCGACCTTGTTGATCAGCTCTCCCCGGATCTTCTCCCCCCATGACACCATTTTCCGGGTGCCTTCAAGTTCAGAAAATCCGATGGCCTGATGTGCCTTGACAAGTTTTGCCGTCTGCTTGCCGAAATATTCTTTTTTGCATTTTTCACAATACCATTCTTTTTTATCCACCAGAAACAGGTTTTTCTCGTGGCTCTCGAAAAGCTGCACCTTGAACTTGGTGCGGCATGTTCGGCATTTTACCGCATACGTATAGATGTCTTCGGTCATTTTTTTATCAATGGTTCGGACGTCTGTTCACGTCTTTGTCCTGAATTTATTTGGAGTTGTGGCCCCATGGTCACAAACGATTTCGTTCAGCGGTCACCTGTCTGCAATGTTTTTTTGTTTTACTTCAACTGGCCCGCCAGCTGCCTTTAGCGGGTGAGCTGTTTTTATAGCGGGTGATCTTTAAGATTGCCCAAAGAACCACGGCGCCGGATAACAAATGTATCACGGAGAAACTGGATGTATCAATGGTTTTTTCGCCCAATGCCAGTCGGCACACCACTGAATTTGCCGCAAACGCAGTCAGCGCAACGCCGCTAACTATAAGGGTTTTTAGGAATAAAAGACCCGGTTTATTTTTCAAAAAAGTCTCCGGATAAAACATAGCGGAAAGAGCCGGCATCATCCCCTCCTCTGTGCTCTTTCCTCCCAAACCACAGGCAACGGCCTTCTCAATTCCAATATCCATCATTTCCAGCATTTTTTTACCTCTGGGTGAATGATTTTAGCATACTAATGGGGTTAAAAGCCTCTCGACATTGAGTAGATTGCCTGAAGCGGCATTGCACCCCATTTGTGAGAATTCTTAGCGCAGCGAAATCCTGGCTATAATCTATTCAATTTGGGTAACAGTCCGTTTGACACCGTCTCCTCATACTTTGTAAGTCACAAAGGGTTTATTTCGTCCGTTCAGCCCGAGGCAAGCCGCATTGCGAGACAACGGATATGCCGGTCGTCAGTTCCGCAACATCCCCCCAGAATCTTCATGCCGAGTTCCCCGTGCAGGCCGGCCACGGATTGGCCGAAAGTTTCAGGCGCTTCCGCCACCAGATCGACGCTGTTGTCCAATTCTTCAGGATTGAGCGCCGCCGTATTGGCCAGTAGGCCAGCGACCCGCTCCCTGACGAGTGAAGATGAATTGACTTCATGCAGAAGGGCGGCTCTGAATAAAGAGGCATGAGTGCAATTGACCAGATAGGCCAGCGGCCTTGAGCTGACTGCGGCATCGATGGCAGCGATGGTGTCCTTCAGAGGCGTACCGCTAAGAAGCGTGCCTTCAGGGCGAACAACAAAACTGACGATGTACGGCTTGCCGGTAGCACCCAGGGCCGATGCAAGTCCGGTTGCCTCGCTGAGGGCCGGCAAAGTAGCGGCAAGGAGGAAGTCGACTCCGGCTTCCGCCAACATCATGGCCTGCCATGTGTGGAACTCATGGGCATCAGCGGCCGTAAGTGCTTCATCCGGATTATAGGCATCTCCACGGCAGCTCAGCAAGCCGCAGACAACGACCTTCTGTGCATACCCACCGTAGCTGTTCCGCAATGCATCAAGAAACCGGAAATTGTCGCCGTTCACGTCTTTCCCCGCATAACCTGCCGCTGCGATCCGTTCCCGACTGGCCCGCCAGGTAGGTGTGGAAAGGAGGAGCGGCAAATCATACTGGAAGCCGATGTCCAGGTACTGCCGATAGATAGATTCCAGAGCCGCACGTTTCGATTCGTCATAGATAAATGCCGAGTTGACGATATAAGGATCGAGTTCCAGGTCGCTGTTTCGGCGCAGACGCTCGATGACAGCCCCCTCGCCAAGGATAAATGGATGTCGCTCAAGAAATTCCGGGAAAAGGATAGGGTTCATTTTAATTTCCTCGCTCCGAAGATGCCCAACCTTTGATTGATCTTCAATCGGCAATCTTTCCTCTCATAACTTTAAGCTGCCCTCTTTTGCTTTTGCGGTCAAGGCGTTTTTTTCGAGAGCTCCGGGTCGGTTGGGTCGGCCGGCGTTTTTTAGGAGACACCGCCACGCTTTTAATGAGTTCCCGGAGCCGTCTTAATGCCTCCTCCCTGTTCTTTTCCTGGCTTCGGTGCGACTGGGCCTTGATAACGATGAC
>JAQBBE010000203.1:0-9634 GCA_032126435.1 Desulfobacterales bacterium | reverse complement strand
TCCTTTTCGATGATTTTGGTATGAACGCCATCCCCCTCGAGCAGGCTGGCCAGCCGGAACCCGATGCTCCCACCGCCCACAATCATCACCCGATTCAGCGGCTCCGCCTGCTTGTCAAAAATCGACAGCGATTCCATAAGGCTGTCTTTTTCACTGATAAAATAGATCAGGTCACCGGCCTTGAGCCGGTGTTTCCCCCTGGGGATAATCAGTTCTTCTTCCCGAACCACGGCGGCGATCAGCGGGCTTTTTTTCCCGGTTTGCGAATAAATGTCCGAAAGACGAACGCCCGACAGCCGGGCCGAACCGTCCAAATAGATCCCCACAAAGACCAGGCGGCCATCGGCAAACTCCCCCACCTCCACTGCGCCGGGCACGTTCATCAGCCGGTGAATGGTCTTTACAACTTCGATGTCCGGGTTGATGATGGTGTCGATATGGGGCGCGTTCTCACGGAAGATCTCATGATATTCATCATAGTCGGCATGACGGATGCGGGCGAGCTTCTTGGTGGACGGAGAAATCAGGTCTGCCACCAGGCACGCACCGAGGTTGGTTTCATCGCTGTCCGTGACGGCAAGGAGAATCTCTGCCTCCTTGAGACCGGCTTCCTGTAAAATCACAGGGCTGCTCCCGGAACCGTTGATCACCTGAACATCGATATTGTCAGATACACGTCGAATGGCTGCAGGATCCTTGTCCACCACCACCACGTCTTTATTCTCCCGGGCCAGATGACTGGCGATATGAAACCCCACCTCACCCGCTCCCACGATTAATACTTTCAAATCACGCCGCTCCTTTGACCATATTTAATCTGAGTCTAATGCTTTGGGGCACGAATCTGGAACTTATTTGTATGGGTTGTGGTTAAAAATATTCCTGAAAATATCAAGATGGTTCCTTTTATATGATATCCTCTTAACTTTTCATCAAGAAAGATCATGGCCAAAATAATACTGAACACCGGCATAAGATGAATAAAAACACCGGTCTTGTTTGCGCCGATAATTTGTATAGCCTTATTCCAAAATATGTAGGCTAAAATCGATGCAAAGAGCGCGACATAAACAATACTTCCTATTGAGGCGTACGAAAAATTCATGGTTTCCCCAAGGCTTATTTCCCAGATATAAAATGGGGAAATAAATAAAGTACCGATTATAATCAGGGTTCCAAGAAAGCTCAAAGAATCGAATTCAGTCGGACATTTTCTTAGCAATGCCGAGTATAACGCCCAACTAATCCCGGCAGAAATCGTCCACATATCTCCCTTGCCGAACCGAACCGCAATGAGCGTCGATAGGTTCCCTTTAGTAATGATAAACATCAGGCCGGTCAACGAAATAACGATGCCAATCGCTTGCCTTAACGTAATCCGCTCCTTAAAACCCATCCAGGAAACAATTACGATAAATATGGGGATCATGGAGTTTATTAACACAGCATTTGTTACTGTAGAGGATTTTAGTGCCATGTAAATAAAAATGCTGAAATTTGTTACTGAAAGAATGGCCAGCAAAGTTAGAATTTTCCAGTTCCGCCGAATTAGATCCTTTTGACGCAGGATCGGCCTCAGCGAAAAAGGTAATATAATCAACAAAGCAATCGCCCAGCGCCAAAATGCCAGCGTCATGGGAGGTATTTCGTTGTGAATTCCTCTGCCAATGATAAAATTTCCGGACCAAAATAAAACTGCTAAAATCAGCAACAAATAATGCATAAAACAAACGACACCAAAAATTGATGTAACATCTTCAACTTGTCGAGATTATAGTAAATTTCAAAATAACTCAACATATATTTAAGTTTCAATTTTTCATATTTCAAAGGAGATGTCAAGGATCGGTCCGACATGGGATGTCCGTGATGGGATATGTCGGGGAGAGCACCATAAAAAAGCAAGGCTGGGACGGTCCTGCCTGCTGATTCTTTTTCGGTTGTATGTCCGACCCGGGTCTGCTATTGAATGCTTTTTATCCATGCGGTTGAAAGTCAAATGAATTCCACTTCTCAAGCAGAAACCTATCGCAATCAACCTTTGGCAGGTGCGCTATTCGTACTGAGTGCATCTTTCATGTTTGCGGCCATGGGCGCGCTGGTAAAGGTTGTCTCTATGTCGCTTACAAATGAGATGGTTGTCTTCTTTCGCAATCTCTGTGCCCTTGTCTTCATTCTACCATGGATCTGGTACCGCCGTCCCCATGGCGGCGTCAAAACAGCGCTCTTTCAACTCCACCTGATTCGCAGCTTGGCAGGGCTTGGGGCAATGTATTGTTTTTTCTATGCAATCGATCAATTGCAGCTCTCCGAAGCCTGCCTCCTGGCTGCGACTTCGCCGCTGTTTATTCCGGTGATTGCATACGTATGGATCCGTGAGCCCGTTGCCCGGAAGATTCGAGGAACGATCATTATCGGTTTTATTGGAATCGTTTTGATTCTCAAACCCGGACTCGGAGTATTTCGGCCGGTTGCATTCGTGGGTTTGGCGGCTGGTGTTTTGGCCGCTGTGGCCATGGTCAGCATCCGGCGAATGTCGACCTCTGAACCGACGATCCGAATCGTCTTTTATTTCACCGTAGTGGGCACTTTGATTTCGGCGGTGCCTCTGGTCTGGTCCTGGCAGTCACCCCAGCCGAGGATATGGTGGCTGCTCGTCTTTATCGGCCTGTTGGCCGCAGTTGGACAAATCCTGATCACCAAAGGATACAGCCTCGCACCCGCGGCACAGGTGGGTCCATTCACATACGGGAACGTGGTATTTGCCACCCTCTTCGGTTGGATATTCTGGGGGGAATCTCTCGACGCCATGACATGGGTCGGTGCCGTCCTCATTTGTATTGCCGGCATTATCGCCGCCCGCCGAACAAAAACACATGCACTCCTGGGCACCACAGCCAGAGGAACAGATTCAGGCGAAGCATCCAGCCGGGAAAACCGTTCCGTCAAGTCGAGTCCGTCCTGCGACGGCGAATTCACGGAAAAAAAGTGACATTTACTTTGCACAAATAATGATTAACATTACCCTATAATTAATATCCGTCGTCAACCAATTATGCGGAGGAAAAAATTATGTATAACGAAGTTGTAATGGACCATTTCAGGAATCCTCGAAATGTTGGGGTTATCGAAAATGCCGACGGGGTCGGTGAGGTTGGAAATCCGTTGTGCGGGGATATGATGACCATTTATTTGAAAGTAAACGATGACCAGATAGAGGATATCAAATTTCAAACCTTTGGATGTGGATCGGCAATTGCGGTTTCCAGTATGCTAACGGAAATCGCCAAGGGGAAACGCATTGACGAAGCCAAAAAGATAACCAACAAAGATGTCGCCAATGCCCTGGAGGGCTTGCCTAAAAATAAGCTGCACTGTTCCAATCTTGGCGCTGATGCGCTGCAATTGGCTATTAAAGATTATGAAAATCGAAAAGCAGGAAAACCCCGGGTGGAACTCAAACGCAAAGAGGAACATGAACATGTCCACGGAGACCGGTGTTACTGCCCGTACTGCGATGTGGAACTCGATAAAGGGACTGAATTCTGTGAAGCGTGTCAACACAGTCTCACCGAAGAACACTAATTCATATCCGAGAAAGGATCCTGGAAATGCACATCATCAATTTGGATCACATATCTTCCAATCCGCTTCTTCCAGAAGTAAAAGAAGCAATGATCGCAGCCATTCAGGAGGATTACCATAATCCTTCGAGTCAGCACAAGCGGGGTGAAGCTGCCGCTGAAGTGTTGGAAAAGGCCCGTAAAACCGTTGCCGCCCTCATCAACGCATCAAATCCCAAAGAAGTGGTGTTTACCTCGAGCGGAACGGAATCCGTCAATCATGCCATCAAAGGGGTTGCTCTGGCCAATGCCAAAAAAGGTAAGCATATCGTCACTTCAAATGTCGAGCACAACGCGGTAATCCGCAGCATCCGACGCTTGAAAGGGCTTGGATATTCCGTCACATCAATTGATGTGGATAAATACGGACGTGTAAATCCGGCGGATGTGGCCAAGGCCATCACCGATGAGACCATACTGGTCACCATCATGCACAGCAACAACGAAACAGGAACGATTCAACCTATTGAGGAAATTGCCAAAATTACTCGCCAGAAAAAGGTCATCTTTCATACCGACGCCGTCGATTCCGTAGGCATCGTACCTATTGACGTCCAGAAAATGGGGGTCGATCTTTTGAGTTTTGCGTCAAACACCTTTTATGGCCCCACCGGTATCGGTGGACTTTATGTTCGTCGGGGCATCATGGTTTGGCCGTTGCTCGACGGCGGCGTTCAGGAAAATAACAAGCGCGCCGGAACTGAGAATCTCATCGGTATCATCGGGATGGCAAAGGCTGCCGAAAGTGCCAAACGTGAGCTTCCTGAAAGGATGGCACATTTGGAAATGCTAAAATCCAGGCTGATCAGCGAGTTGCCCAAGCATATCGATGAGGTCATCATCAATACTCCGCCTGAAAACAGCTTGCCGAACTTGTTGTCCGTATCCATTAAATATATCGAAGGCGAAAGCGTGATGCTGATGCTCGATGATGATGACATCGCAGTATCGACGCGCTCAGCTTGTGCTACCGGCTCCCTTAGAGCATCTCATGTTTTGATTTCCATCGGGCTTTCACATGCGGACGCCCAGGGAACGCTGGTAATTACACTGGGCCATGACAATACTGAAGACCATATCGATCGTTTTTTGAAATCGCTCCGAAATGTAGTGAAGACCTTACGCGACATATCGCCGTTATACCGAAAAATCTCACAAAGCTAATTTAAATGGTATATTTGTAAAGGGGATCGGACCCAGCTTTGAGGCCGATAGATGAAGGGGTTTTCGGACCCGGTTATTATCTATTCTTGACGGTTCCTATAATAATTTCAACACATCCACCCGTTTCGCAAACTCGGTTGCCGAAATCTGTTTCCAGGGAGCAATGGGATCAAACCGAAGATGAGATTTTACATTCGGCAAAAAAAATTTTCCGGCTGTAATCGTTGGTGTTTTCATCAGGTATTTGAATTCCCCCCCTAAATCCAAAATCAAATCCAGGTCATCGCTTTCTTCTAAAAGCGCTACCATCAGTGTATTTTGTATGAGCCCGCTGCCTTTTAATCGCTTTTTACCGCCTGTTCCAGTGTAAACTTCGATGGACGTTCTCTCCAGTGAAACAGCAGTATTGTCATTGGCAACTAAAAAGGCCTTCTCAACCAGATATGTCGCATTCTCAAAAGGGATACAGTCATTCACGGTTCTTTCCTTTAAATATTAAGTTCAGAATGTCTTTATGACCGCCTTTTGTCGCATGTCTTCAAGGTTCCGCTCGAGTACTTTTCCTTTTTTTTCTTGCTCCAAGTATTGGGCAATTCTCTCTTTTGCGTTTTCGTAACTGACAACGGATTCCGGTTTCTTATCCACAACTTTAATCAGATGGTATCCGAAGGGTGTTTCCACCATATCGCTGACTTCACCAGGTTTTAACTTAAACGCCGCATCTTCAAAAGGCTTCACCATCCGCCCACGTTCAAAATAACCGAGATCTCCGCCATCAACATTGCTCGGACCCTCTGAATACTCTTTGGCCAGCGCAGCAAAATCTCCCCCGTCTTCGAGTTTCTTTTGAATCTCTTTGATTTTTTTATTTGCTTGATCTTTGGCTGATTTGTCAGCCTGGGTATCGACTTTAATTAAAATATGGCTGGCTTTCACCTGTTCGGACTGCTTGAACATGTTCGGGTTGTTTATATAGAAATCCTTAACTTCCGTTTCGGAAACCTTTACATCTTGAACCAAATCCTTGTCTACGAATTGTTGAATGGCCATCCCCTTTCGTATTTGTGATTTTAGTTCAGCCTCAGAGATTTTCATCTCTAATAATGCGGCCTTGAATTCGTCTTCCTTGGGAAATCTTTTCTTCAGAATATCAACCTGCTGATTAACTTCTGCATCTTCAACCTTGATACCCTTGTTTTGACTTTCCTGATAAAGCAACTCTCGGTTGATCAGAGTTTCAAGAACTCTATCTTTGATATCCGGCAACTGGGATTCTCTCAATGACCTACCACTGCGGGCGAACTGACTGCGGACCCGGGCCATCTCTTTATCAAAATCATCCTGTGTGATTGTAACCCCGTTAACCGTCGCCACTGCCCCGTCTGGAATCTTCTTTTCTGCTGCAAATATGGGCATTGCAACGGTTACCAGACTCACAGCGGTCAACAGAATAAAAAACCATCTAAACCATTTCATCTGCATCTCCTTTGTCCAATTTAACAACATTTCTCTTTGAGGCCTTTGAAACGAGCTGTTTTAATACAAAACTGTGTTTCATTCCTCTGCAGTTTCAACTGCTCGTCGGGGAACCATTTCCGGCCCCAGCAGGATGGACAGCCAACGCGTCTCTTCTCTGGCGTCCAGTGCAAACTTGGCTGTAATTGTCAGAGGAACGGACAGCAGCATTCCCACCGGGCCCAATACCCAGCCCCAGAATATAAGCGATAGAAACACAACCAGTGTTGAAAGTCCTAGGCCCCGCCCCATAAACCGGGGTTCGATCACGCTGCCCATCACCATATTGACAACGACATATCCTGCTGCAGCGGTCAAGGCTTGTACAATCCCCAGTTGGAGAATTGCCAATAATAATGCCGGGATCGCCGCAATGATGGAGCCGATGTTGGGAACATAGTTTAGGAAAAATGCCAGCAGACCCCAAAGCACCGGGAAGTCCACCCCGATTACGGCCAGCCATATGGCAATGACGATGCCGGTGGTAAGGCTTACCACGGTCTTAATCGCCATATAATGCTTGACGTTGTTGATGAACGTGTCGAAATTGGTCAGGGCGTCCTCGGTATCACCCAATATGGTGCGCAGTTTTACGGGTAAGCTCGAGGCTTCGATGAGCATGAAAATTACGGTCATCAGAATTAAAACACCGTTGGCAAGTACTTTCCCAAGGCTGTTTAACCCGGTGGCGATAAATTTCATGACTGCCCCGGGATTAAGCAATCCCGTCCAGTCAATACCTGAAGTGTTAATACCGAATTTTTCTATCCAGGAAAGTATTACCGCAATGTATTGCCTAAGCTTTGCTTCGTATACCGGAAGCTCTTTGGTAAAGACCTTTACCGATGAGCCGACCAGGCCGGAGATTAACAATCCGATCAACACAACCGCAACGATTACAATCAACAGCGAAAACCACACCGGCAAACCTTTGCGATGAAGCCAGAACATGGGTGGGGCGCTGATGATGGCGATAAATGCAGCCAAAAGGAAGGGAACAACAATGGTGGTGGCGGCACGCATCCCGGCAATCACAACAACAAGGGCTGCAATGACTACCATAATCTGATACGCTGTTGCTTTTTGGGAATTTGCTTTCATAAATATAGCCGGGTCCGAGGCGGATACAAATCCAGGCTAAACTTCGCTGATCTTTATCCGCTCTATTGTATCGCCCTGTCGGATTGAATCTACGGTATCCTGGCTGCTCACCACCTTTCCAAAGACGGTGTGTTTCCCGTTCAAGTGAGGCTGGGGTGAGTGCGTGATGAAGAATTGACTCCCGTTCGTGTTTGGCCCGGAATTCGCCATAGAAATTACGCCCCTTTCGTGTTTCAGGGGATTCTCCTCGACTTCATCTTCAAAACTATAGCCAGGACCACCGCCACCTGTTCCTGTCGGATCTCCCCCCTGAATCATGAAATTGCTGATCACCCGGTGGAACGATACGCCATCGTAAAATCCCTCTCTGGCCAAGAATACGAAGTTGTTGACCGTTTTCGGTGCATGTTCGGAATGGAGTTCTACTTCGATAATGCCCTTGTTGGTCTCAATTTCCGCCATATAGGCTTTGCTTGTATCAATTTGCATCTCGGGGGGGCTATTCCATCGCAGTTTATTCATAAATGATTCCTCCTCAGCATGGATTTTAAATTTTCTTTTTCATTGATGGTACTTGACTTCTGCGCGTGAATCAATACCCATCATAATAAAAATTATCGTAACAGTTTAATTCTTTGAAAAGCGCCTGCCGCAATATTTTAAAACAGCAAAAGTGTCACTAAATATCATTATATATTTATAATGTATACCTTTTGAATTTGACATTGAAGTTCCGGTATTTTACGGTAGGTTAAACCCCGTGTTCAAAAAGGAACGTCTAAGATGAAGCGTCTGTTTAGCATGATCCCGGAAAATGTACAAGCAACCCTTTTGCTACGCTATTTCGGTTTTTTCAAAATTCCATTGTTGTTTTTTGTAAAACCCACGGTCATTGAGATGTCTGACCATAGGGTTGTGGTGAGGATTCCGCTTCGCCGGAGGACGAGAAATCATTTGCGTTCCATGTACTTTGGGGCTCTGGCCATCGGAGCTGATTGTGCGGCAGGGCTGGCCGCCATGAGACAAATACGAAAAAGTTCCCAGAATATATCCTTAATTTTTAAGAGTCTGGATGCAGAGTTTCTCAAACGCGCAGAGGGCGATGTATATTTTACCTGCGATCAAGTCCGGGAGATTTCAAAATTGGTTGCTGATGCCATTCAGTCAACAGAGCGAGTCGAATATCCAGTTCATGTGACTGCAAAGGTTCCTGACAAGTTTGGAGAAGATCCGATAGCCAGGTTTACTTTAGTATTGTCTCTTAAGAAGAAGTCATACACTCAATGAGCATAATAACAGATTTTACACAACAGTTCGATGTAAGATACCCGATCATCTGCGCCCCCATGTTTCTGGTAAGCTCGATTAAAATGGTGGTCGGCGCAAGTGAGGCTGGGGGCGTGGGAACCTTTCCGGCACTAAATTACCGTCCCATTGAACGATATCGTCAAACCATTAAAGAGATCAAAGGTCTGACAGCAAAACCTTTTGGCATCAACATTATCGTCCAAAAGTCCAACAAATATCAGTATAAACAGATTGAACATGCGCTCGAGGAGGAGGTCCCCCTGATCATAACCTCTTTGGGGAATCCAAAGGAGGTCATTCGGTTGTCCCATGAAGTGGGAACCAGGGTGTATTGTGATGTGGTCGGATTCGAGCATGCAAAAAAAGTCGCTGATCTGGGAGCTGATGGGCTTATCGCTGTGGGATTTGGTGCCGGGGGCCATGCCGGAGACATTTCGCCTTTTGCCCTTATTCCCAACTTGGTAAGAATGGCCAAATTGCCGGTTGTTGCCGCCGGCAGTATTGTAGACGGGGCTGGAATGGCGGCTGCTTTCGCTCTGGGAGCTTCCGCGGTCTATATGGGAACACGTTTTATTGTCTCGAAAGAAGCAGAAGTTTCAGAAAAATATAAAAATGCAATTATTCGCGCAATGAGTGAAGATATCGTCAATACGGACAGGGTCGATGGATTCCCCGGCAATTTCATAAGAACCAAAGAACTGGAGGCCATCGGGCTGGAGAAGGGATTGATCGAAGAAATAATTACCAAAAATAAAAGAATTAAACGCTTTGTTTCCCTCAGTCGAGCTGCACGTTCCCTGTTCGGCAAAATGGATTCCAAGGTTTCTTTTAAAACCGTCTATTCCGCAGGCCACGGGGTTGGCCTTATCGACGAAGTTTTATCCATTCAGGAGATTGTGGAAAAAACCGTAAGGGAATACAAA
>JAQBBE010000202.1:0-5174 GCA_032126435.1 Desulfobacterales bacterium | reverse complement strand
CCCTTTGCCATGAGCACAATATCCCTTGGATTGCAGAGCTGCTTGGGCAGTTCTGCCACCCGTCCGCAGGATATGCAAACAAAGTTAACATGTTGCAGTTTTGGTTTGCATATATGCCTGGGGTCTTTGTCTGCTTGGCCGCAGTGCTCACAAACATACGCTTCCGTCAATTCCACCGGATCACACAGATGACCGGAATCCTTCTTTACCGTCCCACAACTTTTACATATATGAATATCATTTCCCATGATAGATTTCCTTTCTTAAAAAAATACATATGGAGCAACTCTCGAAGGTTGCCATTCTAATAAACAGATCAAAATTCATGCCAACTGCGGAAGGTATTTGATTGTGGAAAAATAATATGACATATCAAAAAGTTATGGTTTAGATGTGGATTTGTTAAGCGACAGATGTAGGGCCATAAGATTTTTGTGATACAGTTTTATGATACAATTCTGTTTCAGAATTCAGATGATACCCCCGTTTTCCGGCGATACAGCCGTGCAATGGTGTCCGGTGGGATCCCCATGTAATAGGCGATGATAACGAGCTGGTTGATCAGGGTCGTTTTCAGGATTCCGAAGTTTTGCCATCGCCGGGACGATGTTAAAATCGGTGCGGATAACGTGATGATTTCGCCTTTTTTTCGCAATCGCCGGATCAGCTCAAAATCTTCCATGATCGGAAAATCGGAAAATCCTCCCGCCTCATGAAAAACCCTGGACAGCATAAAAATCCCTTGATCACCGTAAGGTGTTCTCAGGCATCGTGAGCGCCAGTTTGCAATGCGCTCGATGAGCCGAAGCCCTGGGGTCGGGGCATCGATGCGCAGCTCGAAAGCTCCGGCGACGATGCCGGGCCGGGCTAAACTGCGGAGGACGAGCCGGGCAAAATTTTTCGGCAGCCGTGTATCTGCATGGAGAAAGAGCAGCACATCCCCGGTCGCCTCAGCGGCCCCTTCGTTCATTTGTTTGGATCGCGGGGGCAAAACGTTGATCACTTTTGCTCCGAGTGATTGGGCGATCGACACGGTATTGTCTTGACTGCCGCCGTCTGCGACAATGACCTGTATATTGTTTTCATGGCCGATACTCAAAAGGGTTTCAGCAATGTTGTCGGTTTCGTTGAGGGCCGGTATGATCACCGAAATGTTTCCGGGTATGAAATCATGATGGTTCAGAATTTGGGAACGTTTCCAGATCGACAGATCTTCGGGCTGATCCACATCTTCCAGTTCATCAACAAGGAAAAAGCTTAATCCAAGGCCTTTTGCAACGTCTATGGTTTTACGCAGAACATCACGCCTTCCCCAGGTTATCCCGGAAAATAGATGGTCCATGGCCGATGAAAGAGAAGCGCTTTGTAAACCGATTAAATAATATCCCCCGTCTTTGGCCGGACCCAGCACCATATTTTTTTGTTTCAGGGTGTCAAACGCTGTTTGAATGACAGTGTCTGTTATATCCGGAATATCCGTGCCGATAAGAACCGCTGCGTCCGCCCCGGATCGAAAGGCATCCTCAAAAGAACGTTTCATTCGCAGTCCCAGATGGCCGATACCCTGGGGTTGGTAATCGAGATCCGGACCGAGCCAGTTTTTCATTAAATGTTCATTGCCGCCGTCATAACAGATCTCAATGGTCAACGCGTTTGATGTTGATAATCGCTTTAACCGAGCCAGGGTGTGTTCGGTCATTTTGCGATGGAGTTCTGCCGAACCTTTTGCTCCGAGCAGCGGAATGAGCCGGGTCTTGGTTGTTCCCGTTTCCGGATAACGGGTAAAGACAATCAGCTTTTTTTTCACTTAGCAGTCACTTCGTATTTATTTTGGTGTTTTTTGTGGCAAAGCTTTTTTTCGCCACTAAGGCACCAAGACACTAAGAAAGAATAACACAATAAAAATTTTTCGTGCCTTTGTGCCTTGGTGGCAAACATTTCTTGGTTCCAGCTTTTCCGGGTTGGGGTTATCTCCTGTTATAATTCTCCGGCTGGGAAGCTTTATTTTTCTTTTCCTTTAATTTTTTTGACAATTTTAGGAATAAACAACGAGAAGATAAAAAGTCCGATTGAGAAGAAAACCTTAAAAGATATTAGTTCTCCCCAGTTGCCGGAGGCCCATATTTCTTTAAGGGTGCCGATAAAAAAGGTGAAGATAAACGTGCCGACCATAATGCCCAAGCCGGTTCCCGCAAAATAGTCCCAGAATCGGACCTTGGTCAGCCCCATACCGAAGTTCATGGGTGTAAACGGGAAATAAACGAGGCGAAGATACAAGACGGTGGCAAATCCGTTACGCTCAATGGCGTCGTCATATTTTTTCAGTTTGTCGCCGATCAGTGTTGCGGCAAATTCTCTTCCCAGAGTCCGTCCGATAAAGAAGGCGGCGCTTGCACCCATCATGGCCCCGATCCATACATATAAAAATCCCCAGTAGGCGCCGAATATGGCGGCGCCCAGGCCTGTCAATAAGGTGCCGGGGAGTAAAATGCAGACCCCCACAGCATAGATCGCCATGTATACTACCGGCGCCCATAAACCGGCGGTTTCAAGAAAAAGCCCCAGCGCTTCGGCCGTAAGATAATTCTTGACCGGTGTAAAACGGATCAAGAAAATGGCTCCGACAATAAAGGCCCCGAAAATAATCGCCTTGAACACCGCCTTGGATGGTTTTTGGGTCTGCATCTTCAAATTCTTACATAAAGTTTTCCCATTGACAAATGAAAAAAAAGCAACTCGATTTTCGAATTCCCTGTTTTAGCAGTGAAGGTGTATTGCCGTGTGTTTTCTGAAAGGCGATATGAAAATTGCCGCTTCAAGGTTCATATTGTTTTGAAAAAAAATATATGGCGACAGGCCATTTTCATAGAAATTCATTTAAAATAAATCTACCCAAGGGATATTGGCTAAAAAGAATCTTGACACCCAAAGGGCCGTAAGTCTACAAAAAGAAATATCCGATCTCAGAGCCCGGATCGATCAAAAACGGATCGAACATATGATTGAGATGCGGAAAATTAATCCCTTAAACCTTCAGCTCTGATTAATTTGTCAAGGACGTCTCTAACATGAGAATTTTCATAATCATATTTTTAACAGCCGTTCAAATCATATCCCCTTCGCCTCGCCTCCAGGCTCAAGATATTATCGATGTCGGTAAATTTTCGGCTGCTGAACCGGGTGAAACGTTGCCCGAAGGATGGCAGCCTTTGACATTTAAAAATATCACGTCCCATACCCGGTATTCTCTGGTAAAAGACGGCGATTCGGTGGTCGTCAAAGCCGTAAGCGAAGCTTCCGCTTCGGGGTTAATCCGTAATATCAGGATTGATCCCCAAAAGTATCCGATTATACAGTGGCGCTGGAAGGTAACGAATGTTTACAAAAAAAGTGATGTCACACAAAAGGATGGAGATGATTACCCGGCCAGAATTTATATTACATTTGAGTATGATCCCGGCAAAATCGGGTTTTTCGACAAGATAAAATATAATTTGATCAAACAATTTTATGGTGAATATCCCCCTATCGGTGCGATTAATTACATCTGGGAAAGCAAAGCTCCGATAGGAACCATCGCTCCGAATCCGTATACGGAGCGGACCAAGATGATCGTTGTCGAAAGCGGAAAAAAAGCACTCGATACCTGGATCACCGAAGAACGTAATATATTGGACGACTTTGTTGCCGCATTTGGCGGAACACCGCCGATGATATCGGGAATCGGCATTATGACGGATTCGGATAATACCCAAGAGTCCGCCACCGCTTTTTACGGAGACATTCTGCTCAAGCAAAAATAACGGTTTGATTGTACCGCTCTTTAAAATGTTACAGACCATAAAACGATTTATAAAGCGCAAATCCAAAGCCCCGGACGATCCAATTCTATCCATTCCCGATCAGATCGAATCCTGGCGAACAGCCAATCGAAAAATGGCATGGGGTATCGAAGAGGCCGAGTTCGATCGGATTGGAACACCGCCCCAATTAACGGACAAAGACCGGCGTGACGAACCTGATCCAATAGTTTCATAGCCGACTCCACTTCATCATAACCAATTAATTGCCTTTAAATATTGACAATTCTTAAGGAGTGTGCAAAATAAAACTAAATTTGTTTGCTAAGTACTACCATGTTAATATGAAGATATATAATGCAACATTTTCTACACATTTAGACGCATTTCCAAGATCAATATCACCACCATCCGCATTATATTATCTAAAATATCATATAGTTGTAAAATTTAACCAAAAAGTGCCATACGGTAAAAAAGCCGTCTATTAGAAATAGGCCGCATTTTAGCCGTATTTCACATTTCAATATTAAACAATGCTTGGAACGAATATATTATATTGCTTTTGTTTATTAATCTTGTAGCGGCATTTAGCGGTAATTAACTACGGCTATTAGGTCGTCTAATCGATATGTGTCTTATATCTACAACACAATCTACAATTCAAACAAGGGGCTCCTGCCAATAAATTGAAAGGATAAAGCTGAAATAATTGATGAAAACTATATTGAACAAAGACAAGCTGAATAATCTTACCAATGAGATATGGAAATCGGCGGAACGGCTGCGGGGTAAATTCAAGGCCTATGAGTATCAGAGTGTTATTTTGCCGATCATTGTTATTCGGCGGTTGGAGTGTGTGTTGATCTCATGGCGGGAAAACCAGGTAGCTGAAATTCTGAAAAAACGCCCGGATATAAAAGAAGAAGCGCTTGCAACCCTGGTTAAAAAGCTTGAACTGAATCCCAAAAAATCGCCATTCTCCAATAAGACCAACTGGACGCTTGCGGCTATCTGCAAGGAAGACCCGACCTTGATGGAGAAGAATTTCCGTGACTATATCAACGGATTTTCCGAAAACATTCAGGATATTATTAACCATTTTGATTATCGGGCCGTTATTGGCCGCATGGTACGAAATGCCCGGCTCGCCCCGATTTTACGGCAGTACGCCAATGAAAAGTTAGGACCGGATCATCTGTCCAATCTTGAAATGGGCTATGTCTATGAAGAGCTGTTGCGGCGCTTTTCAGAGCAGAGCGGCGAGGAGGCCGGGGAGCATTTTACCCCCCGTGAGGTTATCCGGCTGATGGTGGAGTTGCTTGATATTCCATTGCCGCAAAAGCATCTCTCTATTTATGATCCCGCCTGCGG
>JAQBBE010000201.1:0-3936 GCA_032126435.1 Desulfobacterales bacterium | reverse complement strand
AGCTGTACGACCGGCGAATATAATGGGTACTTCTAAACGGATTGCTGAAATGATGGTACAAAGCCAGAATGGTTGTGGCCTTTCAAAAACGCGGTTTATGATCGTTCGTTTTGGCAATGTGGTGGGAAGTGTGGGGAGTGTCGTACCGCTTTTCAAAAAACAGATCGAAAAAGGCGGGCCGGTTACCGTCACGCATCCTGAAGTTACGCGATACTTCATGACAATTCCTGAGGCCTGTCAGCTGATTCTTCAGGCCGGTTCCATGGGTAGCGGCGGTGAAATTTTTTTATTGAATATGGGGACCTCAATCAAGATTGATGACATGGCCCGGGACCTTATACGTCTTTCCGGGTTCGAGCCTGGTGTGGACATCAAGGTTGAATATATCGGTCTTAGACCCGGTGAAAAGCTTTTTGAGGAGCTTATCACTAAGGGAGAAGACATTGTCCCCACCAGTCATGAGAAGATCATGGTGCTAAGGGGTGTAGAGTGCAATCTGCAGCTTCTGAACGGTAAAATCGATGAATTAGCTAAAATGACCGATGACCAGGAGGTTGAAAAGATAAAAGCGAAGCTTCAAGAGATCGTGCCGGAGTATAGACCAGGTTAATACTTGTTGTTTGACAGGATAAATCCCGATTAAATTATTGTGAGAAACTTAAAAAGCCGTAATGATAATTACTCATTGTTACGGCTTTTGTTATTTTTTAACTTATGGTATAGGCTATTATTCCTTTAGAGCCCATTTTTATTTATTAGTTTGCTCCAAAGAAACGTCATAAAAGGTTTAACATGAAAAATCATAACAGATCCAAGATTGATAAACTGCTTCAAAAGGGCGTTAAGATTCCAAATCCCCAGAGCATAGAAATCGGTAGAGAAGTTGACACGGATAGAATTTCCGGCGACGGGGTTATCATTTATTCAGGCTGTAAGATCTTTGGTCAATCCATGCTGATTCTTCAAGGTTCGATACTGGGATATGAAGGACCGGTTACCATTAAAAACTGTCAACTGGGTCCTCAGGTTGAGCTCAAAGGAGGTTTTTTCAGGGATGCTGTTTTCCTGAAAAACGTGAGAATGGGGTCCGGTTCCAATGTCCGGGAAGGAACGATCCTGGAAGAAGAATCGAGCGTTGCCAACTCGGTTGGCCTGAAACAGACGATTCTTCTTCCTTTTGTAACACTGGGGAGTCTAGTCAATTTTTGTGATTGTTTAATGTCCGGCGGCACAAGCCGAAAGGATCACAGCGAGGTCGGGAGTTCTTTCATACATTTTAACTATACTCCCAATCAGGACAAAGCAACGCCATCGTTAATCGGTGATGTTCCCAGGGGTGTTATACTCAACCAGCGGCCCATATTTTTGGGAGGGCAGGGGGGGCTTGTCGGACCGTGCCGCCTGGAATTCGGTACGGTTACATCCGCCGGTTCAATAATCAGAAAAGATGAATTAAGGCCGGGACGTTTGATTTTTTCAGGGACGGGAAAAGACGGCAGCATCCCTTTTATGCCCGGGATATATCAAAACATCAAAAGGATCGTCCTCAACAACATCGTTTATATTGCAAACCTTATAGCGCTTATGCAGTGGTATACATATGTCCGATCCCAGTTTATTTCAGACGATTTCACGGAGCCCCTCTTTGTGGGCTTGAAAGAAAAGCTTCGTATGGCAATCGATGAAAGAATACAACGATTGAAAGCGCTGAGCCAAAAAATGCCGGATTCAGTTATCGCCTATCAAAATTACGCCAAAGAAAACGCATCCTCTCGCATCTTGAAACAAAAAAATGAGTTTTATGAAAGAGGTAATGAGTTGGAGGAATATTTCAGATCCCAGGCGAATATCGGCGTCAAAGAAAATCTGAGAGATGGCTTTATGGAAAAGATCCGACGGAGTGTTCAAACATCAGGGAAAGACTACATTCCTGTGATCAAGGGGCTCAAAGATACGGACAAAGAACATGGAACGTTATGGCTTCAAAGCATCGTTGACCACATCACCGATGATGCACTCAAGTTTCTACCATCATTTAATAGGAATTGAAAATGAGTAAACTTTTCGGCACCGACGGAATACGGGGCCGTGCCAATACATATCCGGTAACACCTGAAATGGCCATAAATTTGGGGCGGGCTGTTGCGACGACATTTAGAGGATCCGATACCAAATCCAAGATCGTCGTGGGCAAGGATACGCGCATTTCCGGAGACATGCTGGAACATGCCATCGCCTCCGGAATATGTTCAATGGGGGGGGATGCATATCTTACCGGGATTCTACCAACCCCTGGAATTGCCTTTATAACATCCTCAATGGGTGCAAATGCCGGCATCGTGATTTCTGCATCCCATAATCCGTATTACGACAATGGCATTAAAATTTTTAACGGCGACGGTTATAAGCTTTCCGATGAAAAAGAAGCTGAAATCGAACAGCTAATTTTGGATGAACGTCTGATCGTTGCAGCGGAATCGACCCAAGATACCGGCAGTGTCTTCAACGTCGATGATGCCGGGAACAGGTACGGAAAATTTCTGAATAAAACCGTGTCAGAAGAAAATTATTTCCAGGGATTGAAGGTCGTAATGGATTGTTCAAACGGTGCGACGTCCAAAATTGCACCATCGGTTTTTACGGCCCTTGGCGCAGATGTTGAAGCACTTTTTATAAATCCTGACGGAAAGAATATTAATGATAACTGTGGATCCCAGCACCCGGAAGTTCTCCGGAAAAATGTTGTGGAAAGCGGCGCTGATATCGGCGTTGCCTTTGACGGAGACGGAGACAGGCTGATTGCCGTGGATGAAAAAGGAAATGTCGCAACCGGAGACCAGATACTTGCGGTCTGTGCAAGGTACATGAAAGAAAAAGGGCTTCTTAAAGGCAATCCGGTGATCAGCACGGTGATGAGCAATATGGGGCTCGGACTGGCTTTAAAAGAATTGGGCATACAACATTTATCCACAAGAGTAGGGGACCGGTATGTTCTGGAAAAAATGATTTCCTCCGGAGCCGTGCTGGGCGGTGAAGATTCCGGTCATATGATATTTTTAAATCACCATACCACCGGAGACGGAATTCTTGCTGCCATAAGACTGTTTGAGGTCATGAAAACGGGGTCGAAACCTTTGTCGGAACTTTGTAAAATAATGACGGTATTCCCACAGGTCCTCATAAACGTAGAGGTTCAACGCAAACCTGACCTGAATACAGAACCGGTTATTCAGGATGCTATTAATTCCATCGAGGCGAGTCTGGGTACTTCGGGAAGGGTACTGGTTCGCTATTCAGGAACCCGTCCGTTGTGCAGAATAATGGTAGAAGGCCCCGACATTGAAACAACCAGAACGTACTGCCGTCAATTGGCTGATATTATTAAAGATAGAATTGGCAAATAAAGAATCCGGCCAGCCGGAATGATGGAATTGCTGGAGTAGTGGGGCAAAAGCATAGAGTGATAGAGTATTGGGCTGTAACAATATGTTTTCCCATTATTCCAACACTCCAATATTCCAGCTATTAACATTAAATAAAAAAAGGTTGGCCCCAATGTCAGACCAACCTTTTTGATTCTGATGAAAATTTTTAAGTTTAATCTTAATCCCGGCTTCCCAATATTCTAAGCAGCATAAGAAATAGATTAATAAAATCAAGATATAAAGTCAGAGCACCTAAGATTGCGCCCTTTCTGATCGTAGCGCCGTCAAGACCGTCGGGCTGTGAGAGGGCCATGGTTTTGAGTTTTTGCGTATCATAGGCGGTGAGACCCACAAAAACGATCACACCGATATAGCTGACGATCAGGCTCATGCCTGAACTGCGCACAAAAAGGTTGACGACCGATGCAATGATAATCCCGATAAGCCCCATGAACATGAACTGACCCATTGTGGTCAAGTCCCGTTTGGTGACCATGCCGAAAATGCTGGA
>JAQBBE010000200.1:0-2983 GCA_032126435.1 Desulfobacterales bacterium | reverse complement strand
AGAGGGATTTTCCTTTCAGGTGATTGACACCGGTGAAGGAATTCCTCAAAATATCATCACAAAGATTTTTGACCCTTTTTTCACCACAAAAGACGTCGGCAAGGGATCAGGGCTGGGACTTTCCATCACTTACGGCATCATAGAACAACATAGCGGCAATATATCCGTTTCCAGCGAAGTCGGAAAAGGAACGACATTTACCTGTTTCCTGCCGTTTCATCAGCCCGATCAATCGGATTTATAGAAGGATTATCGTGGAAAAAAAGAAAGAGGTTATTCTGGTTGTTGAAGACGAGGATATTGCACGAAAAAATCTCGAGCATATTCTGGTAAAAACCGGTTACGATGTCGTTTCCGTAGCCGATGGGAGCAAAGCCATCGATTTGCTTCACTCAAAGAGCTTCGACCTGGTGATCACCGATTTGAAGATGGAGAAAGTGGACGGCATGCAGGTTTTAAAAAAGACAAAAGAACTTCAGCCTTACTCGGAAGTCATTATGATCACCGGCTATGCCACCATCGAAACGTCGGTTCAGGCCATGCATGACGGCGCCTTCTATTATATCGCCAAGCCCTATAAGATTGAAGAAGTTCGCCAGATTACCAAACAGGCGCTGTTAAAACGTCGGCTTCGACTTGAAAATATTGAATTGAAAGAAATACTCAAAAAACAGCGGAAAATTTCCGACATTGTCGGACAGAGCACGGTCATGATGGATATTCAGAAAACCATTCACCAGATTGCGCCTTCGGACATCAATGTCCTGATTCTCGGTGAAAGCGGTACCGGCAAGGAACTGGTCGCCCGATCTATCCACCAGCTGAGTTCCCGTTCTGAAAAAGAATTCATTGCCTTTAACTGCGGTTCATTTACGGAGGAGTTAATGGCCAATGAGCTGTTCGGGCATGAAAAGGATGCATTTACCGGCGCCACAAAGGCAAAGGCAGGCCTGATCAAAGTGGCCGACGGCGGAACGGTTTTTCTGGATGAAATCGGAGATATGCCTCTCAGTATGCAGGTGAAGCTATTGCGCGTCATACAGGAAAAAGAGGTTTTGCCGGTGGGTGGCGAGACATCTGTTCCCGTGGATGTACGCTTCATCGCCGCCACCCATCGCGATCTCAAAGAGGATGTGGAAAAAGGTAATTTCCGACAGGATCTGTTTTACCGTCTGAATGTCATTACCATAAAACTTCCGTCTCTGACCGAACGGCACGGCGACATACCGCTTCTGGCATATCACTTTCTGGCTCAAAAAAGTAAAGCCATGAACAAAGATGTCCAAAATATCAAAAAAGAATCCATGGAATTGCTCTGTCAATACAGCTGGCCGGGAAATATCAGAGAACTGGAAAATGTCATTGAACGGGCCGTCGCCCTGGCGAACGGGCCGGAAATAACCGTCGGCGACTTTCCGGATTATATCAGCAATCTTTCGGTTGAAACCTACCGCAGGATCGATTCAGACCTGCCGACACTGGAGGATCAGGAGAAAAACTACATTAAATGGGTACTCGACAAATGTGAGGGGAATAAAACCAAAGCGGCCAAAATAATGGGTATTGACCGGGTTTCACTCTGGAGGAAAATGAAGCGGTTTGGGATGAATGATGGGGACAATGTTTAATTTGAATCCATTGATACCAAAGGGGTTGAAAGCCACTCGACGCGCAACGAGCTTAGGGCTTTACAAAAAGCTCAAGCCCACCGGTGGGAGGTATGAAAAGGGCTTCAAGTAACCCGTGAGCAGAGGGGGTTGCGCGACACGATTTTATGGGGTCTATTTTAACGTCCGTTTAAGATTTTCGGCTGTTTTTCGATTAAATCCAGGCAGCGCGCAGAGTTCTTCCAATGTCGCTGTCCGGATTTTTTTTATGCTTTTGAAATGTGTTAAAAGTATTTTCTTTCTCTTTTTTCCAACCCCGGGAATTGAATCCAGCGACGAATGCATAAATGTATTCCTGCGATGCTTACGGTGAAAAGAAATGGCAAAATGATGGGCCTCATCCCTAATTCTTTCTAAAAACAGGAGGAGGTCCCCTCTCCTGCCTAAATTTACGGGATTGGTCTGCCCAGATTTAAAGATTTTATCTTGGGTTTCCCCCTTTTTTTCATTTTTTTTAGCGATGCTGATAATTTGAAAATTTGGTTCGAGTTTCAGGGACTTTATTACCGCCACCGCAACATTGAGCTGTCCTTTACCGCCGTCGACCATCAGCATGTCCGGATAGGGCTTCGCCTTTTCACCTTTGCCGTACCTTCTTTTCAGGACTTCTGCCATATAGGCATAGTCGTCCGGTATGACTCTACCCTGGAGTTTGTATTTTCGATATAATGATTTATTGGGTTTCCCCTTTTCAAAAACAACCTTCCCTGCAACCGCCGATTTCCCCGAAATGTTGGAGATATCAAAACACTCGATCCGCCAAGGTATTCTGTCCATCCTCAGTTGCCGCTGGAGGCGGGAAAGAAGGTCCACCTCGTTTGCAATCAAAGCCTTATGCGCCTTCAAACTGTCTTCCGCATTCTGAGATGCCCGTTGAACAATGCGGACTTTTTCACCCCTTTTGGGGGCTAAAATTCTTACCCGCCGGCCTTTGATATGGCTGAGCAATTCTTCAAGCAGCAATGTGTCTTCAGGAAGGGAAGGGACAAGAATTTCTTTGGGTACAAAAGGGGCTTTTTCATAATACTGTCGAATAAAAGTACCGGTCATTTCATTTTCAGTCGACATTGTTTCTGAAAATTTAAAATCCCGTATCCCAAGAAAAAAGCCGTTTCGGATAAAAAGGAGTGTGATCAGAGAGGCGTCATCAGACCGGGCAATGCCGATTACATCCCGATCTTTGAAATCATTGGTAACCGCCACCTGTGTTTCGAGTGTCTGCTCGAGGGCGAACATTTTGTCCCTTAGAACCGCCGCCTGTTCATAATCCTGCATCTCAGCAGCGGATATCATTTTCTGTTTTATTTGTTGAATCA
>JAQBBE010000199.1:0-2634 GCA_032126435.1 Desulfobacterales bacterium | reverse complement strand
CCACCGGGAAAGCGCTGGGCAAAGGAACGATTCCGCTGGATCTTACGGCCAACATTCTGGGACAAATGGATGTGGGACTCAAGGGCAATGTGGTGGACCCGGCGGTTCGCCCAAAATTTGACCTCGACGTTCAGGTATCTCTGTTTTCGCCTCGAAAACTTCTGGGTGCCATGGGAAAATCCTTTCCTGTGGCGACATCCGATCCCAAGGCCCTAAATCTCATGGCCCTCAAAGCCGGGATCAAGGGAGATGCCGGGAGGGTGTCGGTTTCAAACGGCGTTATGGATCTTGATGCGTCGAAACTGAATATTTCCATGGAGGCCGGCAACTTTTCAAAGCTTTGGGTGACGTTTAAGTGTGACCTGGACAAGATCGATTTGGATCGATACCTGCCGCCGCCGAGCCCGGAAAAAAAGGTGGAGAAACAACCCAAGACCGCCACTGCCCAGGTGAACAAAAAGACCGACTATTCATCGCTGCGCAGCCTTTCCGTAGACGGAACGGTGAAAATCGGAAACCTTAAGATCAAGAATGCTAAAATTGAAAATATTCATCTCAAGCTCATGGGGAAAAATGGGGTTTTCAATCTGCTCCCCATGACCATGGAGTTGTATCAGGGCGATCTGTCGGGCCAAGGGCGTTTCAGTGTGGAAAAAGACGTGCCGGGGACAAATGTCCAACTGACATTGAAAGGGATGCAGGCGGGGCCGCTTTTTAGGGATGTTCTAAAAAAGGATTTTCTCGAAGGGAACTTGAAGGCAAACATCGATCTCACCATGACGGGGGATGATGCGGAACAAATCAAAAAGACGTTGAACGGCAACGGCGATCTTCTGTTTAAAGACGGCGCCATAAAAGGCATCGATTTAGCGGGGATGGTAAACAACGTCAAAGCCGCCTTTGGCCTGGCCGAGAAGCCCGGAGAAACGTTGCGAACCGACTTTAGTGAACTTGATGTGCCGTTTACCGTCAAACAGGGACGTGTCAATACCGCTAATTCGACCCTCTTATCACCGCTGATTCGATTGACGGCTTCAGGAACGGCGGATCTGGTCAGCGAGAACCTTGATTTCAGGGTAGAACCCAAGTTCGTCGGCACCCTCAAGGGGCAGGGGGACACCCAGGAGCGTTCCGGACTGATGCTGCCGGTGCTGGTTACCGGCACGTTTACTTCCCCGAAATTTCGTCCGGATCTTGAAGGAATCCTCAAACAAAAAATAGAAAAAAGCCTTCCGGATTTGCAAAAACAATTGCTGCCGGGCGATGGTCAAAAGATTGACCCCCAAGACGTCGGTGAAAAGATCAAGGGACTTATCAAGGGGTTTGGGTATTAACGGAGACTCGATCTTCAGAGGTATTTATTTGGTTGTTGAAAACCGGGTCCACTAAACCGGGTCAGAGTTCTCCAGCTCAGTCTGAAGAATCGTTGCAAGAGTTTGAAGTGAACTTAAAGTTTAAAGTGAGCTAAAGCCTGCCCTGGTGCGCATTGCTCATATTTTGATATGACCTATGCACCATTACAAACATGCCTTTTGAGTATAGAGTATTGGTGACTGGTCTGGGCCAGGGTTAATGAATTCTGCCAATTATATAATAGCACTGGAGCGAAGCGACACCATAACTTTAGGCACTTTAGGCATTTTAGCTCACTTTAGGCACTTGATCTATGGGAAAACAAACCCTCGAAACCTTGACCCCTGGGATTCTTGGACCCTCTTCTCCAATTAAAATGGAGAAGAACCTTGAGTTTTAACTCGAGCGTCGCTTGATGGTCGCCAGGACAATGGTGCCGAGCATGATACCGCCCCCTAAAATCGTTCTTGTATCCGGAATTTCCCCAAGTAAAAATAAGGCGAAAATGATTCCGTAAACGGGCTCCAGGCATGCGGTAATGCTTGCCAGCTGCGTCTTGATATGAACGAGACTTTTGATGAACAGCACATGGGCCAAGGCCGTACAAAAGATACCGAGGACCGGCAGCAAGACATAATCCGCCGGCCGGAGTGCCCAATTTTCAAAAAACAGAAAGGGAAGCAATATCAGGGTTGCCATTCCGTTCTGGCAGCAAACCATCAAAATCGGAGGATAGGTGGCCACGTATTTTCGATTTAATATGGATAGAACGGCAAATGTGAACCCCGATAGGGTTCCCCAAAATGCGCCAAGGGTGATGTTGTTTTGAAAATCGAATGACGGAATAACCAAGAGCAAGCCGAAAACAACGGACCCTGCCGTTAAAATATCGAAAGGGCGAATTTTTTCTTTGAAGAAAACCGGCTCCATAAACGTGACGAACATGGGGAAGGTAGAGAATGTGAGCAGACCCACGGCAACTGTGGAAATCTGAATCGAGTGAAAGAACGTGATCCAATGTACGGCCAATATAACCCCGAGCAAAATAAGAACGAAAAAATCCCGTCTCGATTTTACACGAAATGGAATTTTGAAGCCGGCGAGTATAATGCTCAGTGTAAGGGCGGCAAAAAAGGTCCTTCCAAATACGATGACCAACGGCGGCAGTGTTAAAAACTTTCCGAACAGACCGGAGAGTCCAAAAAGGATGACCGCGATATGTATTTCAAGCAAGCCATGTCTTTTCATGGGATTTCCATCGATTTTCTGAAAAACGCAAGT
>JAQBBE010000198.1:0-3686 GCA_032126435.1 Desulfobacterales bacterium | reverse complement strand
AAAGCCTTTCCACCATTGCCAGACAATACCATACCAGCGTCAACCGCATCAAACGCGCCAACAACCTGTACCGATCAAATCTCATCGTTGCGGGGAAAACGCTGAAAATACCCCGCAGGGGTACCGTGGAATACTCATCGGGAACGGTCACCCCGACCCAATATGGAGTCCCGTCAAGCCATGTTGTAAGAAGTGGTGATTCACTCTGGATCATTGCAAAGCGATACGGCACGACAACTAAAAATATCCAGGAATTAAACAACCTGTCCACCACACACCTGTATATCGGACAGGTCTTAAAGATCCCGGGTTACAAATCCGAAAAAGCGGCCACTGAGGATTTTAAAATCTATCGGGTCAAACACGGTGACACGCCTTTTCAGATCGCCCAACTGTACAAAATGCCCTTGGAACGATTTCTGAATATCAACCGTTTAACACCCAAGAGTAATATTTTCCCCGGGCAGAAACTGTTTGTGGAGTAGCCGAACCCGAATTGAGATATATCCCAAAGAGACCATGGTCTGGCCGGGCCACGATTATGGAGAAAGCCCCACATCCACCATCGGCAGAGAGATGGAGGAAAACCCGTATATTACCGATTTCATCCTTGAATTATGACCCCATTCGCTGACCTGAAAAAAACGGGCAAAAAATTATTCGGGGACTTTGGTGCCTGGGTTTTTGACGAATGGAAAACGTTGAATGAGACGTTTTTTAATGGAGAGAATATCGCCGGCAAGATTATTTGGGAATCAACACCCAACGACAGGAGCCTGGGCTATTATTCTGGAACTGAAAATCTCATCTGTTTACATAAAAATTTAATGCGGCCGATCTATCCCACAAACGATCTCAAATGGAGATTTCGTCATTTTAATAAAAGAAAGGCCGGAGATGTTCTTTTACATGAGATGATTCACCAAAGGATTCATCAGACCGGTGGGTGGGTGGGGGAAACCAGCCATAACAACGAGCGGTTTGTGGCGGAGGTCAATAGAATTGCAAAGCTGTTGGGCATGGACAACAAAGCCGGAGTCATTAAACCCGGGACCGTCCAGGGCAAAACGTCCCGGCCCGTTGAACCCGGATGTCTAACCCTTGGCGAACTGATCCATTTCCCATATTCATCCAGGAACTGCAACTATTATTACGATCCGCTTTAACGATCTGATTGAGAATACATTTTGAAAATCATTATAGGTGTTAAACAATCGATGGACTTCCACCGGATCTTTCCACAAGGAATCTGTTTCAGCATATAATTTTTTCAAGGTGTTCTCAATGGAAGATCGCTTCTCCTCGAATGCAGCCCCCTGCAGGTTTCTGGGGACGTAGATTTCATCTCCGAATCTGAAAATGACCCGGGAAAACGGTTTGGGTATCATAAACCGGTCCCAACTGTTGAAAACCCACTTTCTTTCGGCGGAGATAATGGTGGGTATAATGGGCATTCCGGAAAGCTGCGCAATAATAAGCAGTCCGGGTTTGACAATTCCCAACGGCCCTCTGGGACCGTCGACGATATGACCGATTTTATAACCTTTATGAATCAGTGTTTTAATTTCCCTTAACGCATGACGCCCCCCGCGTGATGAAGAGCCTCTTACCGGGTGCCAGCCAAGGCGGTTGACAATTTTTGAAATGAGTTCTCCGTCCCAGCTCTGGCTGATCATGATTGAAATGGGCTTCCGGGCTGCAAAAAAGGAAATTCCCGGGAAAAATCTCTGATGCCATGACGCATAAACCGGGACCTGCTTCTTTTTGAGGATGTTTTTTTCGATCTCCGGTCCGATAATTTTGATGGTATACGTCGAGGATATGATCTTTACGATCAACAGCCCGATATAAATAAAGATTTGCAACTCTAATAAACGCTTTATCATGCAGGAAAATTACCTCTTTATTCTAAAAATTTACGTTTTTATCTTTTTTTTGTCAAGTCATTATGACAGTTGACTTCCGATGGCGATTATGCTTCACTATTTTATGGATCCATCTGTTTTTTCAGCCACTTCACTTTGAATTAAACTGGAAAACGTTGCGTCGTAAAAAAGCCGTAAAATGTGTCCGTGTTTTTTTGAAAGTCTGGAATTTTGCAACAGGGAGATATCTACAAGCTATCTCAAAAATAGTTGATTACGCTCTGGGGTAAGGTCCGGGCCGACGAAAAAGCGCAGCATACCTATCGTATGTGAGCATTTTAAGGCGGTATGGAACGCAGCCATTGGGCGTTAGATGCATTTTTGAAAAGGCTTATATATTCCTATGACGGAAAAAAACAACATACTGGACGCGGAAGCTGAAAAACTTTTTCAAGAACTTGGGGGAATCGACAGGACCCAACGAAAGATGTCCCATGAAGACCGCCTCGCCGATGGGTTGCTGGCAAAAGAAAAAGAGCTCGATGTCCTGCGAACCCTTCTCCTGGAACTGACGCAACTGCTTGGTGATTTTTTAAAAGATGCGCGTTTACTGCAGGATGCACGGATCGCAAACGATCCTTTTATCAGGTTTTTAGAGATTCTTTCCCACCTTTCAAAAAAATCCCACCGTGATAATAATATTTTTATTCGATTCCGCGGGCAGACGCCCCATCATGGTGTGCCGGAAAAAATGGATTATGTGATTCGGTTCGGGAATATCAAAGTCGATGTCGACACCGCCCATAAAATGACAAAACGGTTGGGCGCCGGCACCGAATCCCTCACACTGGGAATGATCAAAGCTTTCGAGATCTTTTCGGTGCTTGATGTCAGCAATCTCTATTTAAAATTTCCCAAAGAATCTCCCAAGGAATTTGACCTTATCAGAATTTCCCTGTGCATCCTTTCCCAATACAAAACAGCCTTGAAATCGAATTCTCTTATTGTCATCGCAAAAGACGGCCAAAAGATGTCTCTGCCCGTCATCGAAGATGAAAGGGGTCAGCCGGACCCGAACCTTACACTGGTGGCCGGATTAAACGGATTGAAGCAAACAACACTCCAGGACTTGATAACAAAGGTGGATGGATGGATGGAAAAATCGGCTTCAACGCCTTCCGGGAGTCAGTTCGTAAATGTTTACAATGCCCTTTTCGGCATCCGTGAACTTCAGGGAAAACTGATACGACCTCCCCTAGAAATAAACAATGTTCAGTACCTGATGCTGGACAGCGCTTATGACGGGACCGCAGATGAACAGGCTCCGGTTACCAAGGAAAAACTGCAGGTTATACGGCTGGCCATTGCCATGTGCCACAACGCACCCTATCGAGAGGCCCAGGTTTTAGAAACCGTTTATGGGAATGATTTTGCAGAAATAGATTCATCCCGTCTTGAACATCGGCTCGAGTCGGCTTCGGATCTTCTGGATTGCATCGAAGAACAATCTGAAGATCCGCGGATTGAAAACGAGGTGCTTGACAATATCGAGATGCGCCTTGAATTGGTGCGAGATGATGTTTTCGACAAGCTGTTTGTGGCGACCAAAGTCGGCCGCGAATCCGGAGAAGAAAAGACGATTACGCGGCGGATGCATGAAAAATTTTATAAAATGATCATCTTTTTCAAGGGACGTTCCGTGGCCAGGAGAAAAATGAAGGCCATGATACTTCAGGATATTGACTTTGATGACCAGGATTATGAAACCATCGGGAAAGATTTTGATATCACACCCCGGGATGCAAAGGAACTGATCCGCTT
>JAQBBE010000197.1:0-5701 GCA_032126435.1 Desulfobacterales bacterium | reverse complement strand
CGAGTTTACCGATAAGTTTTTGGGCAAAATCATCCAGCCCGACGCGAACACGTCCGCCATATTCGGGCCTGGCCCATGTGTGGCCGTCGTGATAATAAAAATCTTCCGCCAGTTCAAAACCGCTTTCCCGGCTTCGGGCATGCACCGGAAGCGCCTCTGCCTGAAGGCGTTCCTGCATCATCTGGTCAAAAGAACAGGTGCCGCATTCATAAGCACTGGGGCATATTTTACGGCCCACTTCCCCGGTGATCATATAACGGCATTTGCGCCGATTTGCCGGAAACTGCATCATCTTGTCCACCCAGGTTTCGGTGAACTTATCGGGTGTCGGTGCAACCGGTTGTATGGCGACTTTCTCCTTATACCGAGCCACCCGATCATGCATACCGTGGTCGTATACACAGGTCGAACAATCAAAGTTGTGATCGCACAGTTTATAGGAAACCACCCCGGCCTCCATCCATACACATTTTTTCTTGCCTGGTGGAACAATTTTCATTGATTCCCTCTTTGTCGCGGCACCCATTTTATCTCCTCCTTATTAATGCTCGGTTTATCATAATGAATCTGTTTTAATTTTCCGATTTTACGGTTATTAAAAGCAAAGGGTGTGCCAATATCCAATAAGACATTGAACACCTAATGTAACCAATTGTTTTTTTATAGAATATTTTTTTTCGACAACTTGGAGTTAACGACAAGCCCACAGAATAATTTGCCGAAATATTCGGCAAAAAATGCTTGCAAATCGACGCAATCAGACGCAACCTACTATTTATTCTACAAATTTACGAATTGCCGAAAAAAAAGACAGCCTGTAAATTATTTCGGCACCCACTAGGGAGATTTCTGAAGGGATTTGTTAAGATACCATTGAAAAAGTTCAAAACAGGTGGGGCAAAAGTCGGGTTGTTTGGCATCCGTATCCTCGATCCGGACCGAGGAGTACATCACACAACGCCGATCCCGGCAATGGGTAATCCCGAAGGTGTGACCCAGTTCGTGCAAGACCGTCTTTTCCACCCGTGCCAACAAAAGATCCGGATTGGCCGGCTGGTCATAAAACCGGGGATACAGCCGGTGTAAGGATATGATTGAACATTTGCCTTCAATCTGTGCCAGCCCAAAGACAAACTTAAGGATTGGCACATACAAATCCACGGGCGTAATGCCGATAAGCCGAAGGGTGCCGCGGAGATCTTGTTGAAGGAGACGCTTTAATATCAGCTTTGAATTATACTGGCAGCGGGTATCGTTATAGGCATGCTGAGGATTTTCCATTCTCTTGGAAATTCTACAGGTTAGCCCACATCGGATTGAAATGCATTTCGCGATGTGCTCGAGAATCTCTTCGTCCACCGAGCCTACAGGGCAGATGGTGACGCAGCTTGCCAAAGCGAATTATGATTCCTTTTCAATCTTATATTTTGCAATTTTATTATAGAGCGTCTGCCGGTCGATTTCCAGAAAACGGGCTGTTTTGCTGATGTTCCAATCCGTTTCTTCCAGAATTCTCTTTATATGCATTTTTTCCATCAATTTTAACGAATTGGGCATTTTTTCAGACCCTAAATGCTTGCGTGAGAAAGGGAGATCCTCTGGGATGATTTCTTTGCCCCGGCCGATAACCAGCGCCCTTTCGATGACATTTTCCAGTTCTCTCACATTTCCGGGCCAGTCGTAATCCATTAGCAAGGTCAAAGCCGAAGGCGCGATTTTTACCGGATCTTTATTCATTTCCAGACAATACTTACGGATAAATGCCTTTCCCAGCAGCGGGATATCATCCTTTCGGTTTCTCAGCGGCGGTATCGGGATAGAGATGACATTCAAACGGTAAAAAAGATCTTCACGAAATTTGTTTTCAGAAATCGCCGTTTTCAAATCTCGATTGGTGGCGGCTAAAATACGCACATCCACTTTAATTTCTTCCTGCCCGCCCAGACGTCTGAACTCTTTACGCTGCAAAACCCTTAATAGATTCACCTGTGTCTTTAAACTGATATCACCGATTTCATCCAGAAAAAGTGTTCCCTTATCGGCCATTTCAAAGCGCCCCTTTTTGGTATGCTCTGCACCTGTGAAAGCGCCCCTTTCATAGCCGAACAGTTCACTCTCCAACAAAGAGTCGGGGAGAGCCCCGCAACTTACGGCGATAAACGGCATATAACAGCGCCGGCTGTTTCCGTGAATCGCCTGTGCGATCAGTTCTTTTCCGGTACCGCTTTCACCGGTTATCAGCACGGTAGAGTCGGTGGGTGCCACCTGTGAAATGAGATCGTAAATTTCTTGCATGGCATCGCTTTTTCCTATGATTTCATCATATTCTGATCTTTCATCCAGTTTTTGGCGCAGCAGAATATTCTCTAAAACCAGTTCCCGATGGGTAACAATTTTTTTGATTTGCATTTCGATCTCGTCCGGAGCGAACGGTTTGACCAGATAATCAAAGGCGCCTTCCTTCATGGCCTGAACCGCTGTATCTACCGTGGCATAGGCGGTCATCATGAGTATCTCGGCATCTGTCTCCACCGCTTTTCCTTTAAGCTGTCTCAAAGTTTCCAGTCCATCCATACCCGGCATTTTCAGATCCAGCAAAATCACGTCCCAGCTTTTTTCCCCGGCAATGGCAATGGCGTCTTTACCGCTTTCGGCCATGCCGACCTCATAGCCATCTTCTTTGAGCCAGTCATATAAAGCTTCTCGCATCGCCGCTTCATCATCAACCACAAGAATACGGGCCTTTTTGGTCATTGTGAATTCCTTCCATGTGTATTCACATAAAAATTCTGTATGGTAAAATACCGCGTTTTTATTTCGCTTTACACTCGGGCCACCGGCAGACTGACCGTGAACGCACTCCCCTTTCCAGGCTTGCTTTTCACGTCTATGGTGCCGCTGTGCCGTGTAATGATACCGTAAACCACCGACAAACCGAGGCCCACACCTTTTCCTTCTGCTTTGGTTGTAAAAAAAGGATCAAAAATTTTTTCCTTGTCTTCCTCGGTAATGCCACACCCCGTATCGGAAACCATGATGTCTAAAAACCTCTCAGATCCGGCTTTTATATTGGCCGATACCGTCAGTGTGCCGCCGTCGAGCATCGCGTCTGAAGCATTGTAGATAAGGTTTAACAGGGCCTGCTGAATCTGATGGAAATCGCATTGAACGTCGGGCAGATCCGGCGCGATGTTTTTTCTCATCTGAATGCCTTTCATCTCCAAATCATGGGCAATAAGATTGAGGGTCCTATCGATAATGTCAATAATGCTCTGGCTCTTAATGGTGATTTTAGACTGGCGGGAAAATGCCAAAAGATTTTTTACGATTTCCCCGCATCTCGCCGTTTCCGACTCCATGGTGACCAAATATCGGGAGATGTCCTCAAGTCTTTCAGGAGAAAACTTATCCCGGTCTTTGAGCTTGATCATCAACCGGATATAGGTCAAAACTGCAGCCAGAGGGTTGTTGATTTCATGGGCAATGGTAGCGGCCAATTTGCCCAGAGAAGCCAGTTTTTCTGACTGAACAATCTGTTCCTGGGCATGCTTGAGATCCTCATAGGCGGTCTTTATATTTTCATACAGGTTTGCATTGTCCACAGCAACGCCGATCTGGTTGCCGATGGCAGTCAAGAATTCAATATATCCGGATGCAAACTCAATGGGGAAATGGCTGCTCACACACATGACGCCCGTCAACTGCCCTTTGGTGGACAGCGGAATGTAAGCGCTGGTGTGCAGACCCTCTTCGATAATGGAATCCACATAGGCGTCTTCGGATCGCAAAAAATTATCCGCCAGCCGGGTTTCACCGTCGAGTATGGTCTGGCCCAGAAGCCCGTCCCCCGGCTTACGATATTTCATAAAGGGCTTGGAGATCAATCGATCAGAAAGTCCTTTGTGGGCCACCAGTTTGAGAATCTCTTTTTTATCGTCCAGCAGATAAATCCTGACACTGTCTGATTCCAGTACTTCAAGGGTTTTATCGATGGTGCTGCTGAGGATCTCATCGAGATTCAAACTGCTGCTGACGGTTTTGGAGATGGAATTTAAAATGTCCAGCCGGATATTCCGCTTCTCGATCTGCTGTTGTGCGATTTTTCTTTTGGTAATGTCTCTTATAATCAGCACGTAACCGGCGATCTGACCGGTGACATCCACTGTTACATTGGATGTAATCAATGCATCAAATCCTGAATTATGTTTACCCAAAAGGCGGGTTTCATATTCCACAACGAACCCCTCTTGGGAAACTCTTTTCTGGAGATCGATAAAATCCTCCTTTTCCACAAAGAACTTGGCTGTGGATTCCAATTCCAAAACTTCTTTTTGGGTCTTGTGCCCCAGAATATGAACCCCGGCCTGGTTGACCTCCACGATCTTCCCGCTGGGGTCCGTAAGAATGATGGCATCCCGGGACCGTTCAAATATGGTGCGGTATTTCTCTTCGGATTTTTGCAATTTTTCCAGACGACTGGCCAGCATATCTTCCAGATTGCCGGCCACTTTTTCGAGATTCTCCTGAAGATTTTTCCTTCCCGTGATGTCCGTAGCTCTTTCCAGGACATACACAATCTCGTCCCGTTCATTCTTGACCGGCATCGATTTAATGAGCATCTGCGCAACTCTGCCGTCTTTCATAATTACATTTTCTACATTCCAGTGTCCCGCGCCATCTTTAAAGGTTTTTTCGACCAAGCACTCTTTACATTTTTTATCTCTATTCTTCCAAACGTTGTAACATAAATCATTGGGCTGCATACCGAATTCATTTTTAAAAAGCTCGTTGGCCATAATGATCTGATAGTTGCGGTTGATAGCAACCACATAATCGGTAGCGCTCTCGATAAGGGTTCTGTAAAATTTCTGGTCTTGTAAAAACTGATCGGTTTTCATGGGCCACTCGCATCTAATGAACCCGGAATCTGGATTCGGCTTGATATCATCGAACTTACAAAAATTTCTTACAAATTATACAGATCAAACATTCTTCCCGTTTTGTTTTCACTCATTTAGGTTCATATTATAATTGGTTGTGCGTTGGCAATAGACAATCTGAATATTCGCTGTCAAAATATTCTCTTGGCATCAAAAAAATGTCATGATACTAACACCCTAATTGAGCGAAAATTTAGGATGCCCCCCTGTGAAATGCGGGTACGTGTTCAGGGGATGCGCTTTCCCGTGTAACGATACCTGCCCGCTCGTGCCTTGCATGGCAGGCGGGTTGGCGGAGCCTATTGAATGACAAAATCCATGAATCCCAAAAAAACACCGCCATTGAAAAAATCGCTGGTGGCCGACTGGCCGGCCCTGACACGAACATTTATCCGGCCGGAAAACGAAGCTGCAAGGTCCACGTTGATCAAGTACATGGAGCAGATCCTTTTCGGGCTCCACGATTTTCTTAAAACACATGTGGGTTTTACCGAAGCGGTCAGCCTGAAAGATTTGGCCGACAGATTTACCAACAGCCTTATCAGTCAAAATCCTGAAAAAAAACTGGCCGACGTGATTACCGATCTGATTGAAGACATCGCCCCCCATGCCGTTAATGTGGCCTCACCCTATTTTATCGGGCACATGACCTCGGCCATTCCTTTTTTTATGGTCCACCTTAAAACCATCGTCGCCGCTTTGAATCAAAATGTGGTTAAAATCGAAACGTCCAAGGTGGTATCGGTGGTGGAAAAGCAGGT
>JAQBBE010000196.1:0-3109 GCA_032126435.1 Desulfobacterales bacterium | reverse complement strand
GCGGATCCTCCGAAAATATCGAACCAACGCCGGCCGAGTCGGATTTTGAAGAAGTTGCCGAAGATGCCGACGAAGATGAAGATGTCGCCGAAGATGAAGATGTCGACGAAGACATGGAAGAATTTTCGGAAGATGGGGACGCGGAAACCCTGACGGATTTTGAGTGGGAGCAGCGCGTGCTGTGCAGTGATGAAAGCTGCATCGGCGTCATCGGCCCGGACGGGCGTTGTAAAGAATGCGGCAATCCCTATGACAGTAAATAGGACATAGGAAATAGTAAAGGGGAAAGAGGAAATAGGAAAGAGGAAAGGGGAAAGAGGAAAGAGGAAAGAGGAAAGAGGAAAGAGGAAATAGGAAAGAGGAAAGGGGAAATAGGAAAGAGGAAAGAGGGCAGAGGTCGGAGGACAGAGGTTAGAGGCAGATCAATCAACAATCATAAATCTTCAATCCAATTTTCACCCTTCGAGATCCATGGGGCCGGTCCTGGGGTCTGCCTGGGCGGACACCACTTTTTTATGATGCGTCAGAACCACAAACAGACCCAGACAGAGCATCATCATGACCGCCCCTGCCGGAAACGCGTTGCGGAGCCGGGAAACATCCATCATTAAACCCGCCAGTAACGATCCTGCCAGCATCCCCAGACTGTGGGCCATTGCCAGAAGGCCCATGACCGACCCCATGCCATCGATTTCACTCCCTTTTAGAACCGCCATCGCCATCAATGCCGGCATTGCAATGCCGCCGCCGAGGCCGAAAAATATGCTGGCCGACAAAAGATCCCCGTAGCTGTCTGCCCAGTCAAAAGAGAAAATCGCATAGGTGATGATCAAACCTCCGGCCACAACCATCATTTTCCGGTTCACCCGGTCTGCCATGAGCCCCATGGGTACGTGCAGCAATCCGCTGGAAAAGACGCCGATGGCCACCAGAATTCCGATGGAGGAACTCGAAAGTGAAAACTCTAAATCGGCCAATACCGGAAGAAAACTCCAGATGACCCCGATACACGCTGCATAGGCGAGTCTGAAGAGAAAAAGTCCGGCCATTTCTTTGTCCTGGAGCACCCATTTCCATGGCAAGGGCTCAATGCCCCGGCTGACAACCCGCTCTGATTTTGTGGGGGGAAGCAGGAAGAAGCTCAGCATAAAACCTATAAACGTCAGAAATCCCATGGATGCAAAGGAGGTGTCCAGGCTGAATCGGTCACGGATTATGCCGCCGATGAGGGGGCCGATGCTCAGTCCCATGAACATGGACATATTGAACAATCCCATGGTGAAACCTTCACGGCCGGACGGCGTGATATCCCCCACATAGGCCTGAACGGCCGGCATTATCATGGCGGATGCGATACCTTGAAGAAATCTTAGGGCAATCAGGGATTCGACACTGTTTGAGAGCATGAACGCCATGGAAACGACGGTATAGGCGAAAAGTCCTGCAACGATAAACGGTTTTCGCCCTTTTTTGTCGGACTGCCTGCCGAAATACGGGAGCAAAAAGGTTCTGGAAATGGAAAATGCGCCGAATATCAAACCGATGTATATGCCGCTGGCTCCCAGATCGTGGGCGTAGATGGGAAGCAGGGGAACTACGATTCCCACACCGGTGACGGTACCGAACATGGAAAAGAACAGGATGGCAAAAATGGATTTGTTCAGTTTATTCATAAAACAGAAATTATTGGCCACCAAGGCACTAAGAAACAAAGGATATATATTATTTCATGAGCAATTCGGGTTTTACGCGTTTTTAAAGTCCGCCAGGGTGGATTCCACAAGGTTCCTTATTTCCAAAAGCCTCGATTCCGACATGGCTTCAAAACGGAGCACAAGGGCCGGCTGGGTATTGGATGCACGTACCAGACCCCACCCGTCATCAAACAAAACACGGACGCCGTCGATGTCGATAACGTTGTGATCCTTCCGGAAAAATTCGGTCACTTTCTCCACCAGGGCAAACTTTTTATCATCCGGACATTCCACGCGTATTTCGGGGGTGGAATAGGTCTTGGGGACACCGGACAAAAGGTCTGATATTTTCAATCCGGTTCGGGTCAATATTTCAAGGAGCCGGCAGCAGGCATAGGTGGCATCGTCATAACCGAAATACCGGTCGGCAAAAAACATGTGGCCGCTCATTTCGCCGGCCAGTTCCGCCTTTTCGACTTTCATTTTCTTTTTGATCAAAGAATGACCGGTCCGCCACATAATGGCCCGCCCGCCGTGTTTTTCGATGTCATCGTACAGGGTCTTTGAGCATTTTACTTCAGATATGAAGGTTGCCCCGGGTTTCCTTGACAGGATCTCCCGGGCAAATATGATCAGCAGCTTGTCTCCGAAGAGGATGTTCCCCTTTTCATCCACAACGCCGATACGATCACCGTCACCGTCAAAGCCGATGCCCACATCCAATTCTTTTTCCTTGATAAGGGCGATGAGATCCTGCATGTTCTTTTCCACCGTAGGGTCGGCTTCGTGGTTGGGGAATGTGCCGTCCATGTCGCAGTAAATATCATATACGTCACAACCGAGCTTCTTGAGTATCGGCACCGCCACCACCCCTGCGGTTCCGTTGCCTGCATCCACGCCCACCTTGATGGGCCCGGCCAGGGTTATGTTGTTCTCCAAAAATTCCCGGTAGGGTGTGATCGCGTCCGCTGTGGAACGGGACCCGTCTCCCGTGGCAAACGATTTTTCAGTGATGATTCCGAGAATCTCCTGGATATCCTTCCCATGGATGGAATCCAAACCGATGCAGAGCTTGAAACCGTTGTATTCTCCGGGATTGTGGCTGGCCGTAACCATCACCCCGCCTTCCCGGTCAAAGTGCTGGATGGAGAAATAGAATACCGGCGTGGGGCAAACCCCGATGTCCATGACATCACATCCGGTGGACGTCAAACCTTGGAGAATTTTTTCAGAATACAGGTCCGACGTCAATCTGCAGTCGCGGCCGACGTTGAGCTTCGTACATCCGCGCTTTTTGAGATAAGTGCCGACGCCCTTTCCAATTAGAACAACATCATCCTCGGTCATATCCTTTCCCGCGATTCCCCTGATGTCGTATTCTCTGAACATTTCCGGATTCATGGACGATCTCCTTT
>JAQBBE010000195.1:0-4157 GCA_032126435.1 Desulfobacterales bacterium | reverse complement strand
GGGCTCGGATGTCGGAACTTATCTGGAAGAATTGATCCGGAAGGTGACATCCCATTCCCAAATCCAGGTTCTGACCCGTTCCCTTATCGTCGGATTTTCCGGATTCAAAGGAAATTTCACCACCGAAGTTCTGGTGGGGCCTGGCATGTATGAAAGAAAGATCGACCACGGCGTCGTTGTATTGGCAACCGGCGCGACTGAATACAGCCCCAAAGAATTTCTCTACGGACAAAACGAAAACGTGGTGACCCAGGTCGAACTGGCCAAACGTTTAAAAGAAAAAGGGGCCGAGGATCTGAGCCAGGTGGTCATGATCCAGTGCGTTGGATCGAGAAACGAAGAAAATCCCAACTGCTCGAGGATTTGCTGTCAGAGCGCGATCAAGAACGCCCTTCATATCAAAAAGCTTCAGCCGGAAGCCCAAATTTTCATACTTTACCGGGATATCAGGACTTACGGATTTCTGGAAGAGTACTATACCGAAGCCAGAAAACAGGGCATATTATTTTCCCGGTACGATCCTGAAGATCCGCCGACGGTGGCATCGTCAGAAGCGGGTGTGGTGGTTACCTTCAAGGATCACATTCTCGGCCGCAGCCTCCAGGTCAGTGCCGACCTTCTTGCGCTGAGCGCCGGCATGGTTGCTGAAGATACCGAAGAACTCGCCTCCATTGTCAAACTGGCCCGAACCGCAGAAGGTCACTTTATGGAGGCTCATGTCAAGCTAAGGCCCGTCGACATGGCCACAGAGGGAATTTTTGTTTGCGGGACCGCCCATAGTCCCAAATTGTTGCACGAATCGATCTCCCAGGCTTTAGCCGCAGCCTCCAGGGCAACGACATTTCTGTCCCAGCCACAGTTGACCTTATCGGCGGTAACGGCACAGGTAGAAGAAGACCTTTGTGCATCATGCCTCATTTGCGTCCGCTCCTGCCCCTATCAGGTACCGAGGATCAACGAAAACGGTGTCAGTGAAATCGATGTGGCTTTATGCCACGGATGCGGTGTCTGTGCGGCGGAATGCCCGGCCAAGGCCATTCAACTGAGTTGGTATGAAGACGTGCAGATTATGAGCAAGATCGACGCGCTGCTCGAGGACGTCGTGTAGGGGTTGATGAAATATAAATTGAATTCGCCAATCGAGAATTATGGATTCAAAGGAGGAATTATGAAGGAAGATTTCGAGCCGATCATCATCGCATTTTGCTGCAGCTTTTGAGGTTATACTGCTGCGGACCTGGCAGGTTCCATGCGATTGCAATACCCTTCTGATATTAAAATTATTCTCGTTCCATGCACCGGAAAGGTGGATGTTCTTCATATTCTCCATGCCTTTGAGAAGGGCGCGGACGGCGTATATGCCGTGGGATGTATGGAAGGAGATTGCCATTATAACAGCGGCAACCTCAGAGCCCGTAAACGAGTGGAACAGGCTCAAAGCATTCTCGAGACCATCGGCATCGGGGGAGAAAGGGCACAGATGTACAACCTTTCCTCGAGTGAAGGGCCGCGTTTCGCCCAGATTGCTGTTGAGATGGACGAAAGAATCCGAAACTTGGGGCCCAATCCGATTAAACTGGCCAAAAAGAAGGCCGCATGAACCCATTGAAAGGGAGGTCTTATGATTGTCGCAGATAGAAAACCGATCGAAGAGATTATAGAGGAGATCAAAGAACATGAAAAAATCCTCATTCTTGGTTGTAACGAATGTGTTACGGTTTGTGAGGCAGGGGGAAAGAAAGAAGTCGGTGTTCTGGCTTCAGCCCTTAGGATGTACTTCCTGAATCAGGGGCGTGAAGTTAAAATAGATGAAATAACTTTGGAACGGCAGTGCGATCATGAATACCTCGAAGAGATCCGGGATGCGATGGATCAATATGATGCTGTTGTTTCCATTGCATGCGGAGTGGGTGTTCAGTTCATGGCCGAAAAATATCATACGACACCGGTCTATCCCGGAGTGAACACCTGTTTTATGGGGGTTACTGAGAAACGGGGCCTCTGGACGGAAAGGTGTCAGGGCTGTGGGCAGTGCATTTTGGCACGTACCGGAGGAATCTGTCCGGTTTCCCGCTGTGCAAAGCGAATTCTGAACGGCCCGTGCGGCGGTTCTACCCAGGGCAGCTGCGAAATTAACAAGGAAATCGACTGTGCCTGGCAATTGATTATCGACCGTCTCAAGGCACTGAACAGGCTCGACGAGTATGAAGAACTTAGTCCCTTGAAAGATTGGTCCACGGACAGGGCCGGGGGACCCAGAAAAGTTGTCAGGGAGGATGTGCAGCAATGAAAGTAAACACACCCAGCAAACTGGAAAAGATTCTGGCCGCCGGTCACCTCGCCGTTACATCCGAATGCGGTCCCCCGAGGGGGAGCGATCCTGAGGTGATTGTTAAAAAGGCCAACCTGATCAAGGATCATGTGGACGCCATCAATATCACGGACAACCAGACCTCCGTAACCCGGATGTGCAGCCTGGCAGCCTGTATAAAACTCAAACTTATGGGGCTTGATGCGATACTGCAGATGGTAACGCGCGATCGGAACCGGATCGCCTTGCAGAGCGACATCCTTGGAGCGGCTGCGTTCGACATATACAACATTCTCTGTCTTTCCGGGGACCACCAGAGCTTCGGCGACTGCCCGACGGGTCAGAATGTTCATGATATTGACTCCATTCAGTTGATTCAAACCGTCCGGCATATGCGGGACCAAGGCAAGTTCCTGGGAGGAGACGATATTTCCCGGCCGCCCAAAATGTTTGTCGGCGCTGCGGCAAATCCGTTTGCCGATCCGTTTGAAATCCGTGTACCCCGCCTGGCTAAAAAGATCGCCGCCGGAGTGGAGTTTATTCAAACCCAATGTATATATGACCTCGACAAGTTCGAGCTCTGGATGAAAATGGCAGGGGATCGGGGGCTTCTTGAAAAAGTCAGTATTCTGGCAGGGGTAACCCCGTTTAAATCGGCGGGCATGGCGCGGTACATGAAAAACCGGGTGCCGGGCATCGAAGTCCCGGACGAGATGGTAAAAAGAATGGCGGATACCCCCAAGGAAAAACAACCCGAGGAGGGAATCAAGATCTGTATCGAGTCGATCGAGCGTCTTAAAGAGGTGGAAGGGGTTCGTGGATTTCACGTCATGGCTATTGAATGGGAAGAAATGGTCCCAGAAATTGTAGAAAAAACCGGCCTGTATCCAAGGCCGAGCGTGGATTGATTCCGGGTTTATTTTTTTAAGTGAAAAAGGATTTAAGATCCGGAATCAAAAAAAGGAGGATAATTATGAGTGAAAAAAAGAGAATTCTTGTGGTGGATGATGAGCCTGATTTCTGTTCTATTGTTCAAGGGCAATTGGAAAAAGAGGGCTATGAAGTTGAGGTGGCGTATAACGGTGTTGAAGGTCTGGAAAAAGTCCATGCCAGTCCGCCGGACGCCATTGTCCTGGATGTCATGATGCCTGAAATGGACGGATACGAGGTGTGTAAGAAACTGAAAGCCGATGAAAAATGTGTCGACATTCCCATTATTCTGTTGACCGCCGTTGCATCCCATGTAACTTCGACCCGCTATTCCCATCGTGACGGGATGAGCACCGAGGCGGATGACTATATCGCAAAACCGGCCTCGGCAGAAGAAATATCGGCAAGTATCAAACGGCTTCTCAACTAGCAAAAAATCGACCGCCATTTTATACCTGCAACCGATTATTTTCCATTGAAGGTTGACCATGCTCGATCTCCAAATTTCAATCTTCAATAGTCCATCTTTAATTTAATGGAGGAGATAATGTCATCCCAGATTATCAAGATTAAAGGGAAGAAAAAAAGCACCTTCAAAGACCATGTCATGGGACTTTTGCCCGAAGGCGGGAACCTGAATCTATGTCTGACCTGCGGGCTCTGTTCTTCCGGCTGCCCTGCAACCGGCCTGGAGGATATGGATCCCAGAAAATTTTTGCGCATGGCGGCCCTCGGCCTGGACGATGAAATTCTGAATTCCAACTGGGCGTGGTGCTGTACCATGTGCACGCGGTGCGTTTATGCCTGTCCCATGAAAATCGACATCCCCGGTCTGGTGTTCCACATTCGAAAAAACTGGCCCAAGGACGATCAGCCCAAGGGTATCCGGGGGTCTTGCGAGATGGCCTTAAAAAAC
>JAQBBE010000194.1:0-3129 GCA_032126435.1 Desulfobacterales bacterium | reverse complement strand
GCATAGAGCAGAAGGAAGAGGACAGAGGATATAAGGGAAGGGAGATAGAAGGGAAGAGGGAAAGAAGGTGAGAAGATGGATTAAATGGAAAAACAATCTCCTTCCAGGGGTGAAACCAAAGCCGAGCACTGCAATCAGATTAGGAGTCTTCTTGACAATAGGATTTTATTAGATTAATAGAATTTGACTGTTTAATCAATCGTCCCTTAGGGTCGGTCAACGTCTCATAAAAAAACTCTTTAAAGCCTAAAACAGGCTCGGATATATTGAAACGCTCGAGTTAGGTGAAAGTTTGTGTCAAAAAATTTACTTTTGATGAAAGGAGATTGAAAAATGGCAGCAAAATTAATCAAGGGAACCGAAATCCGCGAAAAGATTCTTGAAGAAATTGAAGCAGAGGTGGCGGAGATTAAAGAAAAATATGGCATTGTTCCCGGCCTCGTAACCATTTTGGTCGGTGAAAATCCCGCCTCTATTTCTTACGTGACCCTCAAAATTAAAACAGCCCACCGGTTGGGTTTCCATGAAATTCAGGACACCCAGTCCGAAGATCTTTCAGAAGAAGCGCTTTTAGGTTTGATCGACAAATACAATAAAGACGACGCCATACACGGGATACTCGTGCAACTGCCGCTGCCAAAGCAAATCAATGAGAAGAAGGTTTTGAATGCCATTGATCCTGACAAAGATGTGGATGGATTTCATCCGGTCAATGTGGGTCGGCTTATGATTGGCGGTGATGAAGTCAAGTTCCCTCCCTGTACCCCTGCCGGTATTCAGGAGATGATTATTCGTGCGGGTGTTGAAACAAAAGGAGCGGAGGTTGTTGTTGTCGGCCGTTCAAATATCGTCGGGAAACCCATTGCCAATATGATGCTCCAGAAAGGTGTCGGTGCCAATTCAACCGTAACCGTGGTTCATACCGCCACCAAAGACCTGGCAGCACATTGTCAGCGTGCGGACATTCTGATCGTCGCTGCCGGTGTTCCGGGGCTGGTAAAACCGGAGTGGATCAAACCGGGCTCATGCGTGATTGACGTCGGCGTCAACCGGATTGGAGAAAAAATTAGTGAGAAGACTGGAAAGAAAATCGCTATCTTAAGTGGAGATGTCGATTTTGATGCTGCCAAAGAGATTGCAGGTTGGATTACCCCGGTTCCGGGCGGTGTTGGCCCCATGACCATCACCATGCTGATGAAAAACACACTCAAATCGGTAAAATTCAGACTGGGAATCAACTAACCCAACAAAACAGAACAACAGGGGAAGACCCGCTTCCCCTGTTGTTTCGTTTCCATTGATAGAACCCTGGTGTTCAACTCAAGGTCCCGTATGTTCACGAATTTTTAGAAAAATTTCAAAACGCCCCGAGTCATTGACAAACCCATGGTATTCATGATAGAATTACGAAATTTTTTTTCTAAAAGATTAACTCCAGAGGCGCATAAACCTTTTGCAAAATCGGGCGGCAAGAAAGAACGGGGGCCCATAACTTTCAAATGACATAAAAGACAATGAAATCCACCATCAATAAAATACCCATGGAACGCGTAAGGCTGGTTTTTAGCAATATTGTCAAAGCCTTTCGGAATAAGAAAGTCTCTTTTTTTATTTTAAGCTATACCGGCTCTACGGTGAAACAATTAACGGTTTCGAGGCGGTTTTTAGGTGTTTTCAGCGCCTGTTTGACGATGTTTCTTATGTTGTCCGGTTTTTTAATTTATGATTATTATCATCTCAAAACGACATTTAACCCACAGTTGTTCGAAGACAAAATTGCCAAACAATCCGATGAGATTGTCACCCAGGAAAAGCAGATTCAAAAGTTTGCCGGGGAGATCAACAGCTTAAAGTCCAGTCTGGTTGTGCTGAATGATTTTGAGCAGAAGATACGGATTATCGCCAATATCGAAAAACCTTCGGATCATGAAAGCCTTTTTGGCGTGGGAGGTTCAATTCCTGACGATATCGATTCACAAATTTCCATGGCCGAAGAACATAACAGCCTGGTTCGTGAAATGCATGACCAGACCCGACAGCTGACTCTGGCATCGATCAATCAGGAAAAAGCATTCGAATCCCTTTATAAAGATCTTGAAAGTCGGCGCAATCTTTTATCTTCTACACCTTCAATACGCCCATCAAAAGGGTGGATATCTTCGATATTTGGGCATCGAACGTCTCCGTTTACAGGTCTGCGAGAATTTCACAAAGGATTGGATGTTGCCAACCGGAAGGGGACACCGATCGTTGCTACCGCAGATGGAATTATCACATTTGCAGGAAAAAAGGGGTTCCTGGGTAAAGCGATCAAAGTGGATCATGGCCATGGAATCGTTACCCGATACGGACATCTTCAAAAGATATTTAAACGGCGTGGTGAAGCGGTCAAAAGAGGAGAAATAATTGCATTGATGGGGAACACCGGGCGCAGTACAGGACCCCATCTGCATTATGAAGTCTTTTTAAACGGTATTCCTGTAAATCCAAATAAATACATCCTCAATTAAATCAAGGATCGTTTTTCGATATTTCCCTTCAGCACCATTCTTTTTCCACCCCCATCGGAAAATCTTTGCGATTTTTGCAAAATTAATTAGTTGATGATATGCTTTGCATGTATTAATATAGAACCTATCTCAAAATAATCTTTAGGCCCAATCTCGGCGTTTGGCCCTCGTTTTAAGTCCTCGACATAATAGAGTATGCCTGCGGGTTAAAACTCGGCTCCGCCTTGATCTTGAACCAAAATCTTTATTTTGAGATAGGTTCTATGCTCGGTAAAATTCAGACGCCTAAAAATTACGAAGCACTTATGATATTTCTCCCAGTTTGTTTACGATCAATTGGGGGTTTGAGAATATCGCTGTTCCGGGAGGAAGGTTTTCTTATATGGTTTCAAATTTATTAACAAAAGTTTTTGGAAGTAAAAACGAACGGGAATTAAAAAAGATTCAGCCGGTGGTGGAAAAAATAAGTGCTTTGGAGCCCCGGATGCAGGCCATGAGCGATGATGAGCTCAAGGCCCAGACCCAACTATTCAAAGACCGACTGAACACTGGTGAATCCCTTGATGATCTTCTGCCGGAAGCCTTTGCATCCGTGAGAGAGGCATCCGTCCGCACCCTC
>JAQBBE010000193.1:0-12320 GCA_032126435.1 Desulfobacterales bacterium | reverse complement strand
CTTCACTTTGACGTCTACGTGTCTGGTTATTTCAATGACTTAGCAGCGGTGGCATTCCTGCCCCCTCCGCGTTCTCCCGCGAAAAACATGCGGGAGCCGCGGTCTCCCCCACTGCTAAGTCATTGAAATAACGAAGCCACTCCGCCAATATCGTTACACGGGAAAGCGCACCCCCTGAACACGTACGAAAAAAGATATGGATTTCATTCTGTATCGATTTTTTATACCTTTGACGTGACGACTCAAAAATCACTCACTGGAAGGTTTTGAAATGACTTCTATACACGTGTTGTTTTTTCGTTCCATTGCACAGACTTTTCGGTGATGAAACTCTCTACAAGTATCGTGATTAAACAAGGGGCACTTTGGATAATGCATTTTAAATCAGACCGGATCAACAGCAGATAAAATCAGATTGAGGATACAAGTTGAGATCAGACGTCACGAATATGGTACGAGCCCCCCATTTCACAATATCACTATCTTGTCAAGAATATTCAAGAAAAACAGGACAATGTGTCAAAACAAATGTTGACAAATGCTGTGATATTTGTAAAAATACAGATCCCTTCATTAAATAATGTCTTATCACAACAACCTTTAGACCTACAAGGAGTCCATTATGAAAGGGTTTCTCTATGTAATCAGCTTTCTTTGTATTGCAATGGGATGTTGCACTATTCTTTATACCGATGAAACCAGAAAATTTGTGAAAAGTTTATTCAACGAGATTGATCGAAAAATTATCTCCGCCTTTGAGCTTATAATGGGTATCCTGCTTTTGATTTCAGCAACTGCAAGTCGTCAGTCGTGGCTTATAAGATTAATTGGGTTAATGGCGATCATTGAAGGTGGTATTATCTTTTTAATTCCTAAAAACTTGTATGATGAACTCATTGATTGGTATCTTAATTCAGCATCAGATCAAACATACAGGTTGTTTGGCATTTTATCGTTGGTACTTGGAAGTGCAATTTTATCCTGGATTATATAAACACAAAGGAGCCTCCCCCCATGACACTCACAAAAGTTCAGATCGTAGAATCGATCCACAATCAAATCGGCTTGCCCAAGAACAAATCCACAGAAATTGTCGAAACTCTTATAGAGATCATCAAGCGCACACTGGCATCCGGTGAGGACGTTCTGATTTCTAATTTCGGCAAGTTTTGTATAAAGGAAAAAAGGGAACGGAAAGGCAGGAATCCTGCAACCGGGGATGACTTGATGCTTGAACCAAGAAAGGTTGTTACGTTTAGGTGTTCCGGCAAGTTGAGGGATAGGGTGAATGGTTGATTTTCCCTTCCAGCGCTGCTTTTAATATTGAGCATGAAAGAGAAGGCAACGTGGCGGCGGTCGAGAACTGCCAAGAGAGGGTTTAGCTGTTGTTAATGTCACAACTATTGGGGGCCGCCTTCAGATTCATGTTAGTTCATTCTATATAATGCATCGTCATGATTTTGGTGTTGTGCGCATATCCAATATTTCCTTGTTTGTCGATGCAGATGATACCGCCATGGGCGTGAAGCGAGTTTAATTCTTCGATTCCGTATTCGGCAGCATCCATGGCCTTTGCCGACTTGCTGAACTTTAGATGATTGACAACCTGTTTCCCTAAGGACAGAACGAGAATCTTTTCTCCATACCCTGTGCATGAAACCCCGCCGTATTTTGAACAGTAGGTTCCTGCACCGATGATTCCCGAATCACCCACCCTTCCGGGCACATTCATTTTAAGCCCGCCGGTGGACGTTCCGGCCGCGATGCCGCCGTTTGAATCCATGGCAACGCAGCCGACCGTCCCTAAAGTAAATCTTCCTTCTTTAAGATACCGATCGACATGGAAAATCTGCTCATACGTCGTTTTTTGGCGAAACTCTTCCATGATCTCCATCCACAAGTTTACCTTGGGTCTGGTTCTCGGGTCATACCTTGGGAAACCTTCGGAATGTGCGAATTCAGTGGCAAGCCTCCCTGATAAAATGACATGCTGGGTGGTTTCCATAACGCGTCTGGCAACGGATATGGGATGTTCCACATCTTCAATAGCAATAACGGCACCGGCAGATAGATCATCCTTCATAATAGAGGCATCCATCCTAACCCTTCCGTCTAATTGAAGGTAACTGCCAACTCCCGCATTCAGAAACGCCGAAGCCTCCAAATTCCGTATGGCAATTTCCACTGCTTCAACCGCATCTTTTTCCAACAACGCTTCGTACCCTATTTTGCAGGCGTTGATGACATCTTTTTTTCGATCCGATTCATCATCACTCGAACGACTTGCGCCGCCATGAACGATTATTTTAGGCTTCATAGCTACCTCTATACCTTTTACTTTGTCCTAAAAAGCATGGTCCTTTGGGGCAGGTCAGAGTTCCCCGGCTCTGCCTTTGAGTTTGTTGTCTTAAATCACAAATCCCAAGCACCAAATAACAAATAAATCTCAAATTCCAAATTCCAAACTGTTTCAAAGCGATTGTTTTTTTTTGTTTGGGATTTTGAATTTCGGTCAGCCGACTTCGCCATAGTAGCCTTTTGGCTACGACGGCTTAATTGTTATTTGTTTGTTTGTTTGGGATTTATTATTTGGAATTTCAATAAGTCAATGAACTTTCAATAAAGCAAATCCCCTCAGGAGATAAATAAAGCCTGGTCCTCTGGGCCAGGATTCTTTTCTTGTGGGGTTAAAAGTCACTCGACATTCGGTGGACTCCTTGTATTTTCTTATATTTATTTTGTTTTGTAAAGTCCGTTTACAGGAATTTACTTGCTGCTGCGTTGTCTTTTGAAGTATTGTGGACGAAATGGAACCTTAATTCAGCGTGAGAAAAGGAGGTGCATCATGGCACAAGCGGACCACAAGGAATCGTCTGATTTTATTCGAGATGACTTGCGACTGAAAACCCTTCCTGTTGCCGTCAAGTTTTTGAAAGAAACGGCGGCGTTTCCCGAAAAGACCCGTCAACCTTCGGTGGTTTTGGGCAAGCGGGTCACCATTTGTCAGGGGGTTACCATGGCGCGAACTTACGGGTGGACCGTGGGGCTCACCCAGGAAGATTTGATCTGTGTTCCCGGGATGATCGCTTTTGGTTTCAGCGATACTCCGGATTCGGCTGAGACACTTGGAAAACTCTTTTGTGAAGTCGAATTTTCCCAAAGCGAGGAAATGGGGCGCAACGAGGCGGACACCATGATTCGCCTGGAGAATAGGGAATGTGAAGCCATTGTATTGGCGCCCTTGCAAAAAGGTTTATATGATCCGGATACGGTGGTATTTCATGGCAATCCCGCCCAGATGATGCGCCTGATTCAAGGGCTGGTTTATGAAGAAAACCGGCGCATTTTAGGAAACTTCGGGGGAAAGGTGGAATGCAGTGAATATCTCATTGCGCCATACAAAACCCAGTCTCCCCGAATCGTCATTCCGGGTATGGGAGATCGCATATTTTCCATGACACAAGACGATGAAATGGTATTCTCCATTCCCGGACACCTGCTCGAAAAATTGGTTCAGGGCCTGAAGAAAGCAGGAAAGAAGATCGGCGCCCGCTATCCCGTGACATTTTACCAGAACTTCCAGCCGGAATTTCCCAAACCCTACAAAGTCTTGGGGGAGGCGTTGGGCATTTTGTGATCGGTGCAAAATCCGGGCCCATTGTGTCGATAAACAAGGGCGTGTCACGAAAACGACGCCGATCTCCCATGAAAGCGTCGATAAGGGGCTGCACTTTTTAAATCTATTGGAAGCCAATTTAAGCTTCAGAGTGGCGGTCAAGTATTTCAAGGAATCGATCCAGGAGGCGGCTCGATCCAACAACAAACGGGCATTAACTGTATCTTCTTATAGATTTTCTATATTTTGTTTGTGCGCGTTAACGTTGAAATAAAATGTCAAGAAGGATTCAGAGTGTCGAGATAAGATTTTAAGGACTCGAACCGCCGGGGCGCCTCGAGATCGTTGCCTGAATTCAAGTCGCTGACGTTGACCCAAACAGGATCATCCAAGGATTCGGGCAGGTGCAGTTCATCATCCGAGGTGATGGTGATAAACGCCTCAGCGTCTTTATGCTCGATTCTCTTCATATACCATTCAAAACCGCTGCAACTTGACGATATTGTGAAACCGTGTTCTTCCATTATTTTATCGAGTTCCATTTCCTATCCTTTCCAGAACGTTTTCAAGGGGTTCGCATAGCCCAATTCAACCGGGCTGTCTGTTGTAATTCAATAACATTGTACTTTTCATTTCATGGCGACAATGGTATAAAAAACATACCATAAAAAGAAGAATAAAGATACCACCGGTGTTCAGCTCAAAGATTTTTTTTGTTGGACCCAGATACTTTGCTCGAGCATCGGCTTAAAAGGGGGGGATAGATGACGCAAAACGAAGAATACAGGTCCAGGCTGGAAGAAATCGAACGACTGGCCGATGCAATTGAACATCAAAAATCGAAACTGCAGGAGACCGCTGCCCAAGATGCCGGATTTCCTGTAAAAATCACCGGCATCGAGGTGGATCTGGGCGTAAACTATTTGCGAACCATGAAAGAAGAAATCCCCTGGATCGAAAACGGCAAACCTTACGGCACGGTGGCCACCATATTTGCATACGACGCCCCGGTGGTGGTGCTGGCCAAACTGGGCGGATCAGCCCTGCTGACCGGCAACCGCCTTCGGTTCGGCGTCTCATCCCAGACACCGAAAACCGCTGCGATTCTGGCTGAAATTTGCGAATCCTTTAAAACCATCGAACCCATGATCGGTCTGGACAACCGGGAATTCGGCAAGCGTTGTGTTGAGGACAGCGATGTCCGGGTCCTCTTTATCTCAGGAGCTTCAGCCGTAGGGGAAATCTACAGAAAGCAGCATCGATCTTTTGACAAACTCTTTTTTGCGGGTCCCGGCGGCATGCCGGCAGCTATTGTGTTTGAAGATGCCGATGTCCAGGCGGCAGGCCGCTTTATTGCCCGGCGGGCATTTATCAACGCCGGCCAGTACTGCACCACCCTGAAAAAAGTATACATTCATCGCAGCATTTACGAAACCGTTCGCGAAAAAATACTGGATACGGTTCAAGACATGAAAGTGGGAGATCCTTTTGATCCGGATATTGAAATCGGACCGATCCTGGTGGAACGCACCCGAAAGATCGTTGAAAATGCCCTTGAAAAGTGCCAGCCGGCAAAACTGATCGCAGGATCCATCAACGAACATGTGATCCATCCGCTGGTCCTTGAAACCCAAAACACCCATATTCCGGACCTCGAACTTTTCGGCCCGCTTCTTGTTTTAAAACCGTTCGATGATCCTTATGACGCGGTCTCGGAACTGGTTGAGACCCGCTATGGCTTTCTGCTGGCCTTTTTCGGCTCACCCACGGAACCGGTCAAAGCGCTCTTTCATTCGACTTTCGGCATGGTGCATGACAATCCGGATTTTACGTTCACGCCGCTGAGGCTGCCTTTTGGGGGAAAAAATGAAAGCGGCTGGATTCTGGAACGAAAAGGGAATGAGTATATCGAACGGGATGGCGCATTTCTTTACAGTAGGGAATTGGTTTCCTTCGATTGATAGTGACACCCCTAAAAAAAATCACCACAGAGGCCACAGAAAAGAGATTTTTTTCCTGATCGGGAGACCCGGGGAGGAATAGTCTTTGAATTCCACAGGGCAGGCGACGATCAGGAAAAATCCATGCCTTTAAAAATTTCCGCTTGAGGCGGATAGAGTTTTTCTCTGTGTTCTCCGTGTCTCCGTGGTGAAAAATTTATTAGCATATTTACTTGGCTTTTAAATACCTTAATTTCAGCCTCATAATCCGTTTCAAAGATTTCATGCCTTTGGCTTTCATGGTTTGAGATCGTCTTTGAACATCCAGTATTTCCTTAAACGCATTTTCAATGTTGGGTCCTGCATGGCAAATCAGGGGTATGTCAATGTCCGCTGATAGAATCTGTTGGATGGCGGTTTTGAGATCATAATGCTTTTCAATGGCGCCCATGTCCAGGTCATCGGTCATGACAACGCCGTCATACCCCATTTGTTTTCGCAAAAGATCATCGGCAATGGTCTTGGACAGGCTTGCGGGCCAATCCGGATCGATCCCTGTATATCGAATATGCGACAGCATGATCCCTGCCACGTCATGGGAGATGGCGGTCTTAAAGGGAAAAAGGTCGAAACCCTGCATCGCATCCACATCGATATCCAGATCCGGCAATTCAAAATGGGAATCAAGCACGGTTCGGCCGATGCCCGGAAAATGCTTGGCCACAGCCATAATATTTTCAGCCTGAAGATGTTCGATTACCACCTTTCCCTGCTCAGACACCCAGCCTGGGTCAGGGCCGAAAGCCCTACCCGCCATGATACTGTTAATGCCTTCCGGCGCGACATCCAGCACCGGCGCCAGATTCATATTGATCCCCACTTCTAAAAATTCCTTTGCCGTTGTTTTGGCAAAATAGACGGCATCTTCAGGCCCTTTCATCTTTGAATTGCCCGGGAACTGTGTAAACGGTTCTCTGAGCCGGGCCACCCGGCCACCTTCCTGGTCGATGGCGATAAACAGCGGCGGCTGACCACAGGACCGGGCATACGATTGCATGGAAAAGCAGAGATCTTTGATCTGGCCCGGGTCTATGAGGTTTCTGGAAAAGAGGATGATGCCGCCCAGCTTCAGCGCGTTGATCAGAAATTTGAGTTCAGCATTCAGCTCGGTGCCGTCAAATCCCGCCATCAAACGCTGCCCGGCCGATTGCGTGTCTGAAAAATCTGTAATGTCCATGTACTGCTCCAAAATTCGTTCAAGTTAAATAGAACACGGATTTTCGCAGACCCGCCTGCCATGCGAGGCACAAGCGGGCAGGTATACACAGATAATATTGTTATTTTGCAATTTAAGAATCTTGATTATCTGTGTTCACCTGCCCGCCGTACAAGACTTTGGCAGGCGGGACTGTTTCCAAAAAAGGAAATTCCTATACTATTAAATCATCGTGAAAGCACCATCCCCGCCCACCCCTTTTCAACAGCCTTCCATGTGCACTGAAAGCCGTTTCGGGTAAACCCTTCCAAAAGATCCTCAACTTCATCGCTTTTGATCCCCGACACCACCACCGCACCCTTTTTTTGCGTTATCCCGGCCATATGAGGACAAAGCCGCTTTAGAGTGGGATACCGAAGGTTGGCCGTGATCAAAGAATAGGTTTCTTTTATGTCTTCGACCCGGGTATCAAGGATTTTGATTCGATGTTCAAGGCCGTTTAATTTGATGTTTTTTTGTGCTTCAGCTCTTGCACAGGGATCGATATCGATGCCGGCAGCACGCTTTATGCCTATCAACACGGCTGCAATGGCCAGAACGCCGGACCCGGTGCCGATATCCAGGGCATGGCCATCATCAACATTGATATCACCATGTTTGTTGTACAATGCCGCTTCTATCCCCTGAATTGCCAATCGCGTTGTGGGGTGATTCCCGAATCCGAATGAAGCGCCTTTTAAAATATCAATAACGATGTCACTAAACAAAGGTTCGTAAACCATGTCCGGCGGTTTCAGAACTACCCGCTTTGAAACGCGGGTTGGCTTCTCATAGGATTTTTCGAGAAAAGAACAGCCGAAATGATAGGTGTATATGAGTTCGCGGTCTGAAACCAAATTCCTGATGACGGTTTTAAAGTCTTTAGGGTCCATTGAAAATCGCCCGGAGAGTGTTTTTTCCAACTCGCGGGGCGTGAGTTTTTTATTCGACGCATTCACACAGGACAATACCTCCCGGCGGATTGCATGACGGTCGATCACGGCGCTTTTTGCGGTTTTTTCAGATACGCTCATTCATCGCTCTTTTATCGGCCCAATTGATACTTTCTAACCGCGCGGTTGTGATCACTGATATTGGTTGAAAACTGGTGCGTCCGGTCTCTTCTGGCAACAAAAAAGAGAAACTGGGTATCTGTCGGGTAAAGGGCGGCTTCTATGGCCTCGACGCCGGTGTTTGAAATGGGGCCCGGCGGGAGCCCGTTTATGGTATAGGTGTTGTAAGGTGTTGAGGTGACGAGATCTTTTCGGGTGATGTTGCCGTTAAAATCTTTTATGCCGTAGATCACCGTAGGGTCGCTCTCTAAGCGCATTTTCCGGTTTAAACGATTGTGGAAAACAGAGGATATGACGGGGCGTTCAGCGGCGATGCCCGTTTCCTTTTCAATGATGGATGCAAGGGTGACCACCTGGTGAAGGGTAAGCCCCATGCTTTTGGCCTGTTCTTCCCACTCCGGGAGGAAAACAGACCGGAACCGTTTTACCATGGAGGATATGATTTTTCCAGGCAGGGTTCCCTTGGGAAAATAGTAGGTATCCGGGAAAAGATACCCTTCGAACGTTTCGGCATCGATCCCTTGGGCGCGAACCAGATCGGGGTCGGTGGCGGCCTTTAAAAAATTGGTCTCTGTTCCGAATTCCGCCCTGGAAACCGCCTGGGCAACCTGCTGCAGGTTATACCCTTCCGGTATGGTGAGCCTGTGAAGGAGAACCTTTCCTTGAACCATGATCTCGAGTATTTTGTTGGGCGTCATGGCAGAAGAAAGTCCATATTCTCCGGCTTTGATTTTTTTGTCATATCCCTTGATGCGGGCCAGCAATCTGAACTTGGTAGGATGGTCGATAATGCCGCGTTCACGGAGCATTTTAGAGAAAGATTTAAAACCCTGGCCGGATTTAACAACCACGATCTGTTCGACGGGTTCAGTACCTGCAGGTATATGGGCGTAGTTTAGGATGTCCAGATATACGGCTGCTGCAACGAAAAACCCGAAAATCAGCGTCAATGTGATGACGATCCCAAATTTCTTCAAAATCTAATTATCCTCGTTTACAATCAATTAGGGTGTTACGATTTTATTCCATAGCGCAGCCAATTGTCAAAGGGGTAATGCAGGCGCCTTGATTTTAATGGGTTGTGTGATTAACGTTGACAAGGGAGAATTTTGTTGATTCGTTGAATAGAGGGGTTGTTAACCGGTTGAGTTGTAAAAGATGAAGGTTTTGAAACAGCTTCTAAGGACAAAAGGATTCATATGCGCCGACAGGGAAATACCACTGAAGATTATCAAGGATTTGAACAGGGGCCTATCCGGCCGCCCAGTGAGGCAGACAGCCTTCTGATTCGTGTCACACGGAACTGCCCATGGAATCGCTGTACGTTCTGCCCGGTGTATAAGGAATCGCGGTTTTCCATCCGTCCGGTGGATCATGTCAAGCGGGATATCGATACGGTTCACAGGTCTGTGGAGATCCTCCAAAAGATGGCCGATAACCACGGGAACCTTTCTCGAACCGCTGTTCGGAAAGCGCTCGGTAATTATGAACAGCCGGACCCCGGAGGGTTTAACGCCGCTTTGAGCTGGTTTTCCGGTGGAATGCGTTCGGTGTTTCTCCAGGATGCAAACAGTCTGATCATAAACCCTTCGGATTTATTGGAGATTTTGCGTTATCTCAAGAAGCGTTTTCCCTGGGCCGAACGAATCACCTCATATGCCCGTTCCCACACCATCGCCCGGATCAAGGATCAAGATCTCAAGAATTTCAAGGACGCCGGTTTAAACAGAATCCATATCGGTCTGGAATCCGGGTCAGACCGGGTTCTAAAGATGGCCAAAAAAGGGGTTACCAAAGAAACCCATATCAAAGCAGGGCTCAAAGTAAAAAAGGCCGGGATGGAATTGTCGGAGTATATCATGCCGGGCCTGGGTGGAAAAGCCTATTCCGAAGTTCATGCCCGGGAAACGGCCGATGCCTTAAACCGGATCAACCCGGATTTCATAAGACTTAGAACCCTGGCAATTCCCAACAGTGTCGAGCTGTATGACGATTATGCCGCCAACCGTTTTGAAAAATGTACGGATCTGATGATGGCCAAGGAGATTCTGATTTTCCTGGAATCATTGAACGGCATTACCAGTGTGGTTAAAAGCGACCATATTTTGAATCTTTTCCAGAATTTGGAAGGCAAATTGCCCCGGGATAAAGCGCGGATGCTGGATATAATACACCGTTTTTTGGCAATGGATCCGGAACGGCAGTGTGTCTATCAGGTGGGGAGACGGCTCGGGTTTTTCTCCCGTCTTAAGGATATGGAAAGCCCCCGGAGGCTGGCCAAAGCGGAAAAGGCCTGCCGGCAGTTTGGCATTACTCCGGAAAATGTGGATGAAGTGATCGATGAGTTGATGAAAAGATTCATATAGTTTCCAGTTCGGAAACGGCCTTTTTCCGCAATCTCAGTGCCTGCCCTGCCTGCCCAATGGAATGTTTTTGAAGTTCTTATTCCATCGGGGTGAAATGCGAAGCATATTTCTCCGGGGCGCAGCCTATTTCTCTGGGGTCAATCTTCAAAATCGCTTGTGCGGCATACAGATATGTATGCCTCCGCGCAATTTTTCGATTTCCTTGACCTTGTGGAAAAATTCTAATTTCTGAACTGGAAACTGAATCTAAACTTTACACTGACATACACGGATCTGGACTGTTTCGTATGAGAAAATCGTGTTACAATTATAAAAGAGATGATATGATTTTGCTTAAACCCTCTTCAATCGAGTAGCCGAAAGATTCTCATTAATTTTCATGCAAGATTCAGGAATAAATTTTATGCAAACGCAAAGGAGCATATATGACAGAGAATGGTGAATGTATCGTTTATTCAGCGGATGGAAACTTCGTTGTTCCCGATTTTCCGGTGATTCCCTTTATCGAAGGCGACGGCATCGGACCCGATATCTGGTCGGCGACCCGGTATGTATTGGATGCGGCGGTTTCCAGCGCCTACGGCAATGAACGAAAGATTCAATGGTTGGAAATTTTGGCCGGGGAAAAGGCGTTCAACCAGACACAAACCTGGCTTCCGGAAGAAACACTGGAAAAGATCAGAACCCATCGTGTTGCCATCAAAGGTCCGCTGACGACACCTGTGGGAAAAGGAATCCGGAGCATTAATGTAACCCTTCGGCAGGAGCTCGACCTTTATGCATGCGTTCGGCCGGTAAAATATATTACCGGGATACCCAGTCCAATGGTGCAGCCTTCGAACGTCGATATGGTAATTTTCAGAGAAAATACCGAAGATGTCTACATGGGCCTTGAATGGGAAGAAGGCTCTGAAACAGCGAAAAAAATCATCGATCTGGTGAAACTCGAAGACGGGAGAGATATCCGTCCGGACTCCGGCATCGGGCTAAAACCGATGAGCCGATTCGGAACCCGCCGGCTGATGAGAAGGGCCATAGAATATGCCATAGCGCATAAAAAGCCCAGCGTTACCCTGGTTCACAAAGGAAACATCATGAAGTATACCGAAGGGGCCTTCAGAACCTGGAGCTACGAAGTCGCCAAGGAAGAATTCGGGGAACAGACCATTTCCGAAGCGGCGTTGTGGGAAAATTTTAATGGAGAGGTCCCGGCAGGCAAGATTGTGATCAAGGACCGGATTGCAGACGCCATGTTCCAGCAGATTCTTCTGCGCCCTGAAGAGTATGATGTTCTGGCCATGCCGAATCTCAACGGTGATTACATGTCCGATGCCCTGGCTGCTATGGTGGGGGGACTGGGTATGGCGCCGGGTGCCAATATCGGCGACGGATATGCCCTGTTTGAGGCGACCCATGGCACGGCGCCAAAATATGCGGGACAGGACAAAGTGAATCCCGGGTCTCTGATCCTTTCCGGGGCCATGATGCTCGACTTTCTTGGCTGGGAAGCGGCTGGAGACAGTGTGAGGGACGGATTGGCAAAAGCAGTGGCGAAAAAACGGGTGACCTATGATCTGGCCCGGCAGATGGCGGGCGCTACGGAAGTCAAATGCTCGGAATTTGCAGCGGAAATTGTCCGTCATATTCAGTAGAAATTTCTTGTTTGATGGACTACGCAAGGACCAGCTGTTACAGGGGGCAGGGGTTTTGTTTGCAAGACCGCTCCATTGATGATCGGATATTGCTCACAAAAAACTTTTACCGAACTATCAAACTTGAGTTAAAAAATTTCCGACGGTTCACGTCGTTACAAAATACGGTGAACCGATTACGTTCAGAAACATGAAACAGACGATTAACCTGAAATACGGGAACGAAAAAATCCCTTTTGACCTTCCGGATCAGACGGAAATTTTACACGTTAATGAGCCCGAAACTCGGATAACGGCATCTCAGTTTGCATCCAGACTTTCCCATGAACTCGAATGTTTGAATCCCGACTTTTCAGACGTCGCAATTGTGGTCGGAGATAAAACCCGGCTGTGCGGTTACCGAAAATTCCTTCCGGTA
>JAQBBE010000192.1:0-13680 GCA_032126435.1 Desulfobacterales bacterium | reverse complement strand
CATTTGGAAAGACACTGAGTGTGCCTCCGGAAAAGGTATTCAACAATATCCAGCGTTATGGGAATACAACCGCGGCAAGCATTCCCATTGCACTGGATGAAGCCATTGAAACGGGCCGCGTCCAAAATGGAAACACCGTCGCTTTCTTGGCCCTGGGTGCCGGATTGACGTGGGGTGCTGTGATTTACAGGTTTTCCGACGAATCGTCTGAACGATCCCCGACAAATACGTAAGGCGGGACGTTGCACTATCACTTGCAACCAGGAAGACCTATCACTGAACGGTTGACGCCGGGGCATCCGGCCATTGGGCGATCCGGTGACCGGCATGTTGAACCTCGGGTCGAACTATTCCCCGGGCTTGAGGGCGTCCAGTGTGAGTTTGGTGTTGACGGTTTCCATCGAGGCTTTCTCCACCGGACCGGGACTTCCGGCGCTCACCCGTGCGGCGCCCAGGCCGGCGGTGGTCCTAAGGGTCTGTATAATTGCTTCTCCCCGCCGTTGAGCGAGATTTTGAAGGTCGTTGTCGGAGAGCGGCTCGCGCTTCACCAATTCCTTGAACATGGCTTGATAATAGGCGGTATCTGAACTCTCCCAACCGAAAAAGGCCAGGTAGGGTTTCACGGGTTTGGCTTTCTCGCCGGTGGCTGTTTCGTATTGGGACTTGAAATCGTCGGCCGCCGTTTTCCCAAGACGAATTTCAATTAGCTTCTCCAGAGCTCTCTGGGTCTTTGCGTTGTCGAGAGCGAAGGGGGCCGGGGTTTCGTCGGGACCGGGCTTGGCGCCCATCTCCTCGGCGAGGGCACGTTGTACACGTTCCGTACGCAACGCCTCACCGTCGACCTCGGGGTCGAAACGGCCCTGGACCACCAGCCCCAGCCGGGGCCTCTTTTCCAAGGCTTCTGACACCTTTTTTAGCTTTTTCAGCTCCGGCGGCAGCAGGCGGTCGCTGCCGGGATTGAAGGCGATGGCGTCCATCCGTTCGCTTTTATCCCCAAAAAGACCACCCAGCGCCCGGAAGGGCGCGGTCACGATTTTAGTGATCAGGTTGACGATCGCCTGGCGGATCACATGTCCGTAACTGAATTCCGGATTGTCCACGTTGCCACGCACCGGCATCGCCACATCGATCTTACCCTCAGAGTCGCTAAGGAGAGCGATAGCCAAATCTATTGGCAGATTAATTGCGTTGGGTGCCTCAACCCTCTCGCCGAGGGTGAACTGATTTAACACCACTTTATTGTCTCCGAGAAGTTCGCTGTCCTGGATTTTGTATTCCAGGTTGAGGTTGAGTGTGCCGGATGCGATTTTCCGCCCGGCAAATGTTGCGCTGTAAGGGCTGAGCGGTTTCATCTCCACGTTTTGGAATGACACGGTGAGATCAGTGAACGCTTTGGGCGCGAAGGAACTCAATCTGCCCGCCATCGTGGCGAGTCCGTATTCGTCGACCTTGCCCTCGAATTTAAGGGAGGTACGGCTCGCCGAGTCGGAGGAGATGCCCGTAGCTGCTCCTTTGACGTCGGTCACATGGGTGACGAAAGGGAGTACAAGGCTGAGGTCGGCGAAATCAACAACGCCTTTGTCCATTCGAATCCGTTCGATGCTCACCGGGAAAAATGGCTGTTCTGCAGACGGCATAACGGCCGAAGGTTGGCCATTTTTCGGTGCTGTCTCGGAGTCAACCGCATCCGGACTTTTTAACACTTTGACTAAATTCACGCTGCGGTCCTTGAAAATTACAACCTTGGCGCCGGGCTCCAGCAGTCGCAATTCCTCAATCCCAAGCCGTCGGGGCGAAAGTTCAAACTTTAGTCCATTGGCGGACATGGCCTTCCATTCAAGAAATCGTTCCCCGCTGCCGGCTTCGCTGAGTTTGAAGCTGTTCACGCTCACCGAGCCGTCGGCACGCAACTGCGGTCCGGATTTGGCAGAACGGTATTTCAGGCGGGCCGAAGCAGAGAGGTCACCGGATTCGAGTTCGAGGAATGTAAATTTTTCTACGGCCGGATCCAATGGCTTGAGGTTTATCCCTTTTATTTTCACGCGAGCATCGGCCTGGTCGCCGACCTGGCTGACCTGACCACTGACGCTTACATTTCCGCCCTGGGCCACCTTTAGATCTGTTTTAAAGTCGATGGGCGTTTTATCATCGTTGGTAAGATTTTTTAGTGACGCCCGGATATCTTTTAAGTCATAAACAATGGCCGGGACAAGGGTATTGTCCTGCAGAGCCACCCGGAAGCCGTTCATTTCAAACGTATCAAGGCTAAACGACCAGGGCTTGCCCTCGGCCCGCGTCTTTAGACCGGTTTCGGCGATATCGCGTTTCAGCCTGCCTTTGTCCCCGGGATTAAACATCTCAAGTAAACGGATACGCCCGTCTTTACCGCGTACCACGCCTGTTCCACCGCCGGTAGTCCCAACCCGCGTGATCGTTATATCACGACTGCCAATATCGATGCGGCCGCCATTCAGCGCAAGCGAGTCTATTGATAGGAAGGGGGTGTCGTCACCTGCTTCCGAAATTGTGACACGATTCAACACCACCTCCAGATCGTCCACAATAGCTTTTACCGGCCCGGTGCCAACTTCTGCCGATGCGTTCAACAAAACATTAAGCCCGCTGACGGCAAGCGCCAATGGGTTGGCGCGGCTGTGGTCTGAATAATCCACCGCCACGTTTTCGACTTTCACCTCTCCTACCTTCAAACGCCATGGCTGACTCTCGGATGTTGAGGAGCCAGGGATCGGTGCAGTTACGTCTGTGGACTCTTGGCGCGTAACGAGCTTCTGCCAGTCGAACAACCCCTTTTCATCCACCGATGCCGCAACTTTACCGTTACGCACGACGATGTTCGGAACCATGAGTTCCCGCGCTTGAAGGTCGAAACGCATGTCATTGGTTTCAATTGCTTCCAGAGCAAGCAAGGGTGTATTCTTGCCCTTTTCTGTAAGTAGAAGTCCCTTTAGTGCGAACTTCGCGTCTTGCAACAAAAGGGCGGTGCGCTTCTGATAATCGAACCGATAGCGGGTGCTGAAGTCCATATCGCCCGACGGCTCGGCAAGGTTCAACTCGTCCTGCGCGAACTTCCATGCTGTGGCCAGTTTGAAGCCTGCCACGCTTAATTCACCTTCGGAAAAAATAGGGTGTAAAGATACTTCGCCCCGCCAGCCAACCGTACCGCCACCAGGAAGGTCGGCCTTGACGGTGTAGGGCCCTTTGCGTTCCGGGATTGTAGATATATCTTTGAATTCGAGGTTGAGGGGCGAGAATGTTTCTATAGCAGGAGTGGTATCTGAACGATCGCTGAAAGTGAAGCTGCCGTCAACGACCTCAGCGTGTTGCACCAGGAGTCGTGGCGGCCGCTGGTCGGTGGGCGGTGGATCTTCCGATTTGGGCAGTGCGTCAGCAAGATCTGCGAAATTAAGACGGCCGTTGTGCTGGATCTCAACGTGTAATGAGGGTTGTTCTATACGAATATCGGCAAATGTCCACGCCCAGCGGAATATGCTTGAGAGCTCAAAGTCTACAAACATCCGGCCAAAGCCAATAATTGGACGATCATCCGCCTCTTGGAGTACAAAGTCCTTGGCCTCAAAGGTAAAAAGAAATGGGTTGACGCGGACCTCTACAACTGACGCTTTACGCTTTAGCTTTTGTTCGGCGTAATTACTCACAAAGCGTTTGAATAACCAGGGTGTTAGCAAAAAGCCAAGCAGGGCGTACAGCGCCATTGCCCCGACGGCAGTCAACAGCCAGCGGTTTAGTAGCAACCGGCGCCAGCGTTGGGGGGACATATTGGGATCACTTGTCATAGAACAGCGTCTCCAAATAGAATCTGGTTATGGAGTCTGTATCATCAAAGGTCTGCTTCTTGTCTCGATTTTTTGCGGCCATCTGTTTTCGTATATCTGTAGCAAGCGTTTTGCCCAACTCCACGCCGAACTGATCAAAGGGATTAATGCCCCAGATAAAAGCTTCATAAACCGTTTTAGCTTCGTAAAAGGCAAGAAGACGGCCAATGTTTTCAGGTGAAAGTACCTTTAAAAGAATGGTTGATGAGGGTCTGTTTCCGGAAAAAGATTTAGCAGGATTCGAATCCTCCTTTCCTCTGGCAAGGGCAGCCGGCTGTGCGATCAGATTCGCCCATAGCTCCTGATGATTGGTGACCCCTTTTGATCGATTTTGATACTGATTGTAATGGGGATGGATGACACCGATAAAGTCGATGGGGAAGGGTCTTCCCTGATGTGCCAGCTGAAAGAATGAATGCTGGGCATTGGTTCCGGGTTCTCCAAAAACGATGGTACCTGTGGCATCATCCAGCCGGTTGCCGTCTTTTGTGACCGATTTACCGTTACTCTCCATGCTCAGCTGCTGGATGTGTGGGGCCAGCTTGGAAAGCGGCGAGGCATAGGGAATGACGGCCTGGGCCGGATATCCCAGGAAATTGTTGTTCCATACTGAAATAAGCGCAGCAACAAGGGGAATATTTTTCCTTTCCAATGCATTCTGGGAATGCAGATCCATCGCTTCAGCACCTTTCAAAAACCTCTCAAACCGTTCATATCCAAGATAAAGGCTCAGTGGGACCCCGCCGACCGCTGAGGTAACACTGTATCTTCCGCCGATGAAATCGAACATATGAAAGGATGCCAGCACCGGATTTTTTGGATCATCTCCGGGAGATCCCTTGCTGGTAACCGTTAGAAAATGTTTGGCAGGATCGAGGCCTTTCTCTTTAATAAAAGATCGGGCCTGATGAACATTGGCCATGGTCTCGGCAGTGGTATAACTTTTTGAGATGACGACCCAAAGGGTTGTTTCAACATCGATGATGGATGCAATTTTACCGAAATTATGGATATCCACGTTCGAGAGGAACATGATCTCAATTTTTTTATCCGCCAGAAAATAAAGTGCATTGGCAACAAATTCCGTACCCAAATAGGATCCGCCGATCCCGATAACGACCACCTGTCTGAAGGGTTTTCCGGTGGATCCGGTGATCTTTTCGTTATGAATTTGAGAAACAAATTCTCTGATTTCATTTCGACCGTTTCTTATTTCTGGCATTACATCTTTTCCATCAACAAAAACAGGATGACCTGAAAAGTTCCTTGCCGCTGTGTGAAGGGCCGGCCGGTTTTCCGTTGTATTTATCTTTTCTCCATGGACCATGGCTGAAAACTGCTCTTTTAAATGGCAGTCCTCGGTCAGTTCAAATAAAAGATCCATGGCCTTTTCATCCAGTCTCTGTCGTGAAAAGTCATAGAAAATTCCGGCGGCTTCCAAAGAGAATTTTGAAAGTCGGTCGTTACTTTCAACAAGATATTTCAAGTGGTTCTCAGGGCGATTCATGACCTCAGCATGTCGGATCAGCGCTTTCCAGACTGGACTTTTACTTTGTTTAAAGTTGGTCATACAGTCCCCCTTCCATTCAACAGATAACCCGTTAATGCCCCGAATTATAAACGGACAAAATTAATACAAGCGATCAACTTCGCTTCGAGCACGACACTGCTTCTGATAAAACGGTGTGTATTTTGTCGAGAATGTTGCATTCATCGATGCACTCAGGGATGTCCTTTTTACTTACACAGTTTTTACAAGGGCTTTTTGTAAGATAACCGATTTCAAAATCGAACCTGTATTTAAAATTTTTTGGGAGTGAATGCTTCATAAATTGTGGAATCATGGTTTTAAAATAACATAACGACGTTATCATCACAAGGAAAACTCATCGGCTAACCTTGCTGCGTTTTCGTCAAAAAGCGTTGATATTGATACATCCTGGCTATAGCTTTGACCGCTCGTTCCGGTGTCTCGAAAAATACGCCTTTATATTGACTGCCTTTAACCCGATAGACGGTATTATTTTTTTCATCGGTCATCAGGCTGACACCGATGATCGGCTTTTGGTATTTTTCCATCAGCATTACAATATGATCGATATATTTCGTCTCGAACTCGGCGATGTCTCTGTTTATGGATTCAATAAATTCAGGGGAATAAGCGGGGTCTGCCTTAAGAACCGAATCACCAAGATTTTTCACCATGATTCTACGGCCTAAAATACCCAGATTGATTACCGCATCACAATCATCCCATTTTGTAAGTTCTTCCATTGCAATCATCGGGAGGCGTTTGTCATTCTCACCCACAAGGTCTACGGGGTTCGACTTGCTCCAGTATGAAGGAAGCAATTTGTCGAGCCTATCCACGATTTCAGGAGACAATTCCGGAACTTCTAACCCGTATTCCGAGCAGAGGTCTGCTGTAACAACACCCCAGCCACCACCCAGCGTCATAATGGCAGTACGATTTCCCCTGGGCAACGGGAGGGATGAAAATGAAGCGGCCAGGTCGAGGAGATCCATCGAGTGGTCGACTTTCACGATGCCGGTTTGGCGGCATATGGCATTGAAAACCTTTGAGTCTGAAGCCATTGCGCCCGTGTGACTTGCTGCAGCTCTATACCCTGCCTTGCTCTGACCGCCTTTTAAAAGAACAATCGGCTTCTTTTTCCCCAATCTGCGGGCGCTATCAAAGAAACGACGACCGTTTTTGACACTTTCTATATACAGCATCACGGTTCGGGTCGGTGAATCGACTTCAAAAGCATCCATGTAATCCTCGATCGTAATCATCGACTCGTTGCCGGAGCCGCAAAAACACCGAATCCCAATACCCTGTTTTTCGGCAAAAGCCAGCAATTGCATTCCCATATTTCCGGATTGAGCCACGATAGCAGTAGAACCCGGTCTTGGCCGGACGTTACTGCCGGTGCAGAATAGATTGATATGGGGGTTGCAAATTCCCATTGTATTGGGACCCAGCACCAGTATTCCTGCTTGTCTCGCCTGTTTTACAAGGCGCTCTTCTAATTTCTTTCCTGTTGTACCGGTTTCTCCGAATCCTGATGTTATCAGAAGCATATTCCGGATACCTTTTTCTTTAAACTGGGGAATCAGATCCATAACCTTTGATGCCGGTACCGTAACCACCGCCAAGTCTACATCTCCGGGAATTTCGGCAACCGATCGATAGACCTGTCGTCCTGCGATTGTACCGCCTCTTGGGTTTACAGGATATATTTCTCCTTTAAATCCGCCGCTTATGGTCGAAGTTAGGAGTATATGACCCCACTTTCCCAGTTTGCCGGAGGCGCCCACAAAAGCAATGGGTTTTGGATAAAAAAAATATCCCAACGAAGCAGGATCGATGGGTGGCAAGTATTCCTTGTTTCGCGACGCTTTATTCATGACGATCAGAGAATCAAGCGCCAACGCGTCGCCGGCAGGTGTTATCAGCAGCGGGTTGATATCAATTTCAGCAATGTCAGGATTCTCCATTCCGATCCGGGAAAGACCCAGCAGTGTTTTGATCAGTTGGCTCCGATCTGCTGCCTTTTCACCCCTGAAATTTCCAAGAAGCGATTTTGCCTTGATTTCATCGAGCATCTCAGCAGCATCGGTTTCGGTTAATGGTGCAAGTCGGAGTGAAATATCAGAAAGGATTTCGGTAAAAATGCCCCCCAGTCCAAACATTACCACAGGACCAAAATCCTCATCCTGAAAGAGGCCGGAAACAAACTCTCTTTTGCCCTGAACCTGGGGCTGAACCAAAAGGCCTTCAAGCTCATGACCTGCTTCGGCAGTGATGGATCGGGCGGCCTTGATAACCGCTTGAGGATCCGTGAGATTCAGATGAACCAGATTTCGTTCGGTTTTATGAAGCAGGGTGGACCCAAGACCTTTGAGAACCACCGGATATCCAATTTCATCGGCGGCATCCACAGCTTCATTTTGGCTTAAAACAATCATTTCATTGACAACAGGAATCCCATATTCCTTAAGGAATTGTTTTGATTCATGTTCGTTAAGGGGGATTTTCTCTGTATGTTTTATTTGCTCCAATAACGCACTGTTGTTCATTTGTTTATATTCCAATCCCGAACAGTTTTTGTGCACAGATGGCCGATTTGATTGTGTCTGTTTATCGTGTTGAACGGTTGGGATTGTGTTCTTTTTTACCTTCAAGAATAGCCCGCGTCCAATTTCGCTCGGCTTTTAATTTACGAAGCTGATCTTTGATTTCTTCATGTTTCTCAAAAGGTGCGTTCTTTAGTTGTTTCTCAACTTTTTCAACCTCTTGAAGAAGCCGGTAGAGCTCTTGTGCAATCATTCGAATCGGCATGGCATGTCTCGGTTTTCAGGGTGTATTATTCATTAAAACTGAAAAACCATATTTCACCCGAGCAGAATCATCAATATTTTTTTCATGCTTTGTAAAGATTTATATTTTTGTGATTTTTATTTTATGGTATATGGACAATCTCAAGACTTATCTGGATCGACCGGAACCAGTATTATTTACAACAGCAAAAAACTTAATCTTGATGATATTCTGAACGTACACCAACTATTGTCAATAGAGTGTGTATGTTGCGGTTAAACGAGAAATTTGCGGGGAACCATGCGCGTCGGGATAGGATACGATGTTCATCGATTGGTTAAAGGGCGGAAACTCGTTCTGGGCGGGGTCGCCATCCCTTTTGGAAAAGGGTTGCTCGGACATTCAGACGCCGATGTGCTTATTCATGCTGTGTGTGACGCACTTTTAGGCGCGGCTGGACTCGATGATATCGGCGTGCACTTTCCGGACACGAATCCGGAGTTCAAAGATATTTCAAGTATAAAGATTCTCGAAAGAACCTACCGTTGGGTCAGCGAAAGAAACTTTAAAATCGTGAACATAGATTCAACCGTGTTCGCTGATGCGCCAAAAATTTCTTCATATAAAGAAACAATGAAAAAAAATATTGCTCAAGCAATTGAAATTAACCCGGATCGTGTTAATGTTAAGGCGACGACCTTCGAAGGTCTTGGAATGATCGGAAAAGGGGAGGGGATCGGCGCCGTATGTGTCGCCCTTATCGATTAGATATTCATTGCACAAGCTTTAAATTGAGCGATTTTTGATTCGATCTGCACCAATCTCTTGCGCATCAAAGATTTGTGAAATTTCTCGACATATCCATGGGTATGCACCCCAAGGGCATTTCCTGCGGGGCACCTGCGGATTTCGCAAATCTTGCTGCATCAAAATTTTGGCACATTTCTTCCCCAAAAATCACTCAACTTAGGTTTTAGTAAAACGGATGACGAAACATGGCACTTCGCATTTTCAATACATTGAACAGTAAAAAAGAACTTTTTGAACCTTTAGAGGCCGGGAAGGTACGTATGTATGTCTGCGGCCCGACGGTATATGACGCCTGCCATATCGGACATGCAAGGTCTGTGGTGGTGTTTGATGTTATTGCACGCTATCTGAAAGCAAAAGGGTATGATGTTACTTATGTCAGAAATTTCACAGATGTCGACGACAAAATCATTCAGAAAGCGAATCAATTGGGCGTCGATTCAAAGGCGGTCGCCGAGAGATTCATCGAGGAATTTTATCAAGACATGGATGCCTTGAACGTCCAGCGGGCGACCATCGAACCGAAAGCCACGGACCACATTGCTCAGATCGTTGAATTTATTAAAAAGTTAATCTTAAAAGGGTTTGCATACCCGATTAACGGGGATGTCTATTATTCTGTTGAAAAATTCAAGAGATATGGAAAACTTTCCGGTCGTAAACTGGAGGATATGGAGGCCGGAGCCCGAATCGATATTGACGAAAGAAAGCAAAATCCTTTTGATTTTGTGTTATGGAAGTCCGCCAAACCCGGAGAGCCTGCCTGGGACAGTCCCTGGGGCCACGGAAGACCCGGGTGGCATATAGAATGCTCGGCAATGAGCAGTGAATACCTGGGAGAAACCTTCGACATCCATGGCGGTGGTAAAGACCTGTGCTTTCCCCATCATGAAAATGAGATTGCCCAATCCGAGAGCCTTTCCGGGAAGCCGTTTGTCCGCTACTGGGTACACAATGGATTTGTAAATATCAATCAGGAAAAAATGTCGAAATCTCTGGGCAATTTTCTGATGATAAAAGATGTGTTGAAATCGTATCATCCTGAAGCTGTGCGCCTTTTTCTTCTGTCAAATCATTACCGGAGTCCCATCGACTTTACAGACAAGGCCATGGATGAATCTTCCAAAGGGCTCGATAAAATTTATGCGCTTCTTGAGCGGGTTGAAAAAAAATTGGGGCCCATTCCAGTCCAGGACTTTGAACCCGGTATCTGCTGGAAGCATTTTTGTGACGCAATGGATGACGATTTTAATTCAGCTCTCGGTATCGGTATTATTTTTGATACCGTTCGGAGTTTCAATCGTTTGCTGGACCAGCATGAAAACAGCCTGTCTTCGGAAGTCACGCAAACATTACAATCCGGACTGGCGGACATTCGAAGAACAGGGGACATGCTCGGGATGTTTCTTGAAAACCCCACACGATATTTTAATAAAAAACAGACACGAGTTCTTGAACAAAAATCCATTGATCTCGATGTTGTTGCTGAAATGGTCGAAAAGAGAGAGGTCGCCAGAAAAGTTAAAAACTGGGAAATGGCCGATCAAATCAGAAAAGAGCTTTTGGATATGGGTATTATTTTAGAAGACCGGGCTGATGGCCCGGTTTGGAAAATCAATAAATAATAACTCAAGTTTTCCACCCGAACTGTTGCGTAAACGCATCTTCTGGTGACGTTTTTATCTGATTTTTGCAGTGAAGGATTATCAACATATGTTTTCTGAAAGGCGATATGTTTATCCGCCTCTGGAGGGCTTGTGGAAAGCACGATGTGCCGGAAACGATCAAAATCAACATTTTTTGTTTTAATAACATAGTTAATTCAAAACCATATCATATCTAACCCTATGCCTTCCTTTAAGTTGTCCTCGGAATTTATCCCTAAAGGTGACCAGCCCAATGCCATCGATACCTTGAGTCAAAGAATCTTATCGGGCAAGAAGCATCATCTTCTTTTGGGCGTCACAGGATCAGGCAAAACATTTACCATGGCGCATGTTATCGCAAAGGTTGGGAAACCGACTCTGGTCATCGCACCGAATAAAACACTTGCCGCTCAACTTTACAACGAATTCAGGATGCTTTTTCCTGAAAATGCTGTAGAATATTTTGTCAGCTACTATGATTACTATCAGCCTGAAGCATATATTCCTTCAAGCGATACCTATATCCAGAAAGACTCATCCATCAACGAGATGATCGACAAGCTTCGCCATTCGGCCACTCGGTCGGTACTCTCCCGCAGAGACGTGATTGTTGTCGCCAGTGTATCCTGCATATTCGGACTCGGCGCACCTGAGGAGTATCTGTCCATGCGCGTTGATATCGAAAAAGATATGGAGATTACCCGTGACAGACTCCTTGCCGATCTGGTTGCCATTCATTACGAAAGAAATGATTTCGATTTTTATAGAGGGGTTTTTCGGGTGAGAGGCGACCGGGTTGAAATTTTTCCCTCCTATGAAGAAAGCAAGGCCCTCCGCATCGATTTTTATGGGGATGAGATTGAAGCGATTTCTGAGATCGATCCCCTCAGAGGTATTCTCAAAAAACGTTTGAACCGAGCTACCATATATCCGGCCAGCCATTACGTAACTCAAAAAAGTGTTCTCCAAAACGCCGCTAAAACCATCACTGCAGAATTGAAACAGAGAATCGATTATTTTAGGGCGAATAACAAGCTGATTGAAGCCCAGAGAATCGAAGAGAGAACAAACTTTGACCTTGAGATGATGCAGGAACTGGGCTATTGTAACGGGATCGAAAATTATTCCCGCCATTTAACGCAAAGGGCTCCCGGGGAACCGCCACCAACGCTGTTGGATTATTTTCCGAAAGAGGTCCTGATCGTTATCGACGAAAGCCATATCTCAATACCCCAGCTTCGCGCCATGTACAAAGGGGACAGATCCCGCAAAAAAACTCTTGTTGAATTTGGATTTAGACTGCCGTCGGCTCTGGATAATCGGCCACTGGCATTTGACGAGTTCAACTCAAAAATATCACAGGTTGTATATCTTTCGGCCACGCCTTCTGACCATGAAATTGCAATGGCGAAAAATGAACTTGTAGAGCAGATTGTTCGACCCACGGGACTCATTGATCCCCGAATAGATGTGAGGTCAGCAGAAAACCAGGTCGACGATCTGTTTGAAGAAATTCAAACCCGTCAGCGAAGGAATGAAAGGGTTCTGGTAACCACCCTGACAAAGCGTATGGCCGAAGATCTTACCGAATATTATTCGGATATGGGTATACAGGTTCGATACCTCCATTCAGACATCCGCACCCTCGAAAGAATGGATATCATCCACGATTTAAGGCGGGGAAAGTTCGATGTGCTCATCGGCATCAATCTGCTTCGGGAAGGACTTGACATTCCAGAAGTCTCACTTGTTGCCATACTCGATGCAGACAAAGAAGGTTTCCTGCGTTCGACCCGGTCGCTGGTCCAGATCTGCGGCCGAGCTTCAAGAAATGTTAAAGGGCAGGTTATCATGTATGCAGATTCCGTGACTCCATCGATGAAACAGGCCATTGACGAAACAAACCGGCGACGGAACATTCAAGAAATCTACAACAAAAAACATTCAATTACCCCGGAAAGCATAGAGAAAAATATTACTTCCGTCTTTGAGCCGATGTATGAAATCAACGATAAGCCTTCAGACAGAGTGTCGGAAGCTGTTGCTCGATATGATTCTTTGGACGATCTTGATGATATCATCAAGAATCTGAAAAAAGAAATGAAGGCGGCGGCAGACGAACTTGAATTCGAAAGGGCTGCGGAGCTAAGGGATCAGATTGAGGCCATAAAGAAAATGATTGTCTTTGAACTGTAGACAACAACTTAAAAATATTAAAACAAGTTCTAAAAAATGTCGAAAAAGAGAATGACAACTGAACTGCGGCCGACCCTGGAAGGTTTAGCAACAGACATCCAGGATAAATTGCCCGGAGTTACGTCTGCCCCCGGCGTCTATCTCATGAAAGACGCCCAAGGAACCGTGATATATGTGGGCAAAGCAAGAAACCTGAAAAAACGGTTGGCTTCATACTTTAAGAAATCACGTGGCAACACGTTGAAAATGGACATTAAAACAGAAATTCTAATTCAAAAAATATCGGACTTTGAGACCATTATAACCGGGAGTGAGAAAGAAGCGCTGATTCTCGAATCGAATCTTATCAAACGTTTCCGCCCGCGCTATAACGTTATTTTAAAAGACGACAAACGATACCCCTCGTTACGCCTGGACATAAAAAATCCCTATCCCAACCTTAAAGTCGTTAGAAAAGTCAAAAAAAACGGGGGACTCTATTTTGGTCCTTTTGCGTCTTCCGCGGCTGTTCAAAAAACACTCAAAATAATCCATAAAACTTTCAAACTCCGAAAGTGTAAAACTGAATACTTCAAAAACAGGTCGCGGCCGTGTCTTAACTTTCAAATGGATGCCTGCCTTGCACCTTGCTGTCTCGATGTCGATAAACAGACGTACTCCGAAACGGTCAATGAGGTGATCCAGTTTTTGAAGGGAAAAACCCCGGATTTGATTCAACAAATAAAACAGAAAATGATATCCGCTGCTGAGATGCAGGATTATGAACAGGCGGCGGTTCTAAGGGACAAAATGTTCGCCCTCGAGCAGACACTCGAAACACAGGTGGCGGTTACCAATGATTTCAAAGATC
>JAQBBE010000191.1:0-16170 GCA_032126435.1 Desulfobacterales bacterium | reverse complement strand
ACCCTTACTGAATCTAACAAGTCCAAGGAGATCCATATCTTTTGCAACCCGGTAAAACAGCGGCCCGGACAGGCCGGCCCGTGCTCTAAATTCGGAAATATCCAGAGAACCGTGGGCTGCATGAAGGATCTTCGCCGCTTTTACAACATCCCTGACGCCGGCCCCAAGGATAGGGTCGTCATGAAACGGTAACATGCCGCTGTTCAGGTAATTTCGGAAGACCTCTCCGCAGACGTCCACGGTGTTGCCGATTTTTAAGACCAACCTCTGGTCGATTAAATTTTGCACAACTTGAGCGTCGATTATTCCCGGCGATTTTGTTGGACGCATCGGTGCAAATTTGGCGATATGAAGCAGTGAAACGCGCACTTTATCCGCCAGCTTCTCCAGGTCATGCTGGAAAAGTTCCTGGACACTCAAAAGATTGCCGGCAATATATTCCTGTGGAATCCCGGACTGCCGGGCCACCTTAACGTGAAAGCAGAGCATTTTCAGCAGCCAGGGATATCCTTGTGAAAATTCCATCAGGAACCATCGGAGGTCTCGGGTTAAGGTTTCATTCAATTCATCGCTCAGCTTTTTCAACAGCGCATCGATTTCGGTGCCGGAGAAACGGTTCAGGATCATTTTTTGACTGTTATCCGTAACAGCATCCACCAATTCGCTGTAAAATCCGTGGGCCGCTGAAACAAGATCCTTGTTCCACGAGAACCCCAGAACGATATTCGTCTGTTCACGGCATATTTTAAGAAACAGCTCTTTTATAGGTTCAATCACCGCCGGCAAAAAGAAACGGGGGGCAAACTGATCCAAGAAAATGAACAGCAGTTTGCCATTGGATTCAAGAACTTTCCCGATCTCAAGAATCGACCCGACCCCATGGTCAACGCCGGTCATCGATTTGGATCGGTCCGCTTGGGGGAGCAGGCCCCGGAAGTCTCCGTATTTCTCGATGGTATCGTGTATTAAACGCGGAATGAAATTGGACGATGCGGCGGTTCGGAAATCTATGGCAACGGCAAAGTGCGCCATTTTCTCGAGCCGGGCAACACTTGCGAGAACCAATGAACTTTTTCCCCAACCGGAAGGACCCTCGAAAAGAACGCCGCGATGGGATGTTTCTTTATGGGTTACTTTTCTTGCAAAGGCATCGAGTGCTTTGAGCAAAGGCGTTCTTCCCACAACGTCACCGGGGGATGCAGGGTATTGATACGCAAAGCATTCCGGTCCCCCCCGGACCTCGACAATTTCATCCGCATCTTGAAACAGACCGGGCTGCAGAACAACGGTCTCTTCAGGTAAAATCGGATCAAAATCGGCGAGTTTCGGATACAGCTTCGTAAGATAACCGAGGACCGACGGATCTGATACCAAAGAACCGGCTTTGTCGAAAAGCGCCAGCCGGTTTGGATTTTCTTTGCCTTCAGATGGGGTGATCCAGGCCCAGAACACCCCTTTTTCAGTGTAATATAGAAAAGGATCGCCGGAGGTTCCCATATTCCGGGGAATATGTTTTGCAAGGGCGTCCGGACCGGCAATTCCCGGAAACGCTGAAACTGCTTTCAGAACCGCGTTTTCTTCATAGAGAACTACGGTAACGTCTGAATTTTTCGCGATAAAATCTCGATAAAATTCTCCGGCAGAGCTGTCAATGCCGGGCAGTGCGATAAAAAGTCCGTGGCATCGTTTTTCCTGATGCCATCTTGCCATGTACTTGCCGTAAAATGCCTGAAGGCCGGGAGCAGACACCGGTGTTTCACAAAACATGCAATCCGCATAAAATGGAGCGCCGGTGGCCGCATGCTTTCCCTCTACCTCGATTTCCATTTCAGGGTAGTTTGCATGAAAGAGACGGTCGACACGATATCCATAGTGATGCAGCACCTGAGACACCAGGCCTTCAAACAACTTTCCCCGGGCCCGGATCCTGGCATGCTTCGTATTGCCGGGTGCAAGTATTTTCAACCTTGTCATATCGGGTTATCCTCTTCAACCACACACCATCATTCCAATCGTGGCCTGCCCGCCGATAATCCTATTCGGAAGGTTTTGATGGTCATGGTTTATTTTGAACAAAAATTATTATTTTGTCAATAAGTTATGACCCGTAGGCCGGTAAAATCTCCCAACCGATTTCCTATATTCCCAAAGCCTTACGCCCGTGGCAATCAAAAGGGCTTTCAATCCCTCACCGTGAGATCATTTTGTTCACCTTGACCATTTAATGCGGGTTTGATATCGGTTCTGGAAAAAAGTTTTATATGGAAAGGAATTCTGTATGCTGATTACCGAGATACTGACTCGAAATGCGCGTATGTACGGCCTTGAAACGGCACTCATAGAAAGAGAACCGGCTAAAAACCGGCGTCAGGACATCACCTGGAAAGAATTTGACGATCAGGCCAATCAGGTTGCACAGTCCCTGATATCCCGGGGGATTTCAAAGGGTGACCGGGTGGTCCATTTAATGACCAATTGTATCGAATGGCTGCCCATCTATTTTGGGATACTTCGAACCGGCGCCTGGGCGGTTCCGCTCAATTTTCGATTTGAGGCAAAGATTATCCGACACTGCGCTGAAATCGCCGAACCCAAGGCCATGATCTTGGGTGAAGAATTTATCGAGCGCATCGACGCCATCAAGGAAGACCTGGACAGATTCATAGAAACCTATATTTTTGTGGGTCCGGAGAAAAAAAGGCCGGCTTATGCGGAATCCTATCAAAAAATCCTTGAGGCTCAACGCCCCATTTCCTCAAACGTTGAAATAAAAATTACCGATGAAGCTGCCCTGTACTTTACTTCCGGCACCACCGGCACGCCCAAGGCAACCCTGTTGACCCACAGAAATCTTGAGTTCGCCTGCTTTGTGGAAAATCGGCATCACAACCAGACCCACGAAGATAATTTCCTGTGCATTCCGCCCCTGTATCACACCGGAGCAAAAATGCACTGGTTCGGCAATTTCATTGTCGGTGCCCGGAGTGTCATTCTTAAAGGGGTTGAACCGAAGTGGATATTGGAAGTCGTTTCCGAGGAAAAGGTGACGGTGGTCTGGCTTCTGGTCCCCTGGGCACTCGATATCCTTTTTGCGATCCAGAGCGGGGAAATCAAGCTCGAAGACTACCACCTGGATCAGTGGCGCCTGATGCACATCGGTGCCCAGCCCGTGCCGCCCAGTTTGATCAAGGAATGGAAAAGAATTTTTCCCCATCACCAGTACGATACCAACTATGGTCTGACCGAGTGTACCGGACCCGGATGTGTCCATCTGGGAATGGAGAACATGCACAAGGTCGGCGCCATCGGAAAACCGGGTTTCGACTGGGAGACCAACATCGTTGACGATCGGTTGAATCCCGTTGTTCAGGGACAACCCGGCGAGTTGATTGTCAAGGGGCCCGGTGTTATGGAAGGGTATTATAGAAATCCGGATGCGACCCGAGAAGCGCTGGTCGACGGCTGGCTTCTGACCGGTGATGTAGCCCGGCAGGACGAAGACGGTTTCATCTGGCTGGTGGACCGGAAAAAAGATGTGATCATTACCGGCGGAGAAAATATTTATCCGGTGGAAATCGAAGATTTTCTCCAGGGTCATCCTAAAATTCACGATGTGGCGGTCATCGGTCTTCCCAGCCTCCGGCTGGGGGAAATCGCCGCAGCCGTGGTCCAGGTTAAACCGAATCAGACACTCACCAAGGACGAAATCAACGATTTTTGTGAGAAAATGCCCAGGTACAAAAGACCCCGGAGGATCATTTTCGGCCAGGTGCCCCGCAACCCCACCGGCAAGATAGAAAAACCCAAGCTTCGAAAACAGTATGCCGGGATATCCGAAAGCTTTAAGGTATGAATCATCTCTAAAAAAGTTGATGATTTTGAAAGGATTCCAGGGGTCAAGGGTCCAAGGATTCGAGTGAAAAGCTTAAAGATACAGAAATCTGAAAGAAAAAGGCTCTCAAGAATAATACAGCGGAAGTTGAAAGGATGCTCAAAGGGCTGATAAAATCGTTGGAGAACAAACGCTTGTCGGAGTGAAACGAAGATTCCGTCATCGTGGGCCCCTCGACCCCTTGGCCCCTGGAATCCTCGAACCCTCTTCTCCAACTAAATTGGAGAAGACCCAACACATATAATATTCTCCCATTTTGTCTGTAATCATTTAGGGTATATTTATGATACTGGAATTTAACGGTCATACACCGAAAATCGGGAAAAATGTTTTTATTGCGCCCACGGCCATGGTTATCGGAAAAGTCGAAATAAAAGACAATGCCAACATATGGTACGGAACTGTTTTAAGGGGGGATATGGCCTCGATAACCGTGGGAGAAGGCACCAATATCCAGGACAACTGCACCATCCATACGGATTATGACGCCCCCACAGTGATTGGCAACGGTGTTACGGTGGGGCATAATGCCGTTGTTCACGGGTGCATTGTGGAAGACAATTGTCTTATCGGCATCAATGCGGTGGTACTCAGCCATGCATGGATCAAAACCGGGTCGGTGGTTGCAGCCGCTTCAGTGGTCAAACACGGACAGGTCGTCGGGCCCTTTCATCTGGTGGCGGGCGTACCGGCTTTAATGAAAAAAGAGCTTTCAGAATCGACGGTCGAGAACCGCAAAAAAACAGCCCGACATTATACAGAACTTGCCCGTGAACACATGGCCATAAAAAACGCCGGAGATTAGTCCGGCTTTGGTTAACTATTGTCCATCCATAAACGGCATCTTTCGGCCCAGGACTGCGTTCTCGCTTTTCTGCAATCCTCGAAATAGCGCGCTATGTCTGTGGTTGCAGAAAACGCTCGGGCCTTGCCCTGAACCAAAGTCTGCCATTTCTGGATGGACACAAACTATATGGCAATTCCGAAATCGGCTCTAATTATAATTCATAGTTGCCTTCCATTTCGAGAATGAATTCTCCCGGCACCTCTCCGGAAGTCACCTTAAACGTACCCTTTCCTTTGACGTTGTCCAGCTTGCCTGTTCCTTTATAGGTTTCCCAGGTACCTTTGGTGAGTTTGCTATTCCCGTCACGATGACCTTCAAAACGGCTGTAAACCGAACCATACTGAAAGTTGGTGACGGCATAGCCCTGCATATGGCCGCTGCCGACTATGCGGTCATGAAAGTTTACGCTGCGGCGGGATACAAATTCACCGGCAACGCCCACTTCATAGTGAAGGGGACGACCTTCCATTTCCACCAGCATCAATTGGTGGTCGTATTCATCGTGAACATGAAGGGACTCTCTCCGGGTAACACGCAAATTGTAAGTCGCTTTTCGTTTCATAGCTTTCTCCTTTCATTGATGATTATTCGAAACAATCATAAAGGAAAATTTTAACCGCCGACTCGAAGATTGTCAACATAGAATTGGAATTGAAGCTCCCTGCAATCCCCAAGGGCGGATCGTTCTTGAAAGAACGGCCTCAATAACTGCCCAGAATCTTCAGATAGTCTGTTTTTGCTTTGAGCATTTCGAGTATCGGTTTTAATGCTTCCGACTCGACATCCGCTTCAAGATCCACATAAAACATATACTCCCACGGTTTCCCATGGATGGGCCGTGATTCCAGCTTCACCAGGTTGATGCCGTTTTCAGAAAATATTTTCAAAATTTCGTAAAGGGCGCCCGGCTGATTGCCGGTTGAAAAGATGAGAGACGATTTGCGTTTGGGCCCTTTTTCGAACGGGTCACTACCGATCACCACAAAACGGGTGTAATTCCGCGGATTGGTCTCGATCCCTTCCTCGATGATCGCCATACCGTGAATTTTAGCCGCCTCTTTGCTGGCAATGGCTGCATCGGCGGAATTTGCTTTTTCACTGACGGCTTTGACTGCGCCGGCGGTGTCTTTGACCGGCACCAATTCCCAGTCTGCATGCTGATCGAGAAACTGCCGGCACTGCTGGAAGATTATGGGCGGTGAAAAAACCCGACGGATCGTATCGATCTTTGCCTCCGGATGACCCAGCAAGTGGTGTATGATGCGGAGGGTGATTTCGCCGACAATCCTTAAATCATATTCCAGCAGAAAATCGTAGTTTTCATGTATGCTGCCTGTAAGAGAGTTCTCCACGGGGACCACGCCGAAATCGACATCCCCGTTCTTAACCGACTCGAAAATCGATTTGAACGAAGGTGCGGGCACGGCAGCCACCTGATTCCCGAAATACTGGGTACTGGCTTTATGACTGAACGTGCCGATTTCACCCAAAAAAGCAGCCTTCTGCATTCCGGCCCCGTTGGTTTTACTTAAATGATCGACGGCTTTGGCCTTATCCAGATAGTCAAAATCGAGCTGTTTCCCCACAACCGGTGCGATCACATAAATGTCTCGGGTCAGTTGACCGAACTGCTTCGGATACAGGCTCTGGGGACCGTCGGAAAGGGCGTTATCCGGGTCGTGATGCACTTCGATCATCAAACCGTCCGCACCGGCGGCGATGGCGGCACGGGCCATGGGGATGACCTTTTCACGGATGCCGGTGGCGTGGCTGGGATCGATGATCACCGGCAAATGAGTCAGGGTTTTGAGCACGGGAATTGCAGAAAGATCAAGGGTATTGCGGGTATAGGGTTCAAAAGTTCGAATTCCCCGTTCACACAAAATAACGTTGTCGTTGCCCTCGGAAAGGATGTACTCCGCGGACATGAGCCATTCTTCGATGGTGGAGGAGAGTCCTCTTTTCAGTACCACCGGTTTTCCGATGCGGCCCACGCATTTTAAGAGCTCGAAGTTCTGCATGTTCCGAGCCCCAACCTGAACAACGTCCACATACTTCATCATCATGTCCGCCTGGGCCGGCGAGGTAATTTCGGTGACAACGCCAAGGCCTGTAACCGCTCTGACTTCGGCGAGAATTTTAAGCCCTTCTTCCTGCAAGCCCTGGAACGAATACGGAGACGTTCTCGGTTTAAACGCACCGCCGCGAAACAGCACGGCACCGTACCTTTTGACCTCCCAAGCAGTTTTCAGCGCCTGATCCCTGCTTTCTACGGCACAGGGCCCTGCAATAATCGTAATGCGCTCTCCACCCACCACCACATTCCCAACCTGAACCGTCGTATCTTCCGTATGCATCTGACGGCTCACCAGCTTAAACGATGTGGAGATCGGTATCACCTGGGAGACGCCGGGAAGATTTTCGAAAAATTCGGTCTCTTTACCCCCTTGGCCCACGGCACCGATGATGTTTTGCCCGGCCTCGGACATTTCCCGGACAATATACCCCTCGCTGAAAAGTATACTCCGAATGTTTTTCTTTTGATCTTGGGTGATCCCCTTTTCAAGCACGAGAATCATGATCCGCCTCCTTTTTTATAAATGGTTGAACTATTTATGAAAATTTTATTGTTTAAAAATAGGAACCTTCATAAAGCCGTTTCAAAAAAAAAGCCCCGAGAATCTATTCCCGGGGCTTTAAAAAAATAAACCCCGGACGGACCGGCTCAGGTCCATCCGGGGCGTCGTAACTTTATGCGTTATCGATCCGGATGGACGTTTCTAAAACTAAAAAAGAAACGTCCAAATGTTTTTTGCAATTTGCTATTTGAATGTATTTTCATCGATAAAATTTCCAACAAATAATTTTCCGTTTTAATTACTCCACTCTTTTCAGGCTGTCAAGAACTGTTTTTGGGAATCGCCAAATTTTAGGGTTTTGGAACGGCTTCTAAAATGATGCGTGTTCGATTAGGTGTTGCGATTTTTGCAAGATTTTGTAACAATTTAATAAAATTATTAATAAATGATCTCGCACGGAAAATTTCCGGCAATAAAACATCGGGAGCACACAATGAAAACCTTAGAAATTCATGGAGGCACCGGGAGCTCGGTCATACAGGTCGGTGAAACATTGGAACGTCTGGGCAGATACATTCCCTCGGAAAATGTGGTGATTATCACAGATGTCAACGTTAAAGATTTATATGGACATAAATTCCCGCCCCACCCCCTTATCACCGTGGACACCGGTGAGAAGATAAAAACCCTTCATACAGTGGAATATATCTGTGAAGAACTCGTGGCGCTCGGGGCGGACCGCTCAACGTTTATCATCGGAATCGGGGGCGGGATCGTCTGTGATATTACAGGCTTCGTTGCATCGATCTATCTGCGTGGCGTACGATTCGGCTTTGTCTCCTCAACCCTTCTCTCACAGGTTGACGCCAGTGTCGGCGGGAAAAACGGTGTCAACTTCAAGGGGTATAAAAATATGATCGGCGTTTTCAACCAGCCCGAATTTGTGATCTGCGATCTGAATCTGTTGAAGACGCTGGATAAAAAGGAGGTCCTATGCGGTCTGGCGGAGATTGTAAAACATGCCGCCATCAGAGACGCGGATCTCTTTGGGTATCTTGAAGAACAGTACCAAAAAGCTTTGGCTTTGGATATGGGCGTCGTTGAAAAACTGGTTTATGAGTCCATTGTAATTAAATCCGCCATCGTCAACCGGGATGAATTGGAAAAAGGGGAGCGCCGGAAACTCAATTTTGGACATACCTTCGGACATGCCATTGAAAAAACAACCGGTGTTCCTCATGGAGAGGCTGTCAGTGCCGGTATGGTCATCGCTTCGGCACTCTCCGTAAAAAGAGGTTTCCTTCCGGCCAACGATGCCGAAAGGATCAAAAATCTACTCCGAAACCTAAGACTGCCCACCCGGCTTAAAGCGGACAGGAAAATGGTGCTCGATGCCCTGAAAAAAGATAAAAAGCGCCAGGGAGACCGTATATATTTCGTTTGGCTCAATGAAATCGGCCATGCATTTGTGGATCAAATTTCCATCGGAGAGCTTGAGGCCGTGATCGAAGAATACATCGAACCCGTGCAACCCTAATTGATCGAAAGCCGGTGGCTAAAAAGCGTTTGCCTTATTCAAAGACTCGAATGCGGCTCCCCATTTGCATGGATAGCTCTTGACAGCCGGCATCTCAACTGCTATCGAGCGGGAATGTAAAAGACAATAGCGACTCCGTCTGAGAGGATCTTTCGGAATTGAATCAACTTCAGAAACTTTGAGATTTATTCTGAAGGGTTACAGAGAACCCAAGGCGGGTCGGAATGTAAATTCAAATCATCAGGAGGTTGGAAACATGGTTAAAAAACTTGCGTTGTTCATGGCAGTTGTTTTGGCACTTTTTATGATTTCAAACGGTAATGTCTGCGCCAAAGAACTAATCAACGGCATTGATGCCAACTTCCCGCCGTTTGCCTATGTAGACAAAGCAGGCAACCCCGGCGGCTTTGATATTGACTCGGTCAACTGGATTGCAAAAAAAATGGGATTTACGGTCAAACACCAGCCCATGGACTGGGACGGAATCATTCCCAACCTGGTGGCCAAAAAGATCGATTTTGTTGCTTCGGGCATGAGCATTACCCCCGAACGCCAGAAAGTCGTCAACTTTACCATCCCGTATTGGGAAATCAAGCAGGTCTTTGTGGCAAAAAAGGATTCCGATTTGACTGTGGACCAGGTGCTTACAGGGAAAAAGCGTCTGGGCGTTCAGCGAGGAACCAGTGAAGCGGAATGGCTCAAAGACAATGCGGCCAAAAAAGGCTGGGATTTTGAACTGATATATTATGACTCCGCGCCGATGGCGGTTGAAGATGTTCTGAACGGCCGTATTTCCGCGGCTGCAATGGATGATGCTCCGGCTGAAGACGCTGCCGCTAAAAAGCCGGTCAAGATCCTCGGCACCTTCGGCATGCACGATGAGAATTTCGGCTATGCGGTTCGCAAGCAGGATGCCGAACTGCTCGATACGCTCAACAACGGGCTGAAAATGCTCATGGCAGATCCTTATTGGGATGAGTTGGTTAAAAAATACCTCAGAAAATAGCGGGTCCGCATGACCGCTGGAGAAGGAAGACCATATTTGGAAGGCGTCGGGTTAACCTGCGCCTTCCGTTTTTTTTGAAGGTCGAGCTATTCTACGATGTTTGATACACTCTCCGCCATTCTGGAAGCACTCCCCTATCTGCTCGAGGGGGCGCTGGTCACGATAGGAATCGTCATCGGTGCCATGGGCATCGGCTTGATCGTCGGTATTCACATGGCCGTCGGCCAAGTTTACGGAAATCGTGCCGTCCGCTGGGCCGTGGGGTTTTACGTCTGGTTTTTCAGGGGAGTTCCGGTATTGGTTCTTCTGTTCCTTTTTTATTTCGGATTGTTCGCCCTCATCGGCCTTAATCTGAGCGCATTTGCCGCATCCATACTGGTACTGGGGATGACCACCGCGGCCTATCAGTCTCAAATTTTCAGGGGGGCGATGCTCTCGTTACCCCGGGGCCAGTTTCAAGCTGCAAAGGCTCTGGGGATGAGCGATTTGAAGGCCATCATCTCCATTATTCTGCCCCAGGCCCTAAGGTTCTCCATACCCGCCTGGTCCAATGAGTATTCCATTATCCTCAAGGACTCCGCCCTTGCGTTTGTCCTCGGGACCTCTGAAATCATGGCGCGCAGTCATTTTGTCGCCTCACGGACGTATCACCACCTGCCGCTTTACATAACGGCCGGATGCCTGTATTTCATTCTGACCTGGCTGGGAGTTCGGGCGCTTTTAAAACTTGAAAAAAAGGTCCGGATACCCGGCTATGCTCACTAAGGAAGCGACGACGATGACCCAAGAAGAACCGATTCTGCGTGTTGAAAATATCACAAAAATCCTCGGTGGAAAGGAGATCCTCAAATCCGTATCCTTGAGTCTCAAAAAGGGCGAGTTAAAGGTGCTCATCGGGCCATCGGGGGCCGGTAAAAGCACCCTCCTCCAGTGCATCAATTTTCTCCTTCCTCCGGACAGCGGGCGGGTGTGGCTGGACGGCGTTGAAATTAAAAACCGCCACAAGCGCGATCTCTATGCATTTCGGCAACAGGTGGGCATGATCTTTCAGGACTTCAACCTCTTCGACCACTTGAATGCCCTGGATAACGTCGCCATTGCACTGCGAAAGGTTAAAAAGATGCGCCGGCCCGAGGCCCGGGATCGGGCCATGGCCGAGCTCGAACAGGTCGGCCTGGGAGACAAGATCGATCTTTACCCGGCTGAGCTGTCGGGCGGTCAGAAACAGCGGGTTTCCATTGCCAGAGCCCTTGCCATGGATCCAAAAATCATGCTTTTGGATGAACCCACATCCGCCCTGGATCCGGAACTGATCGGCGAAGTTCTATCTGTCATCCAGAATTTGGCCCATGGCGGCATGACCATGATTTTGGCTACCCATCAGATCGCCTTTACGCGATCTTTGGCCCATGAAGTGATTTTTTTGGAAAACGGCATCATCCTTGAGCAGGGAACACCGGCAGAACTGCTTTCCCCGGACGCATGTACCCGATCCAGGGACTTCTGTTCCCGGCTCGATGACTTATATAAAGAGAAAGCGTAATTAATTGGAAACAGCCTTTTTTACGACCCAGTTGATCCCGGCACTCAACCGGGGGCTTGTCATGAGCATCAAGCTGATCATTCCATCCGGACTGTTAGGGCTGGTGTTCGGAATTGTGATCGGGACGTTACGGACCTTTGGACCTCCGGCAATCCGAAAGGCCGCCAACGGGTATGCCGCCGTTTTTCGGGGAACCCCCTTGCTGGTTCAGCTGTTTATACTCTATTTCGGCCTGCCGAATCTCGGCATTTACCTGGATGCATACTCAGCGTCCGTCACCGGTTTTATCCTGTGCAGCAGTGCGTACCATTCCGAATATATCCGGGGCGGCCTTTTATCCATCAAAAAAGGACAGATCCTGGCGGCCGAGTCCATGGGGTTTTCCACCTTTAAAACCATGTGCTACATCATCGTGCCCCAGGCGATTCGAAAGGCCCTGCCCGGCTGCAGCAACGAAATCATATACCTGATTAAATATTCGTCTTTGGCATACATCATCACGTGTATTGAACTGACCGGTGAAGGCAAAATTATCGCCACCCGAACGTTCCGGTATACCGAGGTTTTCCTTTTCCTCGGCTTTTATTATCTGGTTCTTGTGACCATTGCCTCGTTTATGCTTCAAAAGCTCGAGAAAAAATACAAGATTCCGGGTTTTGGGAAGGCCTAAAGGATGATGAACTCGTAAAAAGTCTGTTTTTGCTCGATGTCGCTTACAAAAGACTTTTTACGAAGCCGTCAGAGTTACTATTTTTAGAAATAAAAAATACCGTTTAAGATGCTCGCCGTCAATAACTATTTGGAAATATTAAACTCACAACTCAGCCATTCACCCCTGCCGGCGACAAACACCGGTCCGGGTCGAGGGGCAACGCTTGTGAAGAATTAATTTTCTCTTCGGATAAGTAATGATTCTGATACATTAAAAAGACAATATTGTCAATTATGATTTTTGTAGCATAAAATACGGATACAAAATACCGCGTAGCGCGTGGGGCATAGGGCATAAAGTAAAGGAAATAGGAAATAGGAAATAGGAAATAGGAAAAAGTGAAAAGTTAAAGGCATAGGGCAAAAAATATAGTTGCGAGTTGCGAGTTACGGGTTACGAGTTAAAAGCATAGGGCATAAAGTAAAGGAAATAGGAAATAGTAAATAGGAAATAGGAAAAAGTGAAAAGTGAAAAGTTAAAGGCATAGGGCATAGGGCATAGGGCATAGCGCAGAGGGCAAAGCGTGAAGGGCAGAGGGTGAAGAAATATCTATGTTTTTGAAAAGCGCTTTTTCAGAGCATTGGCTGCATCGAAGGTCAAGCTCAGCAGGGCCGGAATCAGAAATATGGTAAACACCGTTGAAATGAGCAGGCCGCCCACCACAACACTTCCAAGACCGCGATAGAACTCAGAGCCTGCTCCCGGAGCAAGGATCAACGGAAGCATGGCGGATACCGTGGTGATACTGCTCATGTAAATCGGTCGGATACGGGTCCGGACCGATTCGGTGATGGCATCCCGGGGCGACATGTTGTGGTCCCGGATATTGTTCAGACTTTGGTGGACAATCAGGATGGCGTTATTTACCACGATACCCACCAGGATGACGAATCCGAGCATGGTAATAATGTCTAGCGCCTGATAGGCAATAAATAGATTCACCAGAGATAAGCCCACAAAGCCTCCGGCGGCGGCCAGGGGGACGCTGAACATAATAATGAATGGATAGAAGAAATTTTCGAACAACGCCGACATCAGTAAATAGCTAATGACGATGGCCAGAATAAAATTCCACATCAGGGCTGCTCGGGTTCGGGTCAGGTCGTCGGCCGTGACGCCGAGATTGATACTGTACAGTCTTGAAAGGGCGCTTTTGGCCTTGATCGGACCCACCACCTTTTCTTCTACGATGACCATGGCGGTTTCAAGGGGCACATCCATGGGTGGAATCACCTGGATCGTAATGGCCCGCTGAGAATCGATATGATTGATCTGGATGGGTCCTTCTTCAAGCTTTACTTCAGCGAGGGAGTTTAAGGTCACTTTTTCTCCCGACGGTGCCACCACCGGGAATTGGGGCAGGTCCTGGGTGCGTTCGAGCCGTCCTTCCCGACTTTTTACCACGAGATCGATTTCATCACCGTGCAGCCGGTACGTGCTGGCTTTGGCCTCATCCACCATGGTGTCCACGATCAATCCGAGATCCGCCGTGGTCATCCCCAGGCGGGTCAGGCGTTCGCGATTGGGAATAATACGCATTTCCGGATTGCCCAAGTCCAGACCGGGTATGGGTCGAATCTGTGCGCCGGGCAGCGCCTGGGCCGACAATCCGTATATCTGTCTGCCCATATTAATGAGTTCCGCGAGATCGGGTCCCTTGATCTCTATCTCGATGGATCGGCCTTCACCGATATTGCGTGAAAAGAGACTGGGCTGCTGAACAATGGCAATCATGCCGGGAATTTTTCTCAATACACCGTAGACATAGGGCAAAAGTTCCCGAGTCCTTTCCTGAATTTTTGAAACAATCCCCATGAAAACCGATTGCCCCCGTGCAACATAGAAAAAATTGCTGACCGGCGGAAGATTCAGCTTTTCGGCCAGTTCGCTTTTCTGATCGTGTTCCACCAGCGGAAGAATGTCTTTTTCCACGGTCTCCCCGATTTTCTCGAGCTCAGCCAGATTGTAACCCGGTGGCGGCAACAGAATCCCGAACAATATCTCCCGATTGCCTTCAGGCAGATATTCAGTTTTCGGCATCAAAAAATATGCCAGTCCAATGGCCAGAAGGGGCATGATGACGGCAAGCCCGATACGTGCCGTAAACAATCCGCACATCCAGTAAACAAACCGGGTGGTGTAGTCTATAAAGCCGCCGGCGACAGCGGTGAGCCCTCGCATGATGAAATTGACGGGTTTCCAGATTCGCGCAAAAGACCCCGTTGTTTTGAATGCCGTGTTTTTATCTTTTTGAACTTTTCCCAGGATTCTGGATGACAAGGTCGGAATCACCGTAATGGAGATGATGAGGCTCAATATCACGGCACTACTGATGGCGATGGCGATGTCACGGAAAAGCTGGCCGGCCTCCTCCTGAACGAAAACAATGGGAAGAAATACCGCCACGGTGGTCAATGTGCTGGCCAGAACCGCTCCCCAGACTTCAACGGTCCCGTCATAGGCTGCCTGGATGCGGGTTTTACCCATCTCACGGTGGCGGAAGATATTTTCAAATACCACAATGGAATTATCCACGATCATACCGATGGCAAAGGAAAGGCCGGCCAAGCTGACGACGTTGATATTCCGTCCCATTAAGGTCATGACAAGGAACGTTCCGATGGCGCTGATGGGAATGGCGATGGCCACGATGACTGTGCTGGCAAAACTCCGTAAAAATAATAAAAGCACTAAAATCGCCAGAGATCCACCCACAAAAATATTCTTCCTGACCAGATTTATGGCACTATAAATGTAGCCGGTTTCATCATAGACCTTTGCAATCTTTAACTTCTTTTCTTTTAACAGCCCGTCATTCAATTCGGTGATGGCTTCTTGGAGTTTCTTTACCACCACCAGGACATTGGAACCGGGTTCGCGAACCGCGTTAAAAACGATGGTCGGGGTACCGGTATGCCGGACGACATAATCCGAATCTTTAAAACCGAATTCGACGACGGCAATGTCGCTGACGGTAACAGGGATGCCGTTGACTCTTTTGATGATAACATTGGAGATGTCCTCGGCACTCTTGTATTCGCCGACGGTTCGGGCGATATAGCGACGCTTGCCTTCGTCAAAGTCACCGGCGCTGATGTTTTTATTTTCTATATCAAGGGCTCGAACGAGTTCAGGAATGGTCACCTTCCGGGCCGAGAGGGCGTCGATATCCACAATGACCTGAATCTCTCGTTCCCGGCCTCCGTAGATGTTGGAAGACGATATCCCGGAAATCCTCTCAAGGCGGGGCTTCACATACTCATCGATAAAATCGTATTCCTCCTGTAAAACCCCCTCATATCCGTCCAGCGCCTGCAATACCATCCAGGCGATTGCCTTTTCGCGTCTTCCTCCGGACTTTATGATCGGCTTATCCACATCGTCCGGATATTTTTTTACCCGTTCGAGACTGTTGGATACCCTGAGCAGGGCTTCATCGGTATTCGTGCCGATTTCGAACATCAGATTGATATAGGCGCTGCTGTCCTGGCTTTCACTTTTAATCTCTACCAGACCTTCGAGGTTTTTGAGTTCTTCTTCCTGGGCATCGACGATTTCGCGTTCCACTTCAACAGGACTTGCGCCGCGCCAGGTGGTCGTGATGGAAATCTCCGGAAGATCGACATTGGGCGTCAGCTGAATCGGAATCCTGAAAAGTGATATGGAGCCGAACAGAACCAGAAGGAGGACTCCCACCGTAACGGTCACCGGTTTTTTTATGGCGGTAGCGACAAGTTTCATAGAAGGTTCGGGTTACGAGTTACGGGTTGCGAGTTACGGGTTACGAGTTACGAGTTACGGGTTACGAGTTACGGGTTCAAGGTTCTGGGTGTCAAACCAAACAGGTTTGCAACGGCCTGACCCCTGACCCCCGATTCCTGGTCTCTGTATTTTTCATCATTTTTGTACGGCTACCGGTTGTCCGGGCCTGAGGCGCTCGTTTCCACGGATGACCACTTGATCACCGGGTTGCAGACTCCCTTCAACAGCGACACCGCCGTCATAATAGCCGAGGATCTTTACATTCAGCGGCATTGCTTTACCGTCGGCCACC
>JAQBBE010000190.1:0-7818 GCA_032126435.1 Desulfobacterales bacterium | reverse complement strand
TCCCGGTAATGCCATTTTTTATCTGGAAGTCAGAAAGTTTGCCAAGACTTTCATAGTCGACAGCATCATCTTTAAACGGTGTAACAATTGCTGTGAAACATCCTGCGATCATAACATCCCCCTTTTTATTTAAATGAGGTTATCTTCTTTGAAAAACAAACAGGTGCAGTAAAATAATTACAAATAAAAAAATTAAAGAAGGTGAGGGGTTATGTCAAGTGAAAAGTATTCAATTTTTGGAAATAACAAAATAAACCCGTCCGAAATTTTTAGGAAGTGGATGATACAGCTTAAGATCAATTTTACAACGGGCGATGAAAGAAGGATTGGCAATGCGGTCTGTATCAGACCCTTGAAAAATATTCGCCTTGCCCCGATTTTTGTTCAGATTTGGATGATGGCTGCAAAATTGAACACTTTCAAGGGTCTCGAATACAAAAATTTATTCTATTTCGTCACTATCGCATCCCGGTACCTCTCCCAAAAACATCCCGTCCTGCAAGCGGATTATAGAGCTTCGTAATTGCGAACTTCATAACATCGACACTTTTCATCTCCAAAATGATTTTAAATAAAGTTTCCTCGCCTCCTTCCGGTAGACTACACTCATTTGAATCATCAAAGGCTAAATCTTTAAATCCCTTTACAAGCTTCTTTTGATCTTTTTTTGTCATCGCGACCTGAATTGCCTTTTTGCCATCTATTTCGGTAACCTGATCGGCCAAACCTGCATCTTCAATCTTCTTGAATTTGTCATCATCCAAAAGGATGTTAATATAACAATCTGCCATGAGAACCTCCTGTTGAAAAAGTTATAAATATAAAATAATTAACGTTTTTTCTTAACACACAATATATATTCAGGCTAATCTTTTTATTACGGATGGTAATAATTTGTCAATAGTTTTGTCCCGTTTAATGCAGGTTATTTTTTTGCTTGACAACCCAAAAGCACTACCATACTAATTTCAAAATTAAAGTATTTTCAATCTATATATGATAGATACTTTTCCTCATGCTATTGGTAAAACTAAAACCTATTAAAGGATATAATCATGCCTAAAGCAAAAAACGTTGAAGAATATATCGCTCACCAACAAGCTGCCGTTGCTGTAAATCCAGACTGCGGCAACTCCCATTACAATCTTGCAATCGGCCTTTTGGGACTTAAAAAATACGATGAAGCTGAAAGCGAACTTTTTGCTGCGGTCGAGTGTAGCCCGAGTCTTGCAGAGGCGTATGTTCAGTTGGGAGGGATCTGTTTGCAGCGCGGGGACTTAGAAGGTTGCCTTAAATACAATAAGCTGGCGGTACAGGCAAGGGCAGGGTTTGCCGAAGGTTATGGAAATATTGGATTTGTACAGCTTCAACTGGGAAATATTGAGGAAGCGATTCCTGCCCTTGAAAAAGCGATTCGATGGAATCCCAAATTTTTGCAGGCATATACCACATTGGCCAATGCATATCTGATGAAAGGGATGATTGATGAAAGCATCGAGACCAGCCTGAAGGTCATTGGCCTCCAACCGGACTTTGCCGTGGCATACAACAACCTGGGCATTGCCTATCTCGAAAAGGGGGAGCGGGATCTGGCTGTGAAACATCTCGATAAAGCGGTTGAACTCGGTTATGAGGTTGCCCCTGAAATTTTAGATGAAATCAAAAAATACAGATAAACAATATCAGCAGAAGAAGGCTGCATGCCGAGATTCAAGTTTTTTTTATCCAGCAGAAACAATCCTGTTCGGGTGGGTGATTTTGTATGGTCGACGCCCATTCCCCTCAGCCGACATCAATCCGCCAGGTCAATTAAATCAGACGGTGACATTTTTATAAAGTACGGCGACTATTTTACTGCCGCCCGAGATTTTTTGGAAAGAGATCGATATGCGATCATTACACAATCGGTCTCCCAATATCTTCATCGAAATATAGCCCCTGACGAAATAGAAGAGATCAGAATCTTTCTCGATAAACATGGAGAGTTTTATCATCCAGCCAAAGTTGAAGCCGTTTTGCAGGCCGTCAAGATTCCATTTGTCCTGAACGTTGCGGTTACAGAAGTCGGGAAACAATGCGCGCAAAGGGAATATCGGCTCTTAAAAATGCTCGACACGGAGTACCCGGATTCGTTTATTCCCAAAGTATATGCCCAGGGCAACGTTTTTACAAAGATGAATCAAGTTGAAATCTGGATGTTTTTAGGTAAATGGTTCGAGGGTTTTAACGAATTCCATATTTCCCTTGATCCGGAAAATGAACAACACAAAATCGTTGTATGGGATCATGAACACGGGAACTATTTCCTCTCGGCAGATCAAACCGAAGATCTTTACCGGCAGGCCGCCGGAATTCTGACCGGTTACTATAACGTCGAGACGTCCGAGCAAATATCTTCCTGGCATCATGCCGCCGGTGATTTTGTTCTGAAATGCCAACACCGTGAGATCGATGTAAAACTCATCACGGTTCGACAGTACGCGCCCATGTTTGAAAATGATCCCGAGATCGGGTATAAAAATCCGGATGCTGAACGGCTATTGGAATCCTTGCTGGTATTTTTCCTGAATCTTGCCATCAAAATGCGCATCGACAGGCTGGACGGGGTCGGAGAAATTGTGTGGTCTGATGATATTGCCGTGAAAGGCGTCCTCAAAGGTTTTATTGAGGGACTGGTTTCAAAACCGCTCGTCAGATCGTTTCCAGGATCTTTGGCCGGCGGTTTCCGGCAACATCTCTCGGCCTGCACACATGCAGATCTGCTCGATTTGAACTCCGCCATGGTTCAGTCATATCACCCCATGGCGCCCGAGGTCCCGGTCATCAGACAGCATCTTGAACAACATGTGGATGATCTGTATCGAGCCATCGAACAGTTCCTAAAATATCCGTGATTCAGCAGGATACACCATGGACAATATGGAAAGAATTTTGTCATAAAAATCACAAAATTTAAAAAAAACGGCCCCAAAAAAAGAAGGGCTGCGCTTTGAAATTAAAATTTTATTTAACCGAATGAAACCCTGCTTTTTTATTGACAAGAATGGATATTAATTTTATACAAACTTTTTGTTGTTTAATTTCTTTTTTACAAAGACTTATAATTATAAAACTCGAAAAAACAACATAATGAGAGGAGGTGACTTTTACTGCCCTGAAAAGGGGACGGTGAACTTTATTTTTGGCAGATCGGTTAATTTTCAATTAGAATGGAGGTAATATAATGGCAAAACATGAAACCCCTTTGCTGGACCAGCTTGAAAGCGGGCCATGGCCGAGTTTTGTGTCTGATCTAAAGCAGGAGGCCGAATCAAGGGCAAAGAATCAGGATAAGGTAGAGTACCAGATTCCGGTGGATGTATGTGATGACCTTCTGGGCTTGCTTGAATTGTCCTTCAAGCACGGAAGAACCCACTGGAAGCATGGCGGAATCGTCGGCGTGTTCGGCTACGGCGGTGGCGTCATCGGAAGGTATTGCGACCAGCCCGAGATGTTTCCGGGCGTTGCCCATTTCCACACCATGCGTGTGTCCCAGCCTGCCGGCAAGTTTTATACCGCTGAATATCTCAGACAGCTTTGTGATCTCTGGGAAAGGCGCGGCAGTGGTCTTACCAATATGCACGGCTCCACCGGTGATATCATATTCCTCGGGACCACAACACCTCAACTGGAAGAAATCTTCTGGGAATTGGGCCATAATCTGAATCAGGATCTGGGCGGTTCCGGATCAAACCTGCGAACCCCTTCCGACTGTGTGGGCCAGGCACGATGTGAATGGGCGTGCTACGACACCCAGGCATTGTGTCATGATCTTACGGTTGAATATCAGGACGAACTCCATCGGCCGGCGTTTCCGTACAAGTTTAAATTTAAATTTGACGGGTGCCCCAACTGCTGCGTTGCATCCATTGCGCGGGCGGACCTATCGTTTGTCGGCACCTGGCGAGATGATATTGGAATAGATCAGGAAGCGGTTGCTGCCTATATGGGTGGAGAACTGCCGCCCAACGGCGGAGCTCATGCCGGCCGTGACTGGGGACCGTTTGATATCCAGAAAGAGGTGATCGACCTTTGTCCCACCAAGTGCATGTGGTTAGAAGGCGGAAAGCTGAAGATAGACAATCGAGAGTGCACAAGATGCATGCACTGCATCAATGTTATGCCAAGAGCGTTGAGAATAGGTAATGACCGGGGTTGTTCGATTCTGGCCGGAGCAAAGGCTCCGATTCTTGACGGCGCACAAATGGGGTCTCTTATAGTTCCGTTCATTAAGGTTGAAGAGCCTTACGATGAAATTAAGGAGACAGTTATTGAACCCATCTGGGACTGGTGGATGGAAGAAGGCAAGAACCGGGAAAGACTCGGCGAACTCATGAAGCGTCAGGGATTTCAGAAACTTCTTGAGGTAACGGGTTTTAAACCGGATCCGCGGATGGTTCAGGAACCACGCACCAACCCGTACATCTTCTGGAAAGAAGAAGAAGTCGAAGGCGGATTCGACCGTGATATTAACGAATTTAGAAAACACCATCTAAGATAGGGGGTAAAGACCATGGCATTTGTATCCTCAGGTTATAATCCTAATAAACCGATGGAAAATAGAATAACCGACATCGGTCCCAGACATTTTGAAGAATTCTACCCTCCGGTGATTAAGAAAAACAAGGGTAAATGGTTGTATCATGAGATCCTGGAACCCGGTGTTCTGGTCCATGTGGCTGAATCCGGTGATGAAATATATACGGTAAGGGTGGGTGGCTGCCGTCTCATGAGCGTATCCCATATCCGTGAAATCTGCGAAATCGCAGACAAGCATTGTGACGGACACTTAAGGTTCACCACCCGCAACAACATCGAATTCATGGTGGACAGCAAAGACAAAGTCGAGCCGTTGAAAAAGGATCTTGCAAGCCGCAAGTTTGCCGGCGGCAGTTTTAAATTTCCCATCGGCGGTACCGGCGCAGGTGTTACCAACATCGTACACACACAGGGCTGGATTCATTGTCATACACCGGCCACAGATGCATCAGGCCCGGTAAAGGCCACCATGGACGTGCTGTTTGACGATTTTCAAAACATGCGTCTTCCGGCCCAGCTTCGCGTATCTCTGGCATGCTGCCTGAACATGTGCGGCGCAGTCCACTGTTCGGACATCGCCATCTTGGGGTATCATCGTAAACCACCCATGCTGGACCATGAATACCTGGACAAGATGTGTGAAATTCCATTGGCCATCGCCGCCTGTCCCACGGCGGCCATCAAGCCGTCCAAGGTTGAACTTGCTGATGGCACCAAGGTCAACAGTGTGGCCGTCAATGATCCCAGATGTATGTTCTGCGGTAACTGCTACACCATGTGTCCGGCCATGCCTCTTGCTGATGATGTGGGCGACGGCATCGTGATCATGGTCGGCGGAAAGGTATCCAACCGGATCAGCGCTCCCAAGTTTTCCAAGGTCGTTGTGGCTTTTCTGCCCAACGAGATGCCACGCTGGCCTTCGACCACGGCTTGTATTAAGAAAATCGTCGAAGCCTATGCAGCTGGGGCCAATAAATATGAACGTGTTGGTGAGTGGGCGGAAAGGATTGGATGGGAAAGATTTTTTGAAAAGTGTGAACTTGAGTTTACCCATCACCTCATCGATGATTTCCGTGATCCGGCATATTCTACCTGGCGCCAGACCACACAATTTAAATTCTAATCGTTAAGGGGGTACGATATGTACCCCCTTAATAAAAAAGAGGCTCAATCAATGGACTACGAAGAGGCAAAAGAAAAAATTGTTGAAGGGCTGACAAAGAAAAAAAGTAAAAGCAAGTTTTACTTTAACGATTTAACGAAAATCCTGGATTTAAAACCCAGGGAGGCCAAAAAGTTCATCACCCAAATGGTACAAGAGGAAATTCTCGAATACTGGTCCAGCGGAAGCACGTCGATGTACGGGCTTAAAGGCGCGGGCAAACAGGCGCATGCCGAACATGAAGATTAATGACGAACGTCTTCCTTGTTAGAACCGGCCGCTCCTGAACCTATTTTTATTTAAATGCCTCCTATGCAGCAGGAAGATATGGATTTTCCCAGAATTTTAATTTCAGCCCTGCGCGGAGGATCGGGAAAGACCATACTGTCGATCGGAATCACTGCAGCTTGGAGAGCCGTCGGCAAACGGGTAATCCCTTTCAAAAAAGGTCCGGATTACATTGACGCCGGTTGGCTTGCCCTTGCGGCCGGCCGGCCCTGCTATAACCTTGACACCTACCTTGTCAACAAAGAGAATATCCTTCGATCCTTTTTCTTGCATTCCAAAAACGGTGACATTTCTGTTATCGAAGGGAACCGGGGCCTTTACGATGGTATAGACATCGATGGGAGCACCAGTACCGCGGAGCTGGCAAAACTTCTCAAGACGCCGGTGATTCTTTGCATCGATTGCACCAAGTCCACCCGAACCATGGCTGCGGCGGTTCTGGGATGCAAGCAGTTCGATCCTGATGTGGATATAAAAGGGGTGATCTTAAACCGCGTTGCCGGTTCCAGGCATGAAAAAATCCTCCGGAAAAATATCGAGCACTACTGCCATATTCCCGTATTGGGTGCCATCCCGAAACTCGACTGGAAAAATTTCCCTGAACGGCATTTGGGGCTGGTACCCACACCGGAACATGACTGTGCAAAGGATGCCATCGATGCTGCATCCCAGATAGCCCGCCGCTATCTCGACCTTGACGCGTTGGCAGCGGTTGCCGACAATGCCGCTGCGCTGCCTGTTTCAGCCGAACTTCGAGAAAATATCCGTCATTCCGCATCGAGCATTCCGCATCCAAGACCCAGAATCGGCGTCATCAAGGATTCGGCGTTTCAGTTCTACTATCCGGAAAATATCGAAGCCCTTGAAGGGGAAGGGGCGGAAACCGTATTTATCAGCCCCCTTGTGAGCGACAGAATTCCGCCCGTGGACGCCCTTTATATCGGTGGCGGGTTTCCTGAAACCCATGCCCGTCAACTGGCAGAGAACATATCATTCAGACGACAATTAAAGGCATTGGCTGAAAACGGTCTGCCCATATATGCCGAATGCGGCGGTCTTATGTATCTCGGAGAGGAGCTTGTTCTCGATGAAGGGTCCTTCCCCATGGCCGGGGTACTTCCGGTGGTATTCGGATTTTCAAAAAAGCCCCAGGGACACGGATACACCGTTGTTACGGTGGAACAGGAGAATCCGTATTTTAAAGTCGGTTCTGAAATTAAAGGGCATGAGTTTCACTATTCGAAGGTTTTAAAATGGCGGGGAACCGATAAAGATCTTGCCTTTGCCATGAAACGAGGGGCCGGTTTTATCCATAAACGGGACGGGGTCTGTTATAAAAACGTTCTGGCCACCTATACCCATATTCATTCACTCGGCACGCCGTCTTGGGCCGGCGCCATGGTGCGGAATGCGATGGCTTATAAAAAATTATAATAACCGTTCATTGTTCAAAGTTCAGAGTTCATGGTTAGATCCATAATTTAATCTTTCATCAACCTTTGAACGGTGAACTCGGAACCTGTGGACGCTACAATAAAAAGGGGTAATCACCCTATAAACGATGATTACCCCTTTAATTTTTTTATTCGGTACTATTCTTTCTCGTCTTCTCCGCCGTGGCACTGTTTACAGGTTACCGGCGCAGCACCTTCATCTTTTGATTTCAACTTCATTTTCTTGTTGAAATCTTTATGGCATCCTTTGCAATTGTCATGTAGGGCATTGGCATGGTATTCGCGCTTCTGCTCTTTTTTAAGGCCCTTTGCTTCTTTTCCTTTAATATACCCGGG
>JAQBBE010000189.1:0-16845 GCA_032126435.1 Desulfobacterales bacterium | reverse complement strand
ACTTGGCAAGTTTATTCCCGAATTTTTTTCCAAGCATCGCGCGTAAAAACAGATGGATCTCCTGAGCCTGATCAGCGGTTGCCGTTTTACCGGTACCGATGGCCCAGATAGGTTCATAGGCGATGACCAGTGTTTCCATTTCATCAGCGGAAAATCCCTTTAACCCCTTTTGCACCTGTCTGTCAAGCACTGAAAACGTCTCTTTGGATTCGCGTTCCGTTTCAGACTCTCCGATGCACATAACCGGTATCAGATCATTCTTGATAGCGGCCTTTATTTTCTTGTTGACGGTTTCGTCGGTTTCGCCAAAATATTGACGCCGTTCCGAATGGCCGACGATAACGTACCTGCAACCGGCTGAAACCAGCATGGACGCCGAGATCTCACCGGTGTACGCGCCTTCCGCTTCCCAAAAGAGATTCTGGGCACCCAGAGAAATAGGGGTCTTTTTCAGCATATCTGAAACCAGCGCCAGAGCTGTAAACGGTGGTGCAATCATCACATCGACATCGATGGTCGTCGATAAGAGCTTTACCAGCCGATCGGTTGTTTCAACTGCCTCGGGACCGGTCTTAAACATCTTCCAGTTTCCGGCAATCAGTGGTCTGCGAAGGTCCATTCAATTATATCCTTTAATATTTGAAGATTGACGAATAAGCATCAAGAGTTTGATTAATTTTAATTCTTCTCCCAGTTTGTTGGGAGACTATGTCTTTTTAATTTTTCAGCAGTTCACTTGAATCCTTGAATCCTCGAATCCTTTTAGAATCATCAACCCTATTGGAGATGATTCTTAATTTTCAATTTATAATTGTGCTCCGATCATTGCCGCCAGATCCACCATCCTGTTTGAGTATCCGGTTTCATTGTCGTACCAGGATAAAACTTTGACCATGTTGTCGACCACGTAAGTTGTTGGTCCATCGACAATGGAGGACAACGTTGATCCGTTGAAATCGATGGATACCAGGGGAAGATCGTTAAATCCAAGAATGCCCGCCAGCGATTTTTCCGAAGCCTCTTTTAAAGCAGAGTTTATATCCGTAACCGTAACGCCGGTTTTTTCTAAACTTGCAACAAAGTCGACGATGGATACATTTGGAGTGGGAACGCGGATGGCAAGGCCGTTGAGCTTTCCGGAGAGTTCCGGGAGCACCAGGGCCACAGCCTTGGCCGCGCCGGTGGTTGTCGGAATCATGGACATGGCGGCGGCTCTGGCCCTTCGCAAATCTTTGTGGGGGAAATCGAGCAGACGCTGGTCACCGGTGTAAGAATGAATGGTTGTCATGAGTCCTCTTTTAATTCCGAAATTTTCTAAAAGCACCTTAGCGACCGGTGCAAGACAATTTGTCGTACATGAGGCATTCGATATAATGTGATGATGTTTTGGGTCGTATTGGTTTGAGTTTACACCCATGACGATGGTAACATCCGGCTTTTGTGCCGGTGCAGATATGATCACTTTACGGGCGCCGGCGGTCAGATGTTTTGAGGCGTTTTCATAGTCTCTGAAAAGACCGGTGCATTCCGCGACGATGTCCACGCCGAAATCTTTCCAGGCAAGGGCCGCAGGATCTTTTATTGAGGTTACGGCCACCGATTTCCCGCCCACTTCTATGGCGCCGTTCTTTGCAGTGACTTCCATATCGAGCTTACCGTGGACAGAATCGTAGGTCAGAAGATGGGCCATAGTGGCTGAATCCATGAGGTCATTCACCGCTACAACCTCAAGCTCATCATGACCGATCGAGGCTCTGAAAACAAGACGTCCGATCCTACCAAAACCGTTGATGCCTAATTTTATGCGCATTGTACCTCCTTTTCGTTTATCATCATATCCGGCTATGTTCGTTTATTTCCTTTTAAAATTCCGCTTGCAAGTGAAATACTTTTTTTCCCGAAAGCTTCCAGGTGTTCAGCGAGTTTGCTGAGTTCCATGTCTTTTTGGATATCAAAGGCTTTGATCAGAATGGGAAGATTAACGCCGGATATGACTTCCACCCGTCCTTCTTCGAGAAATGAATAGCTTAAATTGGATGGCGTTCCACCGAACATGTCTGTAAGGATAAGGACGCCTCGATTGTGGTCAACCTTTTTGATTCCTTCCGCAATTTTTTTCCGCAGTTTGTCAACGTTTTCATTCAAATCTATGGAAACCGATACCATGGTATCCGGTCGAGTTCCAAGAATGAATTCAGCAGCATCAATAAGTGCATCTCCAAGTTGACTGTGTGTGACAATAACGATACCTATCATAATTCCCTTTCTACAGATCAATGTCACGATGTGTGATTATAATCTGCATGTCTGTTTTTTTTATATGTTCGAATACGGCTTCTGCAATGGTTACAGAACGATGTCGGCCTCCGGTACAACCCACTGCAATGGTTAGATAAGCTTTGTTCTCCTTTTCGTACATCGGGATTAAATAGTCAAGCAGATCCAGATATTTTTTTAAGAATCTTCGGGCTTCATCGTTGTTCAAGACATAATTTTTAACGGTTTCGTTTTTTCCGTCCAGGTTTTTGAGTTCAGGAACGAAGTACGGATTTAAGAGAAACCGAACATCCATGATCAAATCGGCATCGTGGGGGATCCCGTATTTGAAACCGAACGATAAGATATTTATCTTCATGGGCGCAAAGTTTTTACTTTTTTGCGCGATGTCACTGATAACAGATTTCAACTCGTGGACATTGTAATGGGAAGTGTTAATAATTTTATCGGCGGCGATTTTTAAATTTTTTAACTGTTGTTGCTCAGTACGGATTCCCTCCAAAAGGCTTTTGTCTTGCGAAAGGGGGTGGTGTCTTCGTGTTTGGCTGTACCGCTTCAGCAGAGTTTCTTCATCGGCATCAAGAAAAAGGATTTCGAACTGATGTCCTTTTTTCTTAAGAGATTCAAAGATTGATGAATACCTGGAGAGAAAACTTTTTTCTCTCAGGTCCATCACAAATGCAAGCCCCGCCATTTCAGAGTTGCTTTTAATCGGCAATTCCAAAAATTTGGGGAGAAGTGCGACCGGCATGTTGTCGACACAATAGTAGCCCGCATCTTCAAATGCTGCAATTGCGGTACTCTTCCCGGAGCCAGAACGCCCTGTAATAATAACTATTTTCAACTTTTTCACTGTTAATCAATGTTCGGTTCTAAAATTCTTCTTCCTCCTCTTCTTTGATGATGGAATAGATTTCATCTCGGTTTGTGGCACGCAACAACTTTTGTTTGAAAGGGTCATTTTTCAAAATTCTGGAAATTCGAGCGAGAAGCTTTAAATGAAGTCCTGTCGAATTTTCCGGCGTTAATAAAAGGAAAAAGATATGGGCGGGCTGCCCGTCCATGGAATCGAAGTCGACGCCTTTTTTGCTCAGACCGAAACCGAGAACCAGGGATTCCAGATCCTTGACTTTCCCATGGGGGATCCCGATCCCTTCACCAATTCCGGTACTTCCGAGCCGTTCCCGTTCCATGAGTACTTTAACGAGATAATCATGGTTTATGCCGGCAATACGGGCCACAGGTGTTACAAGTTCTTCGAGAACCCCTTTTTTATCATTGGCTTTCATATCAGAAAGAATGGCTTCTTTCAGTAAAACATCAAGAATCTTCATTATAAGGAACCCGGGTCAGTTGCTGGGTTGAATCAGGCCGTAATCGTCATTTTTTCGCCGATAAAGGACATTGACCTGATCGGTCCTGGCATTTGTGAAAACCAGAAAATTGTCGGTTACAAGGTCCATCTGCATAACCGCTTCTTCCACATCCATGGGTTTATAGTCGATATTTCTGACAATAATGTGTCTTGTGGCTTCGTCTTCCAAATGGAGCGTGTCTTCTGTGAGCATATCTTTTGTTCTGGATTTCGAGCCACTCCGATGTTGCCGGTTTTTTTGTTTGTTTTTCTTGATCTGTTTTTCGAGTTTGTCCAGAACCATATCGATGGCGGAATACATATCGTCCGTCACTTCTTTGCCGTAAATGTTGAGCCTGTCACCGATGATACTGATTTCCGCCATGTGGCGAAACTTTTCAACCGAAAGCACGACATTCGCTTCGGCAGGATTGTAAAGATATTTATCAAAACGATCGAGTTTGTCTCCAACATATGATTTTAAATTTTCAGAGGAATCAAGATTTTTAAATGTAACCGATGTATGCATACCTAAAACCTCCCTAGAATTGTTTGCGTTTGTTTGATGGTAATACTCTCATCATTTCACGGTATTTGGCTACGGTTCTCCGAGCGATATTAATATTTGCCTCCTTCAAAAGTTTCGAGATTTTGTCATCGCTGTATGGTTTTTGGGAATCTTCATTCTCGATGATCACTCTTATTTTTTCTTGTACACTGGCAGAGGCGATGGCTTCGCCATGGACGCGCTGAATAGAACTGTTAAAAAAATATTTCAATTCAAAAATACCCCGCGGGGTATGGACATACTTATTGGTTGTCACCCTGCTGATGGTTGATTCATGCATGCCGATATCTTCCGCGACATCTCTCAATACCATGGGTTTCAAGTGTGCAATCCCCTTTTTAAAAAAATCCCGCTGGAATTTCAGTATGCTTTCCATCACTTTGTAGATGGTTTTTTGACGTTGGTGAATGCTTCGGATCAACCATGTTGCGGAACGCATCTTTTCCTGTATATAGTCCTTTGCATCTGCGGAAAAGTTTCCGTCACCCTTAATGGCACTTTTATAAAAATTGTTAACACGCAGTTTCGGCATCCCGTCATCGTTGACCAGGATTATAAATTCATCGTCCAGTTTATAAACAAAAACATCGGGATTGATGTATTGGGCTTCTTCATCGGTGAATTGCCTGCCGGGTCTTGGCTCTAAACTCTGGATAACTTTAACGGCAGCAATAATATCTTCAAAGGATGCTTTTAGAGATTTGGCGATGGCCTTATAATTCTTATTTTCAAGATGATTGAGATGGTTTTCGATGATTTCGGTTACAATGGTGTCGTCCAGGTCAAAATGCCTTGCCTGTATAAGTAGGCATTCACTGAGATCTCTCGCGCATACACCGATGGGATCAAATGTTTGAAATAGGGATAGAACTTGCTCGATCTTTTCAGGGGCGGCGCCGCTCATCATGGCGAGGTCTTCGACCGTGGCATCCAGATAGCCGTCGTTATTCAGGTTGCCGACGATAAAACTTCCAATCTTTTTTTCCTCTTCTTCGGAAGACGTCATAAGGAGCTGCCAGAGCAGATGTTCACGCAGGGATTCTTTGCGTGCCACAAACGATTCGAAATTCGGCGTATCTCTTCTTTCGGCTTCGAAATGGGTTCTTCCCGAGGAATTGTATTCATCGATATAATTGTTCCAGTCGATGTCGTCCCGGATTTTTTCTTCTACCGTGATCTCTTTGGTTTCGGACGGTTCGGTGGATACTTTCTCAGGGCGTTCAGCAAGCGGCTCTTCAACATCAAGGTCCTGGACTTCCTCTTCCAATGTAGGATTCTCTTCGAGCTCCTGCCGGATGGTATTCAAAAGTTCAAGTCGCGACAGCTGCAGAAGCTTGATCGCCATCTGAAGCTGCGGGGTCATGATGAGTTGCTGCGTTAATTTCAGCTGTTGTCTTAGTTCAAGGGCCATTTTATAATTTAAACTCGTCTCCAAGGTATATCCGTCGAGCGGTTTCGCTCGAGGCTATTTTTTCAGGGGGGCCGGATTCAATGATCCTGCCTTCGTTTAATATATATGCTTCGTCACAAACTTCAAGAGTTTCTCTTACATTGTGATCGGAGATAAGGATGCCGATGCCTCTATTTTTTAAATGTCGAATAATTTTTTTTATGTCGATGACCGCCAGCGGGTCTATACCGGCAAAAGGTTCATCCAGAAGAATAAACGAGGGCTTCGTGGCCAGCGCCCGTGATATTTCAAGACGCCGCCGTTCCCCGCCTGAAAGCAAGTTTGCCTTTTGGTTTTCCAGATGCCTTATTCCGAGTTCGTCAAGAAGCAAATTTGCCCGCTCTTCTTGATCCGATTTAGAGATGGATAGTGTTTCAAGAATTGCCATCATATTTTGTTTAACCGTCAGTTTTCTAAATATCGACGTTTCCTGGGGGAGATAGCCGAGGCCTTTCCGCGCTCTCAGATACATGGGGAAGTTCGTGATATCTTCATCATTCAAAAACACCTGTCCATCATCCGGCTTTATCATGCCGACGGTCATATAAAAGGTGGTGGTTTTGCCTGCGCCGTTTGGGCCGAGAAGTCCCACGACACGGCCGTTTTTTATTTTCATGCTAACGGAGTTCACAACCTGTCTTCCATTATACACCTTAACCAGATCTTTAAGAGACAACGTCGTCAATTATTTCAAACCCTTTTCTCCGCCATAAAACACGGCTTCTACACGCTCTTTACTTCCACCTTCAACGGCAATGCGTCCATCTGTTCTGTAAAATGTAATTTTTTCACCGGAAATGGTGTCATTTCCGGTGATGATCTTTGAGTCGGCTCCCGACAGAACCAGCACGCTTGTCTCTGTATTGTATACGGCCTGCTGACTTTCTGCAACCCTGTTGTCAAATTTTATCTTGACGTTGCCCTTGGCAACGATTTGATGAATCGATTCCTGGCCGATAATCGGGTTATTTTTATCGGACAAATGTTTTTTAAAAAAAATTTTGAGTCTGTCGGCCGTGATCACAGTCTCATCCTGGTTTGCCCTGACATTTCCAATAAATTCGGCATAGCCGGCCTTGTTGTCAGAGATCAGTTTGTCGGCCGTAATGTAAATTTTTTCATTGTTTTTACGGCCTTTTGTATCTGGCTTGCTCGATATATCGTCAGCATGTGCCGGCGGCATGGCCATGCTGGCAGCCAGGAGAAGAATTGCGGTCCAAAAGCCCAAAGTCCGGCGATAATTATGCTTAAAGGGTGATTCTCTCACGTAAGGTTCCTGCCACCTTTCCTTCAAAAATCGATCTATTTGTATTTAAATCCAATGACATAGAGTCGGCAACAAGATTAAATAGATCTCCGGTAATGTTAACCGGCGTTTCTGAAAAGATTATCCGTCCGTTGTGTTTGTAATACAGATTGTCGCATTTTAGCAGGTAGCTTCCATTTTCCACCACAACATTTCCGAATATTTTCATATCGTTTGAATCTGTATTTAAAATCCCTCGATCTGCTTTTATATAAACGTTGGTTTTATCTTTAAGAAAAAATTTTACAGACAGATCATGGAAAATTGCCTGATTTTTGTTATTGATATAATCTACGGAAGCGGCGTCCAGGTTCCACTCTGTTATCCCGTTTCGGGTGGCTGTTTGATGCGCCTTTCCTATGGAAATGTTGGCTTTACTTTGAATGTTAGAAACAAGTTTGTCTTCTTTGTCTGAAATGTGGCGATATCCCACAAAAACCGCCGATACGACCCCAAATGTAATAAAAATGATTGAGATCAGAAAAAATTTTAACTTCTTCTTATTGTTCATGGTTATAATTGTCATTGAAGTGCTGCAGGCAGCTTCAATAATCATTGTTTCAGGGGAATCTTCTGTTTGTGCGCTTTAGGATAAAAAGCGTTCCAAGATGTTTTCCCAGAGTCCCTGAGCCTTTAGTATTGCTTCACAAGCTTCTCTGACCGCCCCTTTCCCCCCTTTTGCCGATGTAACCATATCCGCGTTTTCCAGAACGGTCTGGTGAGCATCTGCAACGGCAATGGAGAGCCCGACCTTTTTCATCAAGGCTATATCCGGCAAATCATCACCGACGAATGCCGTTTCTTCAGCAGTTACGCCGGTGCGATCTAAAACAAGATCGAATATGGCGGCCTTATTGTCAATTCCGTCAAAAATAAGGTCGATACCAAGATTTTTACAGCGGTGATGCAGCGCGTCTGAACGTCTGCCGGTGATGATACACAGGTCGATTCCCGCCGCCATAAGGAGTCTTATGCCCAGTCCGTCCCTTACATTAAACACCTTGGTTTCGACAGCGTTATCGTTGTAGACAATACCGCCGTCGGTGAGTACGCCGTCAATATCAAGAATCAGGAGTTTTATGCGTTTTAATCGATTTAAAACCATTAACTCAACAAACCATGGCCTTCCGGATTGCGATAAGTTGGGAAAGCAGCTGATCCAACGTATCGAGCTTTAATGAATTGGGTCCGTCACAAAGCGCTCTGTCGGGTTCCGGGTGAACTTCCATAAATATGCCGTCTGCTCCGGCGGCAACTGCCGCACGTGCCAGCGTGGGTGCAAATTCCCGCTGTCCACCGGAACTTGTACCTGCCCCGCCGGGGAGCTGGATGCTGTGCGTTGCGTCGAATATGACCGGATAACCCATATCCTGCATGATCTTTATGGCACGGAAGTCCACCACCAGATTGTTGTATCCGAACATGGTTCCCCTCTCTGTGAGGAGAATCTGGCGGTTTCCTGTAGACGTCACTTTGTCCACGATATTTTTTACATCCCACGGGGATAAAAATTGTCCTTTTTTAACATTGATCGGTTTTCCTGTTTCGGCGACTTTTAAAATGAAATCGGTTTGTCGACATAAAAAAGCAGGGATTTGAATGATGTCCAAAACCCGTGCCGCATCATCGATTTCGTTGATCCTGTGAACATCCGAAATGATCGTGATGCCAAGTTCCGTCTTGATACGTTCCAGGATATCAAGCCCATCCGCCAAACCGGGACCCCTAAAGGAATTTATGGATGTCCGGTTGGCTTTGTCATAAGACGCTTTAAAAATAAATGGAATATCCAAATGTTGAGTCAATTCTTTGAGAAATGACGCGATTTCATAAGTTATTTCATAATTTTCGATCACACACGGACCTGAGATCAAAACCAGCTGAGAGCCCTGACCGATTGAGATATTTTCTGTTTTAACGATATTGCCCATAGTTTTTTTAACGCGGTAATTTTCTTAAATTTTGGAAACCATCAGTAAATATTTATCGCGCATGGGGTCAAAAGTCAAGAAACGAAAAAAGGAAAAACAGCCCTTGATAACTCCCTTTTTTACTGTTAATATAATTTTTTTGAAAAAAAAGAAAGGCGGGATGCAACTTATTGAAAACGAATAGAAAAAACTTAAAAACCAAAATGATCGTGCTGATCTGTCTCATTGTTGTTCTGCCGGTTGTTTGGATATTGATGCAAAGACTCGAAGGTGAAAAGCCTTCCATCGTTCTGGAACCTCCTTCTCCGTTCATCGGCAAGACGCACACCCTTTCCGTTAACGTGTCCGATGTCAAAAGTGGAGTGCGAGAGCTATGGGTCGGACTTATCAAAGACGGCAAGGAGGTTTTACTGTTTGAAAAAGACCTGCCCTCTGAAGGTCTTTTTGGCGGTGGAAAGACCCGCCAGGCGTCTTTCCAGATCAAAATTGAGCCAAAGAAAATGGGCATAACCGACGGAAAGGCGATCTTGCGTATGGTTGCCAGGGATTATTCCTGGCGGAAATGGTTGCACGGAAACACGGCGTATTTAGAAAAAGACGTAATGATTGATACAAAGCCTCCTGAGGTGGATGTTCTGAGCAGGATACACAATGTGAGTCAGGGGGGTACAGGGCTCGTGATCTACAAGCTGTCGGAACCGTGCCTTGAAAGCGGCGTTTATGTGGGGGAAAATTTTTTCCCCGGATATTCAGGATATTATAAGGATAAATTTTTTTTTGTGGCTTTTTTTGCCCTTGATTATACACAAGGGGCAGGTACCGAACTCCTTGTAAAAGCAACCGATTTATCCGGAAACAGCTCCAGAGCCGGGTTTCCATACTATATTAAAAAAAGAGTTTTTAGAAATGGTTTTTTAGAAATTTCCGACAGATTTTTGAATTGGAAGATGTCGGAATTTGATGTGGATGTCCCGCAGGATTCCGAAAATCCCCTGGTGGACAAGTTTCTTAAGGTTAACCGTGAATTACGCAAGCACAACAACTTGAAAATAAAGGATATCGGAAGAAAAACCGATAACAAATTATATTGGGACGGTGCATTTTTGAGGCTGCCCAATTCAGCCAGAAAAGCCAATTTTGCCGATCATCGCAGATATAGATACAAAGGTCATGTAATCGATGAACAGGTCCACCTGGGTGTGGATCTGGCCTCCATTGCCCATTCACCGGTCCCGGCATCGAACCGGGGAAAGGTTGCCTTTGCCGGATACTTGGGTATTTACGGGAAAACCGTAATGATCGACCATGGCTTTGGATTGTTCAGTACCTATTCACATTTAAGCGCTTTTGACGTCAAGCAGGGGCAGATGGTATCTAAAGGTGAGATCATTGGGCGTACAGGAAGTACGGGGATGGCCGGTGGGGATCATCTCCATTTTGGAATTCTGGTTCACAATACATTTGTAAACCCTGTCGAATGGTGGGATTCGGCCTGGATAAAAAACAATATCTCAAGCAAAATAGAAACGGTAAAGTCTTTATATTAAAACCTAAACGGATCGGTTCCAGGTTCTGGGTTCAAAGTTCAAGGGTTACAACCGATTGAAACTGCTTAAAATATTGATCAAAATCCGGAATGCCTGCCGTAACATATTGGGTGGAACGGTTTTGAAACCACGATGAAACCAGCATCACATTGAGGCGAGGTTGTTTGAGGTTTTTCCAACCCGGAACGTTGAACCCTGAACCGCTCAACCTCGGTAATACATTTTTTAACATGGAAAGCAAAGATCGGAGAGTAACCGGCAATGAAAAAACATAAAATTAACAAGTCATACCAGGATATCAATAAAAAGATTAAGACCGGAAAAGTGGTTGTTGTTACTGCCGAGGAGATTATCGACATCGTCCGGGAAAAAGGGCCGGTTGAAGCGGCGCGGCAGGTCGACGTTGTAACGACGGGAACCTTTGCGCCAATGTGTTCATCCGGAGCATTTATAAACTTCGGACATTCTGTTCCGAGATTAAAAGCATCCAAGGTCTGGTTGAATAATGTGTCCGCATATGCCGGCATTGCAGCGGTGGACTGCTATATCGGCGCTACAGAGCCGTGTGAGGATGATCCGTTAAACAAGGTTTATCCCGGGGAATTTAATTATGGCGGTGGCCATGTGATTCAGGACCTGGTTGCCGGAAAGACCGTCTATTTAAAAGCCACCGCTTACGGAACAGACTGTTATCCGAATCGGATGGTGGAAAAAAAGATTTCATTGGGAACACTTCCGAGCGCCACGCTCTGCAATCCCAGAAACGGGTATCAAAATTACAACTGCGCCGTGAACTTAACCAATAAAACCGTCTATACATACATGGGCACATTGAAACCCAGAGCCGCCAATGCAAATTTCTGTTCGGCCGGTCAACTCAGCCCACTTTTTAATGACCCTTATTATAAAACCATCGGCCTTGGAACCCGAATTTTCCTTGGCGGGGCAACAGGATATGTGACTTGGTACGGCACACAGCACAACCCGTCGGTGGAAAGGACAAACAAAAGTGTTCCCAAAACACCCGCCGGTACCCTATGGGTTATGGGAGATCTCAAAAAAATGAGTCCCAAATGGCTAATGGGCGTCAGTATGCAGGGATACGGGTGTTCACTTGCCGTGGGGCTGGGCATTCCTATTCCCATACTCAACGAGGAGATCGTTCAGTACACTGCGGTTTCGGATGAAGAGTTGTTTACCCAGATCGTAGATTACGGGCATGATTATGCCCATGGTATTTCAAAAAGCTACGGCCAGGTCAGCTATGCAGAATTGAAAAGCGGTTCTATTAAATTCAGGGGTGAGGAAATACCCACCGTGCCGATGTCCAGTATCGTGAGAGCACGTGAAATTGCTGAAATGCTGAAAAGATGGATTTCCAAAGGCAAATTTATGATCGGTGAGCCGCAGTTCACATTGCCGATGAAGTAATGCCTCCAACGCTGCATCAACATCCGGACGGGAATTTAAAACAGATAAAATTATCGATCGAAGATCTAAGGATTTCCTGCACCTTCGAAAAAAAATAACGGTGAAAATCGGTAGAGGATCCATTCTTCAAGCGTCAATTGTAAACAGTCAATTCCCAATGTCGAATATCATACGGTCTTTTATCGCTGTCGAGATTCCTGAAAAAATAATTTCATCGATTGATAGGGTTCAAGAAGGCATAAAAAACTACGGGTTTAAAATCAGATGGGTGCGACCGGAGCGTATTCATCTTACCCTGAAATTTTTAGGAAACATCGAGGCGGCGGATACAGAAAACGTCGGCAGGGCCGTATTTGAGGCGGCCAAGGCGTATACGCCTCTGTCGCTAAAGGTGAAAGGGATCGGCGTTTTTCCGGGTATAAGACGCCCTCGTGTGGTATGGGTGGGCATTACAGGCCAGCTCGAAACCCTTGGGAGGCTGCAGAAAACACTCGATGAAAATTTAGAGGCCATCGGTTTTCCCAAGGAAAAAAGGCCCTTTAAAGGACATCTGACCCTGGGCCGGATCCAGAAAAAAATCGACACGAAAACGTTCATTGAAGCACTCGATACATTCGGAAATTTTGAGACTGAAACATTCACTGCCGACAGAGTGGTTCTGTACAAAAGCGAACTGAAAGCATCCGGAGCTGTTTACACGAAACTGATGAGCGCTCGGTTGGCTTGACATGTCACATAGCATTACTTCATTCACTTCTTAATAAAACAATGAAAGGTGATCAACCAGGAGGCGATAATGAGCATTTCACCGGACAAGGAGAAGGCGGTAGAGACCGCCATGGTTCAGATAGAACGACAGTTCGGCAAGGGGTCTATCATGAAACTGGGGAGCAGCCCTATTATCGATGTGCCTGTCATTTCGACCGGTTCCCTTGCCCTGGATAAAGCACTTGGTGTCGGCGGGCTTCCCAGAGGCAGAGTGGCGGAAATTTTTGGTCCGGAATCTTCCGGCAAAACGACACTTGCGCTTCATGCGGTTGCCGAGGCCCAAAAACTGGGCGGCATTGTCGCTTTTATTGACGCTGAGCATGCTTTGGATACGTCCTATGCCAGGAAACTCGGTGTCAATTGTGACGAACTCTTGGTCGCTCAGCCGGATACGGGAGAGCAGGCCCTCGAAATTGCGGATATGCTGGTCAGAAGCGGTGGACTGGATATCGTGGTGATCGATTCTGTCGCCGCACTTGTCCCAAGGGCGGAGATAGAAGGTGAAATGGGGGATTCCCACATGGGGCTTCAGGCCAGACTCATGTCACAGGCCATGCGGAAATTGACCGGCACCATCAGCAAGACGATGACCGCGCTCATTTTCATCAACCAGATCCGAATGAAAATCGGCGTTGTATTCGGCAACCCCGAGACGACCACCGGCGGGAATGCGCTGAAGTTCTATTCTTCGGTGAGACTCGATATCCGGCGTATCGGCGCAATCAAAGACGGACAGGATATTGTGGGAAACCGAACCCGGGTGCGCGTTGTCAAAAACAAAGTGGCTCCCCCTTTCAAGGAGGCAGAATTCGACATTCTCTATGGTGAAGGGATTTCACAGACCGGAGATGTTCTCGACACCGGTGTTATGGCCGGTGTCATCGACAAAAGCGGATCATGGTATTCGTTTGATGGAGAAAGAGTCGGGCAGGGGCGGCAAAATGTAAAGCAGTTCTTCAAAGACAATCCGGATATTTTCAATTCAGTATTGATCAAAGTCAAAGAAGCGTTGGGCCTTTCTCAAAAGAGACGAGAAGATGCCCAGGATGATTCATAAATCTATTTTCAAATGGAGCGGGTTATGACAGGCAACGAAGTCCGCAGGAAGTTTCTTGACTATTTTGAAAAACACAGCCACCAAATCGTAAGGAGTTCATCCCTTGTTCCTTCGGATGATCCTACGCTTTTATTCGTCAATGCAGGCATGGTGCAGTTTAAGCGTACTTTTCTCGGTGAAGAAAAGAGAAGCTATGTCAGAGCCGTAACCTCTCAGAAATGCGTGCGTGCGGGGGGGAAGCATAACGATCTGGAGAATGTCGGGTACACGGCAAGGCACCATACATTTTTCGAGATGCTGGGCAACTTTTCCTTTGGAGATTATTTCAAAGAAAAGGCCATAGATTTTGGGTGGGATCTGTTGACCAACGGATATGGACTGCCCGAAGACAAACTGTGGGTTTCCATTTATCTCGACGACGATGAGGCCCATGAACTCTGGCATAAAAACATCGGGGTCCCGGAAGACCGGATTTTACGTTTCGGTGAAGCGGACAACTTCTGGGCCATGGGGGATACCGGTCCTTGCGGTCCCTGCAGTGAGCTGCATATCGACCGCGGTGAAAAATTCGGCTGCGGAAAACCGGATTGTACGGTGGGATGTGATTGTGACCGTTTTCTGGAGATATGGAATCTGGTTTTTATGCAGTTTAACCGTGATGTTTCGGGAAAATTGACGCCGCTTCCAAAACCGAGCATCGACACCGGGCTGGGGCTGGAGCGGATGGTCGCCGTCGTTCAGAACGTGCCCACAAACTATGATATCGATCTGATTCGCCCCATTATGACTAAGGTCGAGGAACTTTCGGAAAAGCGGATTGGAGAATCCTTGGATTCTGATGTGGCCATGAAAGTGATTGCCGATCACAGCAGGGCCGCAGCATTTTTGATCGGAGACGGCGTTCTGCCCGCCAACGAAGGACGGGGATATGTACTGCGTCGAATTATGCGCAGAGCCATTAGATACGGGCGCAATATCGGGCTTGTGCGGCCATTTTTACATAAAACCGCAGCGAAGGTGTTCGATATCATGAAACCGGCCTATCCCGAACTTTCGGACGCCGCATCGTTTATCACCAATGTTATTGAAAACGAGGAAATCCGGTTTTCAGAAACACTCGATAACGGCCTTAAACTCCTCAACAACAGCCTTTCGGAATTAAAGGCAAAAGGCCTGACACAGGTGCCGGGCCAATTAATTTTCAAGCTTTATGATACGTACGGATTTCCGGTGGACATTGTCAGGGATGTCATCAGAGATGAGGAGATGGAACTCGATCTGGAGGGTTTTGACCAGGCCATGAATGCCCAGCGTGAAAGATCAAAATCCATTGCGACTTTTGGCACCATCGGTGATGCGTATAAAAACCTTTCGGCCCATGGAATAATGCCCAAATTTGTGGGGTATGATAAAATTTCGTGCGATTCAAAGATTCTTGTTCTGGTCAAAGACGGTGAAGAAATGCAGGCGGCGACGGAGGGCCAAGCCGTGGAGGTCGTTACTGAAGTTACACCGTTTTACGGTGAATCCGGGGGACAGATCGGGGATACCGGGCAGATCATCGGTGATAATCTCAATATGGAGATTTCCAACACAATTAAGGACCCGACAGGTATTATTATCCACAAAGGGAAAATAATTTCAGGAAACATTAAAAAAGGAGATACGGTAACCCTAACTGTTGATCGGTTTCAGCGCTATGCAACGGCTTGCAATCACACGGCGACGCATATACTCCATTTTGCCCTGAGAAAGGTTCTCGGAGATCATGTAAAACAGGCCGGATCACTGGTGGCACCGGATAAGCTCCGTTTCGATTTTACACATTTTTTTCAGCCGGATCCCGAGACCCTCGACAAAATTGAAACCCTCGTGAACCAGAGAATTCGAGAGAATATCCCCGTCCATATTGCGGAGATGGATGCTGATGAAGCTTTTAAAACCGGGGCCACAGCACTTTTTGAGGAAAAATATGGGGATCGGGTTCGAGTGGTGGCGCTGAACGATTTCAGCAAGGAACTTTGCGGCGGAACCCACACAGATCTTACCGGCAACATCGGTCTTTTCAAAATTATCGGAGAATCCAGTGTGGCATCCGGCATCCGGCGAATCGAGGCTTTGACCGGCGCCGCTGCGGTAGCGCATATACAAAGGTACTCCAAAATCATGCACGACGCTGCAATATTGCTCAGAGAACACCCTGAGGCCGTTCCCCAGAGGATAGAGAAACTTTTGTCTTCTCAGAAGTCTTTAGAAAAAGAAGTGGAACACTTAAAGGCCGGGATTGCCATGCAGTCCGCAGACTGGACCGAAAAAGAAGTTAAAACCATCCATGGCGTAAAGGTGCTGGTTAAAAAGGTCTCGGTGGACAACCCGGCGGCAATGAGAGATCTGGCCGACCGATTCAAAGAAAAAATAAAATCCGGGATTGTCATCCTCGGCAGTTCAGATGGATCAAAAGCGCTGCTGATCGTTGTGGTTACCAAAGATTTGACCGACCGATACCATGCCGGAAAGATTGTAAATGGGATTGGATCCATTGTGGGCGGCGGCGGCGGCGGAAGGCCCGATATGGCCCAGGCCGGTGGAAGCAAGCCGGAAAAACTCGATGCAGCCCTTGGAAAAGCGTATGAGGTAGTGGAGGGCAGTCATTAGTTTCCATTTTAGAATCTCACGAAGGGATCTTTAAACCCGTTTCCAATTATTTGGTTCTTAAAAACCCGGGTCTCTGATCCAGTCGAAGATTCCGAGTATCGGGGGTCAGAGATAATGGCTCTGCCTCGGAGCCTTGTGTCTAAAATCACAAATTCCAAGCACCAAATTTCAAATAAACCACAAATTCCAATATTCAATGACCAAAGCTTTCCATGACGAAACATTGTTTGGATTTTTGAATTTCGGTCATTGGAAATTGTTTGATATTTGTGATTTGATATCTGTGATTTTAACCATTCAATGAACTCTCAACAAAGCCTGGTCTTCCCCCGCGTGGCGGGATCTAAGATGGGCCAGGAATCTTTACTCCCACTAGACACCTTTGAGCACGTCAATCATGCTAAAGGACTTGCCCCGTGCGCCGTCTTCCACCTTTTTAGCCAGAAAAATCAGCGCATCGAGGGTCCCCAGGGCATAGACATCCCGGCCGTTGACGTTATG